>DASPJX010000148.1:0-3272 GCA_035628395.1 Burkholderiaceae bacterium | reverse complement strand
GGGAACGCCTCGCGCCGCTCGCGCGCAGGCGCCGACGCCGCACCGGCCGGCACCCGCGCGGGCTCGAGGACCGGCGCGACGCGCGCTCCGGCCGGCACCGGTCGCGGCGCCGCGGCCTCGCGCGCCGGGGCGGCGACGAAGGACGGCGGTGCGTCGAAGCAGGGCGGTGCGTCGAAGCGCGCGGCGGGCGGGACCGGCCGCACCCGCGCCGCGACCTCCGGCGCCTCCGGGTCGGGCGCCTCCGGGTCCGGCGCCGCGAAGTCCCGCGCCGCGAAGTCCGGCGGCGCGAAGTCGGCCGGCACGAGAACGGCCGGCACGAAGTCGGCCGCCGCGAAGTCGGGCGGCACGAAGTCGCGCGCCGCGAAGTCGGGCGCGACCCCGTCCGGCGCGACCCGGGCCTCGGCGGGCGCGGTCCGGACCCGCGGCCGCAGGCGCGACGCCTCGGGCGGCTGACCGGACGGGGCGCCGGGCGGCGCCCCGCGCCTCAGACCAGCGCGTAGGTCGTCGTCGCGTGCGCGACGCGCCGGCCCTCGCCGTCCTCGAGCACCACCTCGCCGAACATCAGCGACCGGCCGGGCTTCAGCACCCGCGCGGTCACGCGCAGGTCGGTCCCGGCGGCCGCGCGCATGAAGCTCGTGTTCAGGCTCACGGTGGTCATCGGCCTGAAGCCGCCGAGCTGCGAGGACACCGCGAGCACCATCGCGGTGTCGGCCGCGGCCATCATCGCCTGCCCGCAGACGATGCCGCCGACCCGCGACAGCGTCGGGTCGAACGGCAGCACCAGGGTCGCCTCGCCGCCGCCGATCGCCTCGACGCGCAGCCCGAGCGCCTGCACCCACGGCGCGAACAGCTCCTCCAGCATCCGGCCGGCGGCCGCCACGTCCAGCGCGTTCTCCATCCCGGACCTCCTCCATCGGGCTTGCGGGGCGCCCACGATACACGCGCGGCGCCCGGGCCGCGCCGGCTGGCGCCGCGTCGGTAACGGGTGTTACAGTGCCCGCCCGCTCCGTCCGCCCGCTTCCGATGTCGTCCCGACCCGAGCCCGGCGCCGCGCCGCCGGCAGACGCCCGCCGCGCCCCGACCGCCGCGATCCTCCCCGAGGAGATCCTCGCCGTCGCCTGCATGGTGGTGCTGGTGCTGCTCACCGGCGCGAACGTGCTGGTCCGCTACTTCACCGACGAGAGCTTCGCGGCGACCGAGGAGATCTCGATCGCGCTGATGGTGGTGATGACGGTGGCCGGCGCCTGCGCGGCCGCCGCGCGCGACCGGCACGTCCGCATCGAGTACTTCTACGAGACCGGCGGCGCGGCCCGCCGCCGCCGTCTCGCGCTGCTGTCCGCGACCTGCACCTGCGCGTTCTTCCTGCTGCTCGGCGTGCTGTCGGCCCGCGTGGTCTGGGACGAGTACAGCTACCAGGAGACGACGATGGCGCTCGGCCTGCCGCGCTGGTGGCTGACCGTCTGGGTGCCGCTGCTGTGCGGGGTGCTCGCGCTGCGCGCCGCCGGGGTCGCCGGCAAGGTCCGCCGCGGCCTGATGCTGCCCGGCGCCGACGCCGACGCGATCGCGGCGGGCTCGCCGCTCACCGGCGGCGCCCACGCGGCCGACGTCGAGCGCGCCGCGCGCGCGGACGAGACGCGACCGCGATGATCGCGCTGGTGCTGTTCGTCGCGTTCTTCGCGCTGATGTTCCTCGGCGTGCCGATCGGCGTCGCGCTCGGGGTGGGCGGCATGATCGCGATCGCGCTGCACAACCCCGAGACGATGCTCTGGGGCACGCTCGCCGCGCCGCAGAACTTCTACGCGGGCATCTCCAAGTACCCGCTGCTCGCGCTGCCGATGTTCGTGCTGGTCGGCTCGATCTTCGACCGCTCGGGCGTGGCCCGCCGGATGGTCGACTTCGCGATCGCGTGCGTCGGCCGCGGCCCGGGCATGCTGCCGCTGGTCGCGATCCTGGTGGCGATGGTGCTGGGCGGCATCTCGGGCTCGGGCCCCGCCAACGCCGCCGCGGTCGGCGGCGTGATGATCGGCGCGATGGCGCGCGCCGGCTACCCGGCGCCGTTCTCGGCGTCCGTGGTCGGCGCGGCCGCGGCCACCGACGTGCTGATCCCGCCGTCGATCGCGTTCATCGTCTACAGCGTGATCGTGCCCGGCGCCTCGGTGCCGGCGCTCTTCGCCGCGGGCATGATCCCCGGCGTGCTCGCCGGCCTCGCGCTCGTGATCCCGGCGGTCCTGCTGTCGCGCCGCCACGGACTCGGCACCGCCGAGCGGGACCTGCCGCGCCCGCCGTTCTGGCGGAGCCTGCGCGAGGCCTCGTGGGGCCTCGCCGCGCCGGTGCTGATCCTGGGCGGCATGCGCGCGGGCTGGTTCACGCCCACCGAGGCGGCGGTGGTCGCGGTGGCCTACGGCCTGTTCGTCGGCATCGTGATCCACCGCTCGATGGGCCTGCGCGACCTGTGGGACACCTTCCGCGAGGCGACCGAGATCTCGGCGGTCATCATGCTGGTGCTCGGGCTCGCCGCGATCTTCGCCTACTCGGTCTCCACGCTCGGGCTGGCCGATCCGCTGGTCGAGGCGATCCGCGCGCTCGGCTGGAGCAGCGCGCTCACGCTGACGCTGCTCGCCGTGCTGATGCTCGTCGTCGGCATGTTCCTCGACGGCGTGTCGATCTACCTGATCTTCCTGCCGCTGCTGATCCCGCTGATGCGGCTGTACCAGTGGGACCCGGTGTGGTTCGGCGTGCTGCTGACGATGCTGATCGCGATCGGCCAGTTCACGCCGCCGATGGCGGTGAACCTGCTGGTGTCCTGCCGCATCGCCGGCGTGCGCATCGAGCAGACCGTGCCCTGGGTGGGCTGGCTGGTGTTCTCGTTCCTGACCGCGGCGGCGCTCGTCGCGGTCTTCCCCGAACTGGCGCTGTGGCTGCCGCGCAGCCTCGGCTACTGACGTCCCGATTCCGACATCCACGAGAGGAGACCCCGATGAAACGACGCGAGATCCTGAAGACCGGCGCCGCCGGCACCGCCGTGCTCGGCTTCCCGACGATCCTGAAGGCCCAGCAGGCCTACCGGGCCGAATACAAGATGTCGACCGTCGTCGGCACCGCGCTCGCGTGGGGCAAGTGCGGCGAGAACTTCGGCAACTACGTGCGCGAGCGCACCAACGGCCGGATCAACATCAAGCAGTACCCGGGCTCGAGCCTCGTGCAGGGCCAGCAGGACCGCGAGTTCGCGGCGATGCGCCAGGGCATCATCGACGTGCTGTGCGGCGCGCCGA
>DASPJX010000147.1:0-5544 GCA_035628395.1 Burkholderiaceae bacterium | reverse complement strand
GCAGGCCGCGGGCGGGTCAGCGCCGCGGCGCGGTACCGTACCACCGCGCGGCCCGCCGGTCGCCGGCGCGCGATCCGACCACACCCGCCTTCCGCGGCGGACCCTCCGCCCGTCCCGCCCTCTCCTCCTCGCCGGCCCGCGTCGCGGGCCGACCCCTCCGGCCGCGCAGACGACGACGGACGGGTCCGGCCCAATTGCCGCGATGGACGACCGGGCATAGAATCGCGCCCTTCGCACGGCCCCTCGCGACCGGATCGAGCCCGACGACCGCGTCGCGGCGCGCCGCCGCCCCCGACATCGCCCCCGACATCCCGAGACGGAGACACAGCAGATGACCCGACGCAGCTTCCTGAAACACGCCGGTGCCGGCGCGGCCACCGGCGGCGTGATCCTCGGCGCCCCCGCGATCGTCAGCGCGCAGCAGCAGGTGCGCTGGCGCATGGCGTCGAGCTTCCCGAAGAGCCTCGACACGCTCTACGGCGCGGCCGACATCCTCACCAAGCGCGTCGCGGCCCTGACCGGCGGCCGGTTCCAGGTGTCGCTGCACGCGGCCGGCGAGATCGTGCCCGCGCTGCAGGTGCTCGACGCGGTGCAGAACGGCACCATCGAGTGCGGCCACACGGCGATGTACTACTACTTCGGCAAGGATCCGGCGTGGGCGTTCGGCACCTGCGTGCCCTTCGGCCTGAACCAGCGCCAGTACAACGCCTGGTGGTACGAGGCGGGCGGCGCGAAGGTCTTCAACGAGTTCGCGAACAAGGTCGGCGTGACCGCCTTCGTCGCGGGCAACACCGGCACGCAGATGGGCGGCTTCTTCCGCAAGGAGATCAAGACCGTCGCCGACCTGAAGGGCCTGAAGTTCCGGATCGCCGGTCTCGCCGGCGCGATGCTCGCCCGGCTCGGCACGGTGCCGCAGCAGATCGCCGCGGGCGACATCTACTCGGCGCTCGAGAAGGGCACAATCGACGCGGCCGAGTGGGTCGCGCCGTACGACGACGAGAAGCTCGGCCTGGGCAAGGTCGCGAAGTTCTACTACACCCCCGGCTTCTGGGAAGGCGGCCCGGCGCTGCACGCGCTCGTCAACAACAAGGCCTGGGAGTCGCTGCCCGTCGAGTTCAAGGCGGCGTTCGAGTCGGCGACGTACGAGGCCAACATGTACATGACGGCCCGCTACGACAACCAGAACCCGTCGGCGCTGCGTCGCCTGCTCGCCAGCGGCGTGCAGCTGCGCGCGTTCCCGAAGCCGGTGATGGACGCGGCCTTCAAGGCGGCGCAGGAGGTGTACGCCGAGCTGAACGACAAGAACCCCGAGTTCAAGCGGCTCGGCGAGTCGTACTTCGGCTTCCAGCGCGAGCAGCTGTCCTGGTACGGCGTGGCCGAGTCGCGCTTCGACCAGTTCATGCAGAGCACGCGCGCCTGACGGCGCGTCGTCCGCGGCCCTCTCCGGGGCCGCGCATCGGGGGGCCGGCGATCGCCGGCCCTCGTCGTTTCCGAAGCCCGTTCCGGTACGCACCCGGCGCCGGGCCCGCGGGGATCGCCCTCGCCGCCGGCGGACCGGCTCAGTCCTTGGGAATCGCGAACGGATCCTTCCCTGCGGGCGACGCGGGCGCCTCGCCGGCCGGCGCATCCCGGGGCGGAGCGCCGTCGCGGGCGGGCGCACCGTCCGTGGCGGGCGGCCCGTCGGACGCGGGCGCCTCGTCCCTCGGGATGGCGAACGGATCGCGGGACGGCTCGCCGCCGCGACCGCCCTCGCCGCCCGGCGCGGCCTCCTCGCCCTTGATGTCGAACTGGATCGTCGACGGGTCGACGCCCGTCGGCTTGTCGATCCACATCGTCACCAGCCCCGGCCAGAAGATCAGGATCGCGACGAGGATCAGCTGCATCGCGACCCACGGGATGGCCCCGAGGTAGATGTCCGCGCTCTTGATCTCCTTCGGCGCGATGCCGCGCAGGTAGAACAGCGCGAAGCCGAACGGCGGGTGCATGAACGAGGTCTGCATGTTCACGCACAGCAGCACGCCGAACCAGATCAGGTCGATGCCGAGCTTGTCGGCCACCGGCGCGAGCAGCGGGATGATGATGAACGCGATCTCGAAGAAGTCGAGGAAGAACGCGAGGAAGAAGACGAAGATGTTGACGACGATCAGGAACGCGGTCGGGCTGCCGCCCGTCACCTTGGTCAGCATGTGCTCGATCCAGATCCCGCCGTCCACGCCCTGGAACACCAGCGAGAAGACCGTCGAGCCGATCAGGATGAAGATCACCATCGCGGTGATCCGCATCGTCGAGTCCATGCCCTGGCGCACCAGCGGCCAGCTCAGGCGGCGGTGGAGCGCGGCCAGCACCAGCGCGCCGACGGCGCCCATCGCGCCCGCCTCGGTCGGCGTCGCGACGCCGAGGAAGATCGTGCCGAGCACCAGGAAAATCAGCACGATCGAGGGCACCATGCCCCAGAGCACGCGCCGCCACAGCACCCAGCCGCGCTGGGTGCGCGCCTCGGGCGGCAGCGGCGGCATCGACTGCGGCCGGATCAGCGACAGCACGAGGATGTAGGCGAGGAAGATCAGGATCTGCGCGATCGACGGGCCGATCGCGCCGGCGTACATGTCGCCGACGCTGCGACCCAGCTGGTCGGCCAGCACCACCAGCACGAGCGACGGCGGGATCACCTGGGTGATCGTGCCGGACGCGGCGATCACGCCGGTGGCGAGCCGCATGTCGTAGCCGTAGCGCATCATGATCGGCAGCGAGATCACGCCCATCGCGATCACCGACGCGGCGACCGTGCCGGTGATCGCCCCGAGGATCGCGCCCACCAGGATCACCGCGTACGCGAGGCCGCCCGGCACGCCGCCGAACAGCTGGCCGGTGCCCTCGAGCAGGTCCTCGGCGAGCCCGCAGCGCTCGAGGATCGCGCCCATGAAGGTGAAGAACGGGATCGCGAGCAGCAGGTCGTTCGACAGGATGCCGAACACGCGCAGCGGCAGGTTCGCCATGAACTGCGCGGGGAAGAAGCCGAGCTCGATCGACACGAAGCCCGACAGCAGCCCGAGCGCGGCGAGCGAGAACGCGACCGGGAAGCCGATCAGCATCACGATCACCAGCCCCGCGAACATCAGCGGGGCCATCCACTCCATCGGGATCATTGGAGCGGCCTCTCGTAGTGCGTGTCCATCGCGTAGTCGCCGCGCAGGTAGGCGACGCGCTTGACGACCTCGGCCACGCCCTGCGCGGCGAGCATCGCGCAGCCCAGCGGCACCAGCGCCTTGAACGGCCAGCGGATCAGCCCGCCCGCGTTGCTCGAGGTCTCGCCGGTGCGCCAGGACTCGACCACGTAGGGCCACGACATCCAGCCGAGCAGCACGATCGCCGGCAGCAGGAACACGAGGAACCCGAACAGGTCGATCGCCGCCTGGCGCCGCGGCGCCAGGCGCGAGTAGACGACGTCGACGCGCACGTGCTCGTTGACCTTGAGCACGAACGGCGCGCCGAGCATCACCGTCGCCGCGAACAGGTACCACTGCAGCTCGAGCCAGGCGTTCGAGCTGTCGCTCAGCAGGTAGCGGACCGCCGCGTTGCCGGCGGAGACGAGGACCGCGACGAGCACGGCCCAGATCGCCACGCGGGCGATGCGCGCGTTGATCGCGTCGATCGCGTGGGCGAGCCCCAGCAAGGATTTCATGGGAAGGACGTCCGAAGGAACCGCCCGGGACGGCCGCCGCGACGGCCCGCGCGTGGGCGAACCGGCGATTATAGGCTCAGCCGCGAGCCGCCCGGCCCGTGTGCGGGCGTCGGCCGCGGGGGAGCGCCGACGCCGCCGCGGGACGCGGACTGGGGTCGCTCACCCGAGGACGAGGCGTGCCATGTCCCCGCACTCGGGGCGTACCGGATGCCGAACGCCGCGCGTGCCGTCGACCCGGGCGACGCGCGTCCCGGCGGCCCGGACCCGGCATCGCCCGCCGGCCCGGACGCGGCGTGTCCCGCCGGCCGAGCGACGGCGCCGGGCCTCAGCGCCGGCGCACCGGCGGCACGTCGGTGCAGACGCCCTCGAAGACCTCGGCCGCCATGCCGATCGACTCGCCGAGCGTCGGATGCGGGTGGATCGTGCGGCCGATGTCGGTCGCGTCCGCGCCCATCTCGATCGCGAGCGCGAGCTCGCCGATCATGTCGCCGGCGTGCGTGCCGACGATCGCGCCGCCGACGATCCGGTGGGTCGCCTCGTCGAACAGCAGCTTCGTGAAGCCCTCGTCGCGGCCGTTCGCGATCGCGCGGCCGGAGGCGGCCCACGGGAAGGTCGCGCGCCCGAGCTTCGTGCCCTGCCTGGCCGCCTCCTCCTCGGTCATGCCGACCCAGGCGATCTCGGGATCCGTGTAGGCGACCGACGGGATCACCCGCGCGTCGAAGTGCGACTTCTGCCCGGCCGCGGCCTCGGCGGCCACGTGCCCCTCGTGCACCGCCTTGTGCGCGAGCATCGGCTGGCCGACGACGTCGCCGATCGCGAAGACGTGCGGCACGTTGGTGCGCATCTGCGAGTCGACCGGCAAGAAGCCCCGGTCGGTCGTCGCGATGCCGGCCCGCTCGGCGCCGATCTTGCCGCCGTTCGGGCTGCGCCCGACCGCGCTCAGCACCAGGTCGTAGAGCTGCGGCTCGGCGGACGCGTTCTCGCCCTCGAACCAGACGCGGATGCCTTCGGGCGTCGCCTCGGCCTTCGTCGTCCGGGTCTTCGTCATCACGCGGTCGAAGCGATGCGCGTTGTGCTTCTGCCAGACCTTCACCAGGTCGCGGTCGGCGCCCTGCATCAGCCCGTCGAGCATCTCGACGACGTCGAGCCGGGCGCCCAGCGTCGAGTAGACGGTGCCCATCTCGAGGCCGATGATCCCGCCGCCGATCACCAGCATCCGCTTCGGGATCGAGCGCAGCCCGAGCGCGCCGGTGGAGTCGACGACGCGCGGGTCGTCGGGCAGGAACGGCAGGCGCACCGCCTGGCTGCCGGCGGCGACGATCGCCTGCTCGAAGCGGATCACCTGCTTCGCGCCGCTGCGGTCCTGGCCCGGGCCGTCGGTGAGCTCGACCTCGAGGTGGTGCGGATCGAGGAAGCGGCCGTAGCCGCGCACGACGCGCACCTTGCGCGCCTTCGCCATGCCGGCCAGCCCGCCGGTCAGCTTGCCGACGACCTTGTCCTTCCAGGCGCGCAGCGCGTCGAGGTCGAAGCGCGGCTCGCCGAACACGATCCCGTGCGCGGCCATCGCGCGCGCCTCGTCGGCGACCGCCGCGGTGTGCAGCAGCGCCTTCGACGGGATGCAGCCGACGTTCAGGCAGACGCCGCCGAGCGTCGCGTAGCGCTCGACGATCACGGTGTCGAGGCCGAGGTCGGCGGCGCGGAAGGCGGCGGAGTAGCCGCCGGGGCCGCCGCCGAGCACGAGCATCCGGCACTCGAGGTCGGCCTTTCCGTCGAACGAGGCCGGAACGGGGGCGGTCGCCTTCGTGCCCGCCGGGGCCGCGGCCGGGCCGCGATCGCCGTAGCCGGCGCCGGAACCCGCGGCC
>DASPJX010000146.1:0-9420 GCA_035628395.1 Burkholderiaceae bacterium | reverse complement strand
GTGCTGTCGGTCGACGAGGCGCCGCCCGCCGGGGTCGACACGCCCGCCGACCTGGAGCGCGTCAGACGCGACTTCGCGGGCTCCGCGCCGCGCTCCGCATCGAATTGACCCTCGCCGCTCTTTGCGGTTAAGGTCCGCCGGAACCTCCTACCCTACCAGGCACGTCCATGCGCTTGATCCTCCTCGGCCCGCCGGGCGCCGGCAAAGGCACCCAGGCCGCCTACATCAAGGAGAAGTTCGCGATCCCGCAGATTTCCACCGGCGACATGCTCCGGGCGGCGGTCAAGGCGGGCACGCCGCTCGGGGTCGCGGCCAAGAAGGTGATGGACGCGGGCGGGCTCGTCTCCGACGACATCATCATCGGCCTCGTCAAGGACCGCCTCGCGCAGCCCGACTGCGCGAGCGGCTACTTGTTCGACGGCTTCCCGCGGACGATCCCGCAGGCCGACGCGATGAAGGACGCGAGCGTCGCGATCGACTGCGTGCTCGAGATCGACGTGCCCGACTCCGACATCATCGAGCGCATGAGCGGACGGCGGGTGCACGCGGCGAGCGGACGCACCTATCACGTGCGCTTCAATCCGCCCGCGGTCGAGGGCAAGGACGACGTGACCGGCGAGGACCTGATCCAGCGCGACGACGATCGCGAGGACACGGTGCGCAAGCGCCTCGAGGTCTACCGCTCGCAGACGCGCCCGCTGGTCGAGTACTACTCGCGCTGGGCCGCGACCGGTGCGCCCGGCGCGCCGCGCTACCGCCGCATCTCGGGCCTCGGCGCGGTCGAGGACGTGCGCGAGCGCGCGTTCGCCGCGCTCGCCTGAGGCCGCGCGGGCCGCCCCGCCGCGGCCCGCTCCGTGCCGTCCCCGTCCCGCGGGACGGCGCCGCTCCCCGCGACCCGACGCGCACCACGCGCGTGCGACACGCGCGCATAGCACGCGCGTCGCGCGACGTGTCCGCACGCGCTTCGTGCGACCCGCGCGCGACCGCCCGTACGCGCGTGCCGTGCTTCGGGTCGCGTCCTTGCCAATCCGCGGAGTTTCCGGCGAAGATCGCCCGGCCCCGGCGCAGACCGGGGCGCGGGAAGACCTGACAACTACACGGAGAAAGCACTCATGACAGGAGCCACATCCACGGCCGTCTGGTTCGCGCTGGCCTGCGGCGCGCTGGCCGTGCTGTACGGCATCGTCTCGAGCCGATGGATCCTCGGCCTCGACGCCGGCAACGCCAGGATGCAGACGATCGCCCAGGCGATCCAGCAGGGCGCGAAGGCCTACCTGAACCGGCAGTACCGGACCATCGCGATCGTCGGCGTGGTGCTCTTCCTCGTGATCCTGTTCGTGCCCGGCCTCGGCACGACCACCGCCGTCGGCTTCGCGATCGGCGCGATCCTGTCGGGCGCGGCCGGCTACATCGGCATGAACGTGTCGGTGAAGGCGAACGTGCGGACCGCCCAGGCGGCCACGCGCGGGCTCAACGACGCGCTCGCGGTCGCGTTCCGCGGCGGCGCGATCACCGGCATGCTGGTCGTCGGCCTCGGCCTGCTCGGCGTGGCGGGCTTCTTCGTGTACCTCGGCGGCCCGACCGCCGCGCCCGATCAGGTCCACGACGTGATCCGCCCGCTGATCGGCCTCGCGTTCGGCTCCTCGCTGATCTCGATCTTCGCGCGTCTGGGCGGCGGCATCTTCACCAAGGGCGCCGACGTCGGCGCCGACCTGGTCGGCAAGGTCGAGGCCGGCATCCCCGAGGACGATCCGCGCAACCCCGCGGTGATCGCCGACAACGTCGGCGACAACGTCGGCGACTGCGCGGGCATGGCCGCCGACCTGTTCGAGACCTACGCGGTGACGCTGATCGCCACGATGCTGCTCGGCGCGCTGATGCTCACCGACGCGCCGATGGCCGCGGCCACCTACCCGCTCGCGCTCGGCGGCTTCGCGATCATCGCGTCGATCGTCGGCTGCGCATTCGTCAAGGCCAGGCCCGGCGGCAAGATCATGAACGCGCTGTACCGCGGCCTGATCGTCGCCGGCGTGCTCGCGCTGATCGCCTTCTATCCGATCACGGCGTGGCTGATCCCCGACAACGCGCTCGGCGGCACCGGCGCGGTGATGAAGGTGTACCTGTCGGCGGTCGTCGGCCTGGTGCTGACCGCCCTGCTGGTCTGGATCACCGAGTACTACACCGGCACCGAGTACAAGCCGGTGCGCTACGTCGCCGCCGCGTCCGAGACCGGCCACGGCACGAACATCATCGCGGGCCTCGCGGTGTCGATGAAGTCGACCGCCTGGCCGGTGCTGATGGTGTGCGCGGCGATCATCGCCTCGTACTACTTCGCCGGCCTGTACGGCATCGCGATCGCCGCCACCTCGATGCTGTCGATGGCGGGCATCATCGTCGCGCTCGACGCCTACGGCCCGATCACCGACAACGCGGGCGGCATCGCCGAGATGGCCGACATGCCCGACTCGGTGCGCGCGATCACCGATCCGCTCGACGCGGTCGGCAACACCACCAAGGCGGTCACCAAGGGCTACGCGATCGGCTCCGCCGGCCTGGCGGCGCTGGTGCTGTTCGCCGACTACACGCACGCGCTGGAGTCGGCGGGCTCGGCGGTCAGCTTCGACCTGTCGAACCACATGGTCATCGTCGGCCTGTTCATCGGCGGCCTCGTGCCCTACCTGTTCGGCGCGATGGCGATGGAGGCGGTGGGCCGCGCGGCGGGCGCGGTGGTCGTCGAGGTGCGCCGCCAGTTCCGCGAGATCAAGGGCATCATGGAAGGCACCGCGACGCCGGAGTACGGCCGCGCCGTCGACATGCTGACCACCGCCGCGATCAAGGAGATGATCGTCCCCTCGCTGCTGCCGGTGGTCGTGCCGATCCTGGTCGGCGTGTTCCTCGGCCCCGAGGCGCTGGGCGGCATGCTGATGGGCACGATCGTCACCGGGCTGTTCGTCGCGATCTCGATGTGCACCGGCGGCGGCGCCTGGGACAACGCGAAGAAGTACATCGAGGAAGGCCACCACGGCGGCAAGGGCAGCGACTCGCACAAGGCCGCGGTCACCGGCGACACCGTCGGCGATCCGTACAAGGACACGGCCGGCCCCGCGGTGAACCCGCTGATCAAGATCATCAACATCGTCGCGCTGCTGCTGGTGCCGGTCATCGCCGGCCCCGGCACCTCCACCGCGGGCGCGCACGGGGCGGGCAAGGCGGCGACCCCGGCGGCGATCACCGCGCCGGCCGCCGCACCGGCGACGGGCGCCCCCTCCCCCTCGAAATAAGGAGATCCCGATGCACTTCAAGGACACCGTCGTCATCGTCACCGGAGGCGCCTCCGGGCTCGGCGGCGCGACCGTCGACGCGATCGTCGCCGGCGGCGGCAAGGTGGTGATCGCCGACGTCAACGCGAACCTCGGCGAGGAGAAGGCGCGTTCGATCGGCGCGGCCGCGCGCTTCGTGAAGTGCGACGTCGCCTCGGAGGCCGACGGCCAGGCGGCCGTCGACGCGGCGCTGTCGCTCGGTACGCTGCGCGGCCTCGTCAACTGCGCGGGCATCGGCAGCGCGTCGAAGACGGTCGGCAAGGACGGTCCGCACAAGCTCGCCGACTTCGTTCGCGTGGTCAACGTGAACCTGATCGGCACCTTCAACATGCTGCGGCTCGCCGCCGCGGCGATGGTGAGGAACGAGCCGAACGGCGAGGGCGAGCGCGGCGTGATCGTCAACACCGCGTCGGTCGCGGCCTTCGACGGCCAGATCGGCCAGGCCGCCTACTCGGCGTCGAAGGGCGGCGTGGTCGGCATGACGCTGCCGATCGCGCGCGACCTCGCGCGCGACGGCGTGCGGGTGGTCACGATCGCCCCGGGCCTGTTCCTCACGCCGCTGCTGCTCTCGCTGCCGAAGGAGGCCCAGGACTCGCTGGGCCGGCAGGTGCCCTTCCCCTCGCGCCTCGGCCGCCCCGAGGAGTACGCGCAGACCGTGCAGCACATCTTCGAGAACACGATGCTGAACGGCGAGACGATCCGCCTCGACGGCGCGATCCGGATGGCGCCACGCTGACGCGCCGAACGTCTCGGCGCCGGCCGGCGGGGAGCCCGGGATGTCCGTCGATGCGCGCAGGCGGCTGTTCGTCGCGCGCTTCTGGTACGAGGGCAACTCGTTCGGCCCGCTCCCGGCCGACCTCGCGGCGTTCGAGCGCTGCGAGTGGCACCGCGGCGAGGCCGCGGTCGCCGCGTCGGCCGGCACCCTGCGCGAGCTCGCCGCGATCCCCGGGTTCCGCGACCGGCACCCGGGGTGGGAGATCGTCGTGTCGCGCGCCGCGTCGGCGATCCCGGCCGGGCCGATCGACGACGCGGTGTTCGACGCGTTCCTCGCCGAGGTGCTCGCCGACCTGCGGGCCGAGACGCTCGGCGGCGGGCTCGACGCGGTCTACCTGAGCCTGCACGGCGCGGCGATGACGCGCACCCGACCCCACGCGGACCTCGACGTCGTCGAGGCGGTGCGCGCGGCCGTGCCGGGCCTGCCGATCGCCGCGACCTTCGACATGCACGGCAACCATCCGGAGCGGCTCGGCCCGCTGCTGACGCTGGCGGCCGGCTACCGCACGCATCCGCACCTCGACATGCGCGAGCTCGCCGCGCGCACGCTCGACCGGCTGGCCGACGTCGTCGAGCGCGGCGTCGCGACCCGGGCCTGCGTGATCAACGCCGGCATCCTGCTGCCGAGCATCAACATGCGCACGGCCGACGGACCGATGCGCGGCCTGCAGGCGCTCGCCGCCGAGGCCGAGCGCGAGCCGGGCGTGCTCGCCGCGTCGGTGTTCGGCGGCTTCCCGTACGCGGACGCGCCGCACGCCGGCGCCGGCACGATGGTCTACACCGACGCGTCGGCCGATCCGGACGGCGCGCTCGCGCGCCGCGTCGCGTCGCGGCTGGCCGACGCGCTGCGGGCCGCGAAGCCCGCGTTCTTCGTGGACCTGCCGTCGCCCGAGGACGCGATCGCGCGGGCCCTCGCGACGGACGCGCCCGGCCTGGTCGCGGTCACCGACGCCGCCGACAACCCGTATTCGGGCGGCGCGAACGACACGCCCGGGCTGCTGCCCGCGTTGCTCGCGGCCTCGCCCGCCGTGCCCTGCGTGTTCGCGAGCTTCGCCGATCCGGGCCTCGTCGCGCGGGCCCGCGAGGCGGGCGTCGGCCGCGCGTTCGACGCGTCGCTCGGCGCGACCCACGGCGACCGGTTCGGCGCGGCCGTCCGGCTGCGCGCGAGGCCCCTGCGCTTCACCGACGGGCGCTACGCGGGCACCGAGGGCCTGCTGACCGGCACCGACGTGCGCTGCGGCGACACGGTGCTGCTCGCGGTCGACGGGCGGCCGAACCTGCGCATCGTCGTGACCTCGCGGGTCGACCCGGGCATCGATCCGGGCTTCTACGCGCTGCACGGCCTCGATCTCGCCCGCGAGCGGCTGCTGCTGGTCAAGGGCAAGAACCACTTCCGCGCCGGCGTCGGCCGGCGCTGCGCGGCGATCGTCGACGCCGACGCGCCCGGCCCGGCCTGCCTCGACTTCACCCGGCTGCCGTACCGGCACCTGCGGCTGCCCCACGGGTACGACCGGCCGGCGCGGTGAGCGGCGCGTCGCGTCCGCGACGCGCCGGACGTCCCGCGACGGCCGGGATCCGGCCGGGCCGCGTCAGGCGCGCGCCTCGGTCCAGCGCCCGAGCGCGAGCAGCGCGGCGTCGCCGTCGAAGCGGCCGACCAGCTGGATCGACCCCGGCAGGCCGTCGACGGTGCCCGAGGGCAGCGCCAGCGTCGGCAGCCCGACGTAGCTGAACGCGAGCGTCTGCCCGAGCACCGCCTCGCGCACCGACAGCCGCCCGCCCTCGACCTCGACCTCGGTCTGCCCGCGCAGCGGCGCGGACACCGCGGTGGTCGGCAGCACCAGCGCGTCGTGGTCCCGCAGCACCGCGTCGAGCTCGGCGCGCAGCGCCTCGCGCTGGTGCATCGCGTCGAGGTAGACCCGCGTGGCCTGCCGCTCGCCGTCGCGCAGCGGCGCGAGCACGCCCTCCGAGAAGCCCTCGCCGCCGGCGGCGAGGGCCTCGCGGTGCACCCAGGCGCCCTCGGCGCGGGCGAGCGCCGTGTAGTTCGGCAGCGCGCCCGGCAGCTCGGGCACCACCACCTCGGCCACGTCGGCCTCGGCGCGCAGGCGCGCGAGCAGCGCCTCGAACCACGCGCGCATCGACGCCGACAGCCGGCCGCGCAGCCACGCCGCCGGCACCGCCAGCCGCGGCCGCCGCGCGGCCGCGCCGTGATCGGTCAGGCGCCCGGACATCGCCTCGTACAGCAGCGCGGCGTCGTCGACCGAGCGCGCGAGCGGTCCGGCGTGGTCGCAGGTCCAGGACAGGTGCAGCGCGCCGCGCAGCGGGATCGCGCCGAAGCTCGGCTTGAAGCCGACCACGCCGCTGAAGGCCGCCGGGATCCGCACCGAGCCGCCGGTGTCGCTGCCGAGCCCGGCGAAGCCGATCCCGACCGCGGTCGCGACGCCCGCCCCGCTCGACGAGCCGCCGGCCTGCCGCGCCGGATCGTGCGGGTTCTTCACGTCCCCCGTCCACGGGTTCTCGCCGGTCGCGCCGAGCGCGATCTCGTGCATGTTCGTCTTCGCGAACGCGAGCGCGCCCGCCTCCTTCAGCCGCGTGACGGCCACCGCCTCGGTGCCGACCGCGGGCAGGCGCGCCCGGGTGCCGGCCGCCATGGGCATGCCCTCGACCGCGTAGAGGTCCTTGATCGTCAGCGGCACGCCGTGCAGCGGCCCGAGCGGGCGGCCCGCGCGCGCGGCGGCGTCGAGCGCGTCGGCGGTCCGCAGGGCGGCGTCCCAGTCGACGTGCGCGATCGCGTTCAGGTCGCGGTGGCGGTCGGCGGCCTCGCGGCTCGCCTCGAGCAGCGCGCGGCTGCGCTCGCGGCCGTCGCGCAGCGCGGCGACGGTCTCGCGGATGCCGGGGCGCGAGCGGGCGGGCGGCGGGGGCGCGGGCGATGCGGCGGAGGCGCCTGCGGAACGGAGCGGATCGGTCATCCGCGTATAGTAACGGCGGCCCCGGTCGGCCGGACGCGGCCCGCCGAGCCGTGGTCCCGGGCCCCGCCGACCCGTGGTCCCGGGCCCGTCGCGCCGTGGTCCCGGGCCCGCCGGCCGCCCTTCCGGACCCGCGCCCGTCCGGCGCCGCGCGGCGGGCGCCGGGTGTAGGCTGGCGAGCCCGCCGCCCGATGCGCGCCGCCCGTTCCCGCCACGGAGACACGCGATGCAACGACGTCCGCTGCACACCGACCGGCTGAAGAGCGCCGGCTACGACGCCCGCGCGCAGCGCCTCGAGATCGAGTTCTCGAGCGGCGAGGTGCGCGCGTACGCGGGCGTGCCCGACGAGGTCGCGCGCCGCTTCTTCGCCGCGCCCAACCCCGCGGCGTTCTGGGAGGACCGGATCGCCGAGGAGTATCCCGCCGAGCGCGCCGCGGCCGACGTCGACGCCGACGCCCGCGCGAAGCTCGACGCGCTGTTCGGCAGGAAGTGAACCGCCCGCGGCTCCGGTCGGGCCGCGACGACGACACCCACGAGGAGACCCACGCATGAACCTGTTCGACCTGACCGGCAAGGTCGCGATCGTCACCGGATCGAGCCGCGGCATCGGCCGCTCGATCGCCGAGAACCTCGCGCGGCACGGCGCGAAGGTCGTCGTCTCGAGCCGCAAGATCGACGCCTGCGAGGTGGTCGTGAAGGCGATCCGCGACGAGGGCGGCACCGCCGTCGCGATCCCCGCGAACATCTCGGACAAGGCGGCGCTGCAGCGGCTCGTCGACGAGTCGCGCAAGGCCTTCGGACCGATCGACGTGCTGGTGTGCAACGCCGCGTCGAACCCCTACTTCGGCCCGAGCAGCGGCATGGGCGACGAGGTGTTCGAGAAGATCATGCGCAACAACGTGCTGTCGAACCACTGGCTGTGCCAGATGGTGCAGCCCGACATGGCGGCGCGCAAGGACGGCGCGATCATCATCGTGTCGTCGATCGGCGGGCTGAAGGGCTCGACCGAGATCGGCGCCTACTGCATCTCGAAGGCCGCCGACATGCAGCTCGCGCGCAATCTCGCGTGCGAGTGGGGTCCGCTGAACATCCGCGTGAACTGCATCGCGCCGGGGCTGATCAAGACCGACTTCGCGCGCGCCCTCTACGAGGACCCCGCGCGCAAGGCGGCGGCCGAGGCGCGGTTCCCGCTGCGTCGCCTGGGCGAGCCCGACGACCTCGGCGGCATCGCGGTGATGCTCGCGAGCCGCGCGGGCGCGTTCATCACGGGGCAGTCGATCGTCGCCGACGGCGGCGCGACGATCACCGGCTGACGCGCGGCGCCCCGGTCCGGTGCCGGAGCGCGGCCCGGCGCGCCCCGCGCCGGGCCGCCCGTCAGGCGGCGCGCTCCATCGACGGCGCGTCGCGCAGCTCGCGGCGCAGGATCTTGCCGACGTTGCTCTTCGGCAGCTCCGACCTGAACTCGACGTGCCTCGGCTTCTTGTAGCCGGTCAGGTTCGACGCGCACCACGCCTGCACGTCCTGCTCGGTCAGCGCCGGATCCCGGCGGACGACGAACACCTTGACCGCCTCGCCCGAGTGCGGATCCGGCACACCGACCACTGCGCACTCGAGCACGCCCGGATGCGCGGCGACCACCTCCTCGATCTCGTTCGGGAACACGTTGAAGCCCGATACGATGATCATGTCCTTCTTGCGGTCGACGATCCTCACGCGGCCGCGCGCGTCCATCGTGCCGATGTCGCCCGAGCGGAAGAAGCCGTCCGGCGTGAACGCGCGCGCGGTCTCCTCGGGCCGGTTCCAGTACCCCGCCATCACCTGCGGCCCGCGGATGCAGATCTCGCCGCGCTCGCCGAGCGGCACCTCGCGGCCGTCGTCGTCGCGGATCGACACCTCGCACGAGGGCACCGGCACGCCGACGGTGCCGGTGAACGCCGGCTCGTCGACCGGGTTGATCGTCGCGATCGCGCAGGTCTCCGACAGCCCGAAGCCCTCGCCCAGCGGCACGCCGGTGACGGCGACCCAGCGGTCGGCGACGGCCTGCTGCGTGGCCATCCCGCCGCCGCCGGCGAACAGCAGCCGCGAGAAGTCGAGCGCGCGGAAGTCCGGATGGTTCGCCAGCGCGTTGAACAGCGTGTTCAGGCCCGGGAAGGTGTGGACCGGATGCTTGCGCAGCGCGGCGATCAGGCTCGGAAGGTCGCGCGGGTTCGGCACCAGCAGCTGGCACGCGCCGGTCTTCATGCCGAGCCCGAAGCCGATCGCGAGCATGTAGATGTGGTAGAGCGGCAGCGCGCACAGCGCCGTGCCCCGCGCCTCGGGGCCGAAGCGCTCGGCGAGCCGCGCGCGCACCGGCGCGAACCAGG
>DASPJX010000145.1:0-25160 GCA_035628395.1 Burkholderiaceae bacterium | reverse complement strand
GACCGCGATCGCGGTGCGTCCGTCCATCGTCGTCTCCATCCCGCCGCGGGAGGCGGGTTCAGTCGGACAGCAGCGCGCGGACGTCCTCGATCGCGTCGACCGCGAGCAGCCGCGCGACGAGCGCGTCGATCTCGTCGGGCGACAGGGGCCGCACGCCCGCCGCGAAGCACTCGCGCGCCTTCGCGACGAGCGCGGCGCCGTCGAGCTCGCGGCCGCGCGCGCCGGGGAAGTCGGTCGCGGTCCGCGACGCGCGCCGGCCGTCGCGCCGCGTCACGGTGACGGTGGCCGGCGCGAAGCGGCCGGTCTCCGATTCGACGACCCGCAGGTCGATGCGCCGCACGAGCGCGTCGATCGCCGGGTCGAGCACTGCGGCGGGCTCCAGGTCGGCGACCGAGAGCCGACGCCGCAGCAGCACGCAGGCGACCGAATAGCGCGCGCTGAACTGAGCGGCGACCTGCGGGTCGTCGCCCGGCTCGAACGGCGCGCCGACCAGCCGGTTCATGAACGGCGTGATCTCGACCGTCACCGACTCGACGTCGTCGGCCGCGAGGTCCTCGCGCTCGGCGAGCTCGAGCGTCGCCGAGATCGCCGCGTGGTTGCACAGGCAGCTCGGCCAGGCCTTGAACGCGGTGCGCCGCATCGCCCAGTCGACGCCGAGCCCGCGCACTACCGACTCGAGGTCCATCGGCGCGTACAGCGTCGCCAGGCCGAACGTGCCCTCGAGCGCCTCGCGGGGCGCGGACACGCCGCAGCCGGCCATGAACGCGCACTCGAGCCCGTCGCGGGCGGCGAACGCCGACTGCATCCGCTTGGTCAGGCTGCGCTCGACGAGCGCCTGCTGGCTGCCCGCCGCGCGCGACAGCGCCACGCCCATCGCAGCGCGCACCCCGTCGCCGTCGAGCCCGGCCAGCCGGCCGCAGGCGATCGCGGCGGCGATCACGCCGACCACCGAGCTGTAGAACCAGCCGGGCTGCGTCGTCATCGCCGAGCCGAGCCGCGCCATCGCCTCGGCGCCGGCGACGTACGCGGTCAGCAGCTCGCGCCCGCTCGCGCCGCGCGCCTCGGCCGACGCGAGCAGCGCCGGCAGCAGCACCGCCGACGCGTGCACGCCGGCGGTGTCGTGCACGCCGTCCCAGTCGAGCGCCGCGGCCGCGATGCCGTTCAGCAGCGCCGCGTCGGCCGGCGTCGCCCGTCCCTTGCCGCCCCACAGACGCACGGCGCCGCCGGCCGGGCGCGCCGCGGCGATGCGCGCCACCACGTCCGCGCCGCTGGCCACCGTGCCGGCCCAGCCGACGGCGAGCGTGTCGAGCACCTCGCGGCGCGCGTGCGCGAGCACCGGCTCCGGGATGTCCTCGTGGCGCAGCGCGGCCGCCCAGCGCGCGAGCGCGGCGGTCGGACCCGACGGCGGATCGGTCGCCTGCATCGTGCCCTCCGTGGCGCGGGGCGGCGTCACCACCGCACCGGCAGCGCCTCGAGGCCGTAGATCGCCTGGGTCGACTGGAACGGCAGCTCGGCCGTCGGCAGCACCGGCCGCAGGCCGGGCAGCCGGCGCACCAGCGTGCCGATGCCGAGCTGCAGCTCGAGCCGCGCGAGCGGCTGGCCGATGCACGCGTGGATGCCGGTGCCGAACGCGAGGTGCGGGCGCAGCGGACGCGTGATGTCGAAGCGGTGCGGATCGGGATACAGGCCCGGATCGCGGTTCGCGGTCGGCTGGTGCATGATCACCGCGTCGCCGGCGCGCATCGTCACCCCGCCGATCTCGAGGTCCTGCGCGACCACGCGCAGCCGTCCCGAGTGGGTGACGTCGGTGTAGCGCAGGATCTCCTCGACCGCGCCGCGGATGCGCGACGGATCCTCGACGAGCAGGCGCATCTGGTCCGGGTGGTGGAGCAGCGCCGCGAGCCCGAGCCCGAGCGTGCCGGTCGTCGACTCGTGGCCGGCCGTGAGGAACAGCCGCGCGAGGCTGACGACCTTCCGCTTCGTCAGCGCCCCGGGCAGCATGTGCTCGACGACCAGCCGGCTCAGCAGGTCGTCGCCCGGCTCGCGCGCCTTGCGCTCGACGAGCTCGCTCAGGTAGCCGTCGCAGAACTCGCGCACCAGCGCCGCGACCTCGTCGGCGCTCGCGGTCCGCGACGAGATCAGCCGCGCCCACTCGACCAGCGACGCGTGGTCGCTCTCGGGCACGCCGAGCAGCGTGCCGATCACCGAGCACGGCAGCGGCATCGCGAAGTCCGCGATCAGATCGGCCTCGCCGCCCCGCGCCTCGATCCGGTCGACGAGCGCGTCGACGATCGCCTGCACGCGCGGGCGCATCCGCTCGACCCCGCGCACGTTGAACTCCTCGGCGAACAGCTTGCGCTCGGCGGTGTGCGCGGGCGGGTCCATCTGCGCGAACGCCTGGTAGTCGCGGCGCAGGCGCGCGAGCGCCTCGGTCTGCGCCGGATACGCGGGATTCGTCGCGTCGGCGCTCAGGCGCGCGTCCATCAGCAGCGCGCGGATGTCCTCGGGGCGGGTGACGAACCACGCCGGCGCGCCGTTCCACTGGGTCACGCGCGAGATCGGCGGCCACTCGGCGTACACCCGCGGCGGATCCATCGGGTTCTCGCGCGGCTGCGGGAAGCGCGGCGCGCCCGCCCGGACGGGGCAGCCGGACGGCGCCGCCGCGGCGTCCGGAGGCTGCACGGAGGTCGGCATCGGTATTCCTCGGTGCCCGGATCGGCCCGGGCGGACGGTTCATGCTACGGAACGCGTGCCGCCGAAACTGTTCCCGAGCGCACATTCCGGAGGGACGTCGGGGCGGTCCTCCGGTGACGCGGACGCCGGTCCGTCCGCGGGGCGCGCGACGAGCGTCGGCACGCCTCTCGCGTTTCGCCTCTCGCCTCTCGCGTCTCGCCGCGGGCCGCGGGCTGCGTCGCCCGGCGAACGGCGCTTCGCTCGCGGGGCTCGTCGCCGAGCCCGGTCGATCGGCCGCGCTCGACGGGACGCATGCGTCGTTCCCGGAACGCGCGGACGCTTCGCCGACGCCCCATACCCCCCCTTCGTGCGCGCACCATGGGGGGATCCATCACGAGGGAGACGACATGCCCCTGGCCACCGCGAGCGACGGCGTACGGATCCACTTCGAGGAGGCGGGCACCGGCCATCCGCTGATCTTCGTCCACGAGTTCGGCGGCGACCTGCGCAGCTGGGAGGCGCAGGTGCGCTGGTTCGCGCGCAGCTACCGCTGCATCCGCTTCAACGCGCGCGGCTACCCGCCGTCGGACGTGCCCGAGGACGAGGCGCTCTACGGCCACGAGCAGGCCGCCGACGACATCGCGGCGGTGATGGGCGCGCTCGGCCTGTCCAGGGCGCACGTCGTCGGTCTGAGCATGGGCGGCTACGCGACGCTGCAGTTCGGCATGCGGCATCCGCGGCTCGCCAGTGCGCTGGTGGTCGCGGGCGCCGGTTCGGGCGCGCCCCGCGCCCATCGCGTCGACTTCAGGGCGCAGGCCGACGCGCTCGCGGAACGCCTGCTGCGCGAAGGCTCGCCCGCCGTCGCGCGCGACATGGGCCTGAGCGCGACCCGCGTCCAGCTGCTGGAGAAGGATCCGCTCGGCTGGGCCGAGTTCGTCGAGCAGTTCGCCACGCATTCGGCGCGGGGTTCGGCGATGACGCTGCGGCGCTACCAGGCGCTGCGCCCGTCGCTCTTCGACCACGAGCGCGAGCTGGCCGCGCTGGCGATCCCGACGCTGCTGGTCGTCGGCGACGAGGACGAGCCCTGCCTCGAGACCAACCTGTTCCTCAAGCGGACCATGACCGCGGCGGACCTGTGGGTGATGCCGGGGACGGGGCACGCGGTGAACCTGGAGGAACCCGCGGCCTTCAACGACGGCGTGGAGCGCTTCCTCGCCGGCGTGGATCGGGGCAGCTGGCTGCCGCGCGATCCCAGGACGATCGGGGCGGCGCCGCTTCCGGTGGGTTCGGCGCCGGTGCGGTGAGCCCGGCCCGACGGCGAGGGCCTCCCTTCGACGTGCGGTGACCGCGCCCGGCGCGGACCGGAGGCGGAAGCGCCGCGGAGACGAGTCCGACCCGGCCGTCCACGCGCCGGGCGAATCGAGGACCGTCGGCGCGGTCCATGGCTCGGCGGGGCGCGAACGAGGATGCCCGCTCGGGACCCGACGTCCCGTGCACGGGTCGCTTCAGCCGCGCACGCTCTCGGCGAGGTCGGACCTCTCGCCCCGCGCGGCCCGCGGGAGGGTCGGCTCGGACGCCCGCCGCGACAGCAGATGTCCGGTCAGCCGGATCGCCAGCGCAGTGATGGTCAGCGATGGGTTGATCCCGCCCGCGGTCGGGAACACCGAACCGTCGCAGACGTACAGGTTTCGGGTCCCGAACACCCGCAGATCGGAATCGACGACTCCCGTGGACGGCGATGCCGACATGCGTGCGGTGCCCAGGTGATGCGCGGCGGACGTCAGCGTCGCCTCCCAGGGGGCGGAGGCGGCACGCGAGGTGACCGCTCCGCGGGCCGAGGCGACGGCGGCCCGGATCACGGCGTTCGCGTACCGGTCGAAGCCTTCCAGGTAGGCCGCGTCCAGGCGCCAGTCGACCCGCGCCACCGGATAGCCGTGGCGGTCGGCGCGCTCGGTGGACAACCCGACCCGGCTCTCCGGATCGGGCGACTGTTCCGTCATGCAGTAGAGATCGCCGAAGCGCAGCCGGGGACTGACGGAGAGGCGCTGCGCGAGGACTCGGTACGCCAGGTCGCGGTGCGTCAGCAGCGCGCGCACGTGATGCGCCCGAAGGTCCTTGAACCCCCGGACCTCCAGGAACGAGAGGCGGACGGCGTCGTCGAGCGACCGCGGGCTGAAGCTCGGACGGATTCAGGTGTAGTGGTTCCCGGTGGCGTGCAGACGCTGCTGCTCGGGCGACAGGCGCAGGCCCGCCATGACCCAGCGGTCCCCGACCCGCAGGCCGCCGTACAGCGGCGCATCGACCTTCGGCAGGAACCGCAGCTTTCCGACATGCCCGACGGGATGATCCATCAGCCGGCGGCCGACCTGTCCCTGCGCATTGCCGATCCCGGCGGCTGCGCGAGCACGGGAATTCAGCAGCAGCCGCGGCGTTTCCAGCGCACCGCAACACACCACGAACACCCGGGCGCGAATGCGGATGGTGTCGGATCCCGCTCCCGCGAGGGCCTCGATCACCGTCCGCCCGTCGGCATCCGGGATCAGCTCGAGCACCGGGGCATTCGTCAGGCACGTCAGCGCGCCTCGTCGCGCCATGCCGAGGAGCGTCGGCTTCCATCGGAACGGCGATCGGCGGTACTGCACGATCTTCGGGCCGGCGAGCCCTTCGTCCAGCGGCAGGTCCGCCAGTCGGCGCGAGACCCGCGCAGCGCTCGCCCCCGCGGGCGCCGGCCCTCCATCGACGGCGGCGTCCAGGGGTGCGCCGTCCGGAAGTCCGACCAGCGCGAACGCGGCGGCGTAGAACGGCTCCAGGTCGCTGCGCCGGATCGGCCAGCCGCTGTCCGCGATCCAGGGTCGATGGTCGAAGTCGGCTTCGTCGAGGGTGCCGCAGATGCCGTGCCACTGGTTGCTGGTGCCCCCCAGCTCGATGCAGCGGGTGAGCGGCAGCTTGAACGAGCGCCCGACGTGATCCGCGTTCACCGGTGCGCTTCGCTCGTCGGTCCTCCGTTCGTCGCCGGCCTCGACGAGCAGCACGTCGCGTCCCGCCCGAGCCAGTCCGTGCGCGACCGCCGCACCGCCCATCCCGGAGCCGATCACGCAGTACTCGGCCCTCAGGACCGTCTCGCGCGGCAGCCCGGTCGCGTCGATCAGCACGGGGCTCGCTCCGGAACGGCGTCGCGCAGCCGGGTCGCAGGCGCATGCCGATGGCGCGACGCCGCGGGGGAACCGGTCCGGCAGGGAAGCGCTGCATGCATTCCGACGTCCGCCTGCGGGCAGCTTGGCAGGACATTCCAGCAGAATGCCGACGCTTCCGCTAGCGCCGTGCGACAACGCCTCAGGGGTCGCGGGCGCTCCGCTGCGCCCGCGATCGGCGATGCCGCCCCCGGGGCGACGGCGCGACGAACCTCGGATCCGTACCCATGCGGATGGGTGCGTCCGGTCTCGCGCGTTGACGTTCGGCGGTCCGGCGCTCATCGTGCCCGACGGCGCCTCCTCCGGATCCGCGCCGTCCGAGACCCCGGGGAGAGTCCGATGGAAGCCCGCTGGCGTGCCCTCGCGATCCTGACCACGGCGCGGACGAGCCTGGGGTTCCAGTTCCAGTCGCTCGCCTCCGTCTCCCCGATGCTCGTGCCGGAGCTGGGGCTGAGCTACGGCGACCTCGGCTTCCTGATCGGCCTGTACTTCCTGCCCGGCGTCGTGCTCGCGCTGCCGGCCGGCGCGATCGGGCGCCGCTTCGGCGACAAGCGCATCGTGCTGGTCGGCCTCGCGATGATGGCGGCGGGCGGCGCGGTCACCGGGCTCGCCGGCTCGAGCGAGACGCTCGCCCTCGGTCGCGCGCTGTCGGGCGCCGGCGCGATCCTGCTGAACGTGCTGATGTCGAAGATGGTGACCGACTGGTTCGCCGGCCGCGAGATCGTGCTGGCGATGTCGATCTTCGTGAACGCGTTCCCGATCGGCATGGGCCTCGCGATGCTGTCGCTCGGCTGGCTCGCGGCGGTCGCGGGCTGGGGCGCGGCGCTGCTCGCCGCGGCGGCGTTCGCGACGGCCGCGGCGGCGCTGGTCGCCGGCGCGTACGCCCCGCATCCCAACGACGGACGCGGCGCGGCGGGTTCGAGCGCGGGCACCGGATGGCCGCGGGGCCGCGAGCTCGTCCTCGTCTGCCTCGCCGGCGCGATGTGGGGCATCTACAACGGCGGATTCGGCGCGATGTTCGGCTTCGCGCCGACCTTCCTCGCGGGGGCCGGCCTGTCGGTCGTGGAGGCCGGGCTGGTCGTCGGCGCGACCACCTGGATGATCGTCGCGTCGGTCCAGGCGGGCGGGATCGTCGCGCAGAAGTGGGGACGTCCGGCGATGCTGATGACGCTCGGCATCGTCGCGTGGACCGCGTGCCTCGTCGCGCTCGGCACGGGCCGCGGCTCCCCGGTGGTCTGGATGATCTGCGCGGGCCTGCTGATGGGGCTGCCGGCGGGCGTGATCATGTCGCTGCCCGCGCAGGTGCTGCGCCCCGAGAACCGCGCGGTCGGCATGGGCGTGTTCTACGTGTGCCTGTACGTCGGCCACGGCGGCCTGCCGGCCCTCGTCGGCCGCGTGCAGGACCACGCCGGCAGCGCGGCCGCGGCGTTCCACGTGACCGCCGCGTTCGTGCTGTCGATCCTGGTGCTGTTCGCGATCTTCCGGATCGGCGCGGCCCGGGTCGCGCCGTCCGGCGGCGACCCGGCCCGCGGGCTCACTCGAAGCTGATGCCGGCGTCGCGGATCACCTTGCCCCACTTCTCGTAGTCGGCGCGGAACATCCTCGCGCACTCCGCCGGCGTGCCGGCGATCGGGTCGTAGCCCTGCTTGCGGATCGCGTCCTTGACCGCCGGATCGGCGAGCGCCGAGTTGAGCGCCGCGTTCGCCTTGGCGACGATCTCGGCGGGCAGCTTCGCGGGCCCGACCATCGCGAACCACACGCTCGCCTCGAAGCCGGGATAGCCCTGCTCGGCGACCGTGGGCACGTCGGGCAGCGCGGCCGCCCGCGCGAGCGAGGTCACCGCGACCGGCCGGATCCTGCCCGCCTGCACGTGCGCCATCGCGCTGCCGAGCGAGGAGAACAGCAGCGGCAGCTGCCCGCCGACCAGGTCCGTCACCGCCTGCGCGCCGCCCTTGTACGGGACGTGGATCAGCTTCGCGCCGGTGACCGACTGCAGCAGCTCGGCGGCCAGGTGCGCGGCGCCGCCGACGCCCGAGGTGCCGTAGCTGAGCGTGCCGGGCTTGCTCTTGGCGAGCGCGACCAGCTCCGGCACCGTCTTCACCGGCGTGGACGGATGCGCGACGATCAGCGTGCCGCCGCTGCAGACCCCGCCGATCGGCGTGAAGCTGGTGAACGTGTCGTACGGCAGCTTCTTGCCGTGCGGCAGGATCGTGGTCGGGCCGGCGTCGGTGATGTGCAGCGTGTAGCCGTCGGGCGGCGCCTTCGCGGTGAACTCGGCGGCGATGGTGGCGCCGGCGCCGGGCCGGTAGTCGAAGAGCACCGACTGGCCGAGCGCGGCGGCCATCTTCGGCTCGAGCGGCCGCGCGGTGCCATCGGCGGCGCCGCCCGGCGGATAGCCGAGCACGAGCTTCACCGGCTTGTCCGGCCAGCCGCCCTGCGCGAACGCGCGGTCGAACGCGGCGGCCAGCGGCGCGGCGAGCGTGGCGGCGAGCAGCCGCCGGCGGGATCGGATCTGTGCGTGCATGGTTCGTCTCCTCCGTGATGGGTGGCCGTCGCGGCCCCTCGTGGTTCGTTCCGCGGCCCGCGCGGCGATCAGTGGGTCAGCAGCACCGCGCCCGCCGTCGTGCGCCCTTCCAGCAGCCGGTGCGCGTCGGCGGCGCGCGCCAGCGGCAGCCGGGCGGAGATCTCGATCCTCAGCGCGCCCGAGCCGAGCAGGTCGAAGAACTCGCGCGAGGCGGTCATCAGGTCCTCGCGCCTGGCGATCCAGGTGCGCAGCGTCGGCCGGCACACCGACAGCGACTTCGAATGCAGGCGCTGCAGCGGGAACGGCGGGACCTGGCCCGAGGCCGTCCCGTAGTTGATCGCGAGGCCCATCGGCGCGAGGCAGTCGAGCGAGCCCATGAAGGTGTCGGCGCCGACCGAGTCGTAGACGACCGGCACGCCCTCGCCGCCGGTGATGTCGCGCACCCGCTCGACGAAGCTCTCGCGCGTGTAGACGATCGGATGGTCGCAGCCGAGCGAGCGCACGAACTCCGCCTTGGCGTCGGAGCCGACGGTGCCGATGACGGTCGCGCCGAGCAGCTTCGCCCACTGCACCATCAGCTGTCCGACGCCGCCGGCCGCGGCGTGGACGAGGACGGTGTCGCCGGGCTTCACGACGTACAGGCGCTTCAGCAGGTAGTGGCAGGTGAGCCCGCGCAGGTACGACGCGGTCACCAGGTCGTCGTCGAGCCCGTCGGGGATCCGCACGAGACGGTCCGCGGGCAGCACCCGGTGCCCGACGTAGCTGCCGATGCCGACGTTGGCGTGCGTGACCCGGTCGCCCGGCGAGAGGTCGGTCACGCCCTCGCCCACGGCCTCGACCACGCCGTTCGCCTGCACGCCCGGCACGAACGGCGGATGCGGACCGTCGCCGTGCAGCTGCCCGATGCGGTGGTACACGTCGACGAAGTTCACGCCGATCCCGGAGTGCCGCACCCGGACCTCGCCGGGCCCCGGCGCGGCCACCTCGATCTCGCCGGGCTCGAGCACCTCGGGCCCGCCGAACCGGGCGATCCGCACGCAGGGGGTGACGAGCGACGCGCCCATCGGAGTCGGTGTCGCCATCGCTTCAGGCTCCTCGGAACACGGGGGGACGCTTCTCCATGAAGGCGCGCGCGCCCTCGCGGTAGTCGTCGCTGGCGAAGCACGCGGCGATCGCCGCCTCGACGGCGGCGAGGTCGCGCTCGGCCGGATCGCGCATCAGCTCGCCGACCGTGCGCTTCAGCGCGCGCAGGGTGAGCGGCGCGTTGGCGGCGGCGTCGCGGCACCAGCCGTCGACGACCTCGTCGAAGCGCTCGCGCGGCTCCACCCGGGTGACGAACCCCATGCGCAGCGCGTCGGCGGCATCGAAGATCCGTGCCGAGAAGAACACGTCGAGCGTGTTCTGCAGCCCGAGCACCCGCAGGAACCGGGCGACGCCGGGCGCGGCGTAGCCGAGCCCGAGCCGGCCGGCCGGCATGCGGAAGCGCGCGTCGTCGGTCGCGAAGCGCAGGTCGCACGCGGCGGCGAGGCCCAGCCCGCCGCCCATGCAGATGCCGTGGATCTTCGCGACGACCGGCTTGGAGCAGCGCACCGGCGCCGCGTAGGCCGCCTCGACGGCGGCGTTGTAGCGCGCCTGCACCTCGGGATCGGTGCGCTGGGACTCGAACTGCGAGATGTCGGCGCCCGAGACGAAGGCGCGGTCGCCCTCGCCTTCGAGCACGACGACGCGGATCGCCGGGTCGGCGTCGAAGCGCTCGATCGCGGGCGGCAGCGCCTCCCACATGTCGCGCGTCATCGCGTTGTACTTCTCCGGGTTGGAGAAGACGATGCGGCCGATCGGTCCGTCGGGGCGGACGAGGAGTTCGGGCATGGCGGGAAGGCCTCGGTTCGGGAAGGGTCAGACCACCGCGTCGGCGCGCAGCCGCGCGATCGCCGCGTCGTCGTAGCCGGCCTCGCGCAGCACCTCGTCGGTCTGTTCGCCCCACCCGGGGGCGGCCGTCACGACCGCCGCCGGCGTGCGCGACAGGCGCACCGGCTGGGAGATCACGCTCACCGGGACGCCGTCGCGGGTCGTCGTGCGCTCGACGACGCCGAGGTGCCGGATCTGCGGATCCTCGACCAGCTGCGGCACGGTGTAGACCGGGCCGCAGGGCACGCCGGCGTCGTTCAGCCGCTCGACCCAGCTCGCCACGGTGTCGCCGGCGAACACCGCGTCGAGCTCGGCGTTCAGCCGGGCGCGGTGCCGCACGCGCAGCGACTCGCGGGCGTACTCCGGATCGTCGATCCACTCGGGCCGGCCGATCACGCGGCACAGCCGCTGCCACGTGCCCTCGCCGGACGCGCCGACGTTGAAGCTGCCGTCGGACGCGTGGAACAGGCCCATCGGCGCGCTGGTCGGATGGTCGTTGCCGGCCGGGCGCGGCACGTCGCCCTCGTTGAGGAAGCGGGCCACCTGGAAGTCCATCATCGCGACCTGGGCGTGCAGCAGCGACGCGTGCACCCACTGCCCCTGCCCCGACTTCTCGCGCTCGGCGAGCGCCACCAGGATCCCGATCGCGGCGTACAGGCCGGTGCTCGAGTCGGCCACGGCGATGCCGGCACGCATCGGGCCCGACGCCTCGGTGCCGGTCACCGACATCAGGCCGCCCATGCCCTGCACGACCTGGTCGAAGCCCGGTCGGCCCGCGTACGGCCCGTCCTGCCCGAAGCCGGAGATGCTGGCGAGGATCACGCGCGGGTTGATCGCGCGCAGCGACTCGTAGTCGAGCCCGAGGCGCGCCTTGACGTCGGGCCGCCAGTTCTCGACGACGACGTCGGCGTCGCGCACCAGCCGCTTCAGGACCTCGAGGCCCTCGGGCTTCTTCAGGTTCAGCGACAGCGAGCGCTTGTTGCGGTTCAGGTTCTGGAAGTCGCCGCCCATGCGGTTGCCGGCGAACATCGCCTCGTTGGGATCGACGCCGGGCGGCGGCTCGATGCGCACCACGTCCGCGCCGAAGTCGGCGAGCACGCGCACGCAGGTCGGGCCGGCGCGCACCCGGGACAGGTCGAGCACCCGAAGGCCGGCCAGTGCGGGCGAGGCCGTGATTGCGCTCATGCGTCTCCTCCTGTGCACCGGTCCGGGCCGCGGCGGGCGGCACGGTGCGATGCGGCACGAACCGGTGCAGCGGGCGTGCACCGGTCGGCGTCGACAACGTAGTATGCGGTGTCGGGCGCGTCAAGATACGCCCACGGCTCTTCGGAATATCGAACGGCCATGTAAATATATTGTCTTCAGCCGAAGGACAGCCGATGGGAGCGGTGGCACACGGGAGCACGAAGTCGAGCGCGCGCATCCACCTGAGCGTCGAGGCGCGGATCCGCGACGGGGCGCTGCTGCCCGGCGATCCGATCGACGAGGAGGCGCTGATGCGGGAGTTCGGCGTGTCGCGCACGCCGGTGCGCGAGGCGCTGCTCCAGCTGAAGGCGCAGGGGCTGCTCGCCAGCCTGCCCCGCGGCGGCGTGGTGGTGGCGAAGATGGACGTGACGCAGCTCTTCGCGATGTGGGAGCTGCTCGCCGACCTGGAGGGGCTGTGCGCCCGCTACGCCTGCGAGCGGATGACGCGCGCCGAGCGCGACGCGCTGGCGGCGCTCCACCGCGCCGCGGCCGACATCGTCGAGCGCGACGACGCGATCGCCTGGCGCGGCTCGAACATGGCCTTCCACGAGCTGCTGTACGCGGGCGCCCGCAATCCGTACCTGCGCCAGGAGATCCTGCGGATGCGCACGCGCACGCAGGCCTACCGCGCGCACGCCTTCGGCGCGCTGGGTCGGCTGCGGGTCTCGCACGAGCACCACGGCCGCATCGTGGACGCGATCGCCGCTCACGACCCCGCCGCGGCGGCGCGGGCCGGGGTGGGTCACCTGCGCCCGGGTGAAGGCATGCCCAGCGCCACCGACCTCATCGTGACGCTGCCCCGCGAGCTGCTCGCCTAGGACGCGCCGACGACCTCGGTCACGAACGCGGCCACCGCGGCATCGAAGGCCGCCGGGTTCTCCAGGTTCACCGCATGGCCGGCCTCGACGTCGGCGACCCGGCAGCGCGGCATCCGCGCGAGCGCGATCTCGCGCAGCGGCTGGAACCCCCGCTCCCACCGCCCGTTGATCAGCAGCACCGGGCACTCGATGCGCTCGAGATCGTCGAGCACGCTCAGGCCCGGCCCGGTGACCCGCATCAGGCGGGCGACCGCCGCGGCGTCGACGCGATCGGCGTCGGCGAGGACCTGCTCGCGGATGCCCGGCGGCAGGCGCGTCGCGTGGCGCGGATGCATCGGCATCGCCCGGATCGCGTCGAGTCCGCCGCACTCGATCTCCGCCGCCCGCTCGGCGCGCGCCCGCGACGTGCCGAACAGCTCCGGCGGCGACAGCGCCGACATCGAGTTGGAGAAGACGACCCCCGCGCACCGCCGCGGATGCGAGAGCGCGTAGCGCAGCACCAGCCCGGCGCCGAACGAATGCCCGCACAGCATCGCGCGCTCGAGCCCGAGCCGGTCGCGCGCGCGGTCGAGCTCGTCGACCATCGCGCCGATCGCGTACCGCGCCTCGTCGGCGGGCGCGGGCGACGCACCGTGGCCCCACAGGTCCACCGCCGCCACCCGCGCGACGCGCTGCAGGCCGACGACGTTCGGATCCCAGCTGCGGGCGCTGCCGAGCATGCCGTGCACGCACAGCAGCGTCGGGCCGTCCCCGCCCTCCCACTCGCGGAGCGCGAACGCCGGGTCGCCGCCCGGTCGCCGGTCCATCAGTCCACCGTGATCTTGAGTTCCCGGGTCATCGCCTGGTAGACCGGCCAGGTGCGGTCGATGAAGGCCCGCAGCGCAGCGCCGGTCAGCATCGGCTCGTTGACCACGAGCGTGTCGAGCACGTTCCTCACCTTGTCGGACCGGGTGCCCGACTCGGCGATCAGCGCGCCGAGGCGCTCGACGACGTCCGGCGGCGTGCCGGCCGGGCCGAGCATCATGTTGCACTCCTGCAGGTTCTGGTACGCGGGCCCGACGAAGCCCTGCTCGGCGAGCGTCTGCACGCCCGGCAGGCGGTCGGTCTGGCGGCCGCTGATCAGCGCGACCGGACGGACCGCGCCGCGCTGGATCGCCGGCCCGATGCCCGCGAGCGAGCCCGCGCCCATGTCGATCTGGCCCGACATCAGGTCGACCATCATCGGGCCGGTGCCCTTGTAGTGGATGATGTCGAACTGCGCGCCGGTGTCCTTCGCCATCGAGGACACCATCATCTGCCAGCCCGAGCCGATGCTGTAGTTGCCGACGGTGACCGGGCGCTTCCTCGCGAGCTCGACGAGCTCCTTCAGGTTGTTCACCGGAAGGTCCTTCTTCACGACGGCCGGGGACGTTCCGGTGCTCATCATCGCGATCGGCACGAGGTCCTTCGACGTGTCGATCGGCGGCTTCTTCAGCAGCACCGGCGCCTGCGCGAGCTGGCTGTGCAGCGTGACGAGGAAGGTGTGCCCGTCGGGCGCCGAGCGCGCGACCATCTCCGCCGCGATCATGCCGGCCGCGCCCGGCTTGTTCTCGACCACGACCGAGGTGTTCAGCCGGGTGGACAGGTATTCCGCCCAGGCCCGGGCGGTGGCGTCGTTGGACGAGCCGGGCGCCTGGGCGGCGACGAGGCGGATCGGACGGGACGGCCAGGCCTGCGCGCGCAGCGCCGACGGCGCGAGTCCGGCCGCGAGCGCGCCGGCGCCGGCGGCGAGGATGCGGCGACGAGCCGCGGCGACGTCCGCGGACGTGTTCCAGTCGAGGGTCTTCACGAGCCTGTCTCCTTCTTCTGTCGAACCGCGCCGCCGGGCGGCGGACGCGGAGGGTGGGGATCGGTCCGGAGCGACGCGTCCCGCGCGCCGCCGGTCCGATCGACTCAGAACATGAATTCGCCGCCGTTCAGGTGGATCGCCTGGCCGTTCACGAAGCCGCCGGTCGTGCACAGGTAGAGGCAGGCGTACGCGATGTCGTCGACGTGGCCCCAGCGGCGCACCGGAATGCGGCGGCGCACCTCCTCCACGACCGCGCCCGGGTACTGCGACCAGTCGCGCTCGGTGTCGATGGCCCCGGGCACCACGGTGTTCGCGGTGATGCCGTGGGGGCCGAGCTCGCGGGCGATCGCCTTCGAGAAGCCGTGCATGCCCGACTTCGCGGCGATGTTGTACGCCCGGTCGACCAGGTGCCCGGTGAAGCCGTCGTAGCCCGAGACGTGGATCAGCCGCCCCCAGCCCCGCTCGCGCATCCCCGGCACGACGCATCGGGCTAGGTAGAAGGACGCCGAGAGGTTGGTGCGGATCGCCGTGTCCCAGTCGTCGACGGTGATCGACTCGAAGGGCTTGTGCAGGCGCCGCCCGACGTTCGAGACCGCGATGTCGACGCGACCGAACTCGGCCAGCGCGCGCTCGACCATGCCTTCCACCGCCGCGGGATCGCCGACGTCGGCCATCGCGCCGATCGCGCGGCCGCCGGCCCCGACGATCTCGCCGACGACGCGGTCGACGTGCTCGCGCGAGCGCGCGCCGTTGACGACCACCGCCGCGCCGGCCTCGGCCAGGCGCAGCGCGATCGCGCGACCGATGTTCCGGCCGGACCCGGTGACGATCGCGACGCGGCCGTCGAGCCGTCCCGGATGCAGCGCCTCGTCCCTCGTCACCGGCTCCTCCGATCGACCGTCATCGGTCACAGGCCGAGGCGATCGGCCCGCTCGATCAGGTTGTTGACGATCCGCACCGACGCGATGTCGATCATCTTGCCCTCGTACTGCACCGCACCCAGCCCCTGCGCGAGGGCCTCCTCGTAGGCCTTCTTCATCGCCCGCGCCCGGGCGACGTCCTCGGCGCGCGGCGAGAACACCTCCTGCGCGATCTCGACCTGGGACGGATGGATCGCCCACTTGCCGACCATGCCGAGGATCATCGATCGCCGGCACTCCTCGCGGAACGTGTCCGGGCTCCTGAAGTCGGCGTACGGGCCGTCCACCGCGTCGATCCGGTGGGCGCGGCAGGCGATCGTCAGCTTCTGGCGCTGGTAGTGCCAGATGTCGCCCGGGTAGCCGCTCGGCCCGCCGATGTCGCGGATCGAGACGCCCTGGCTCGCCGAGTAGTCCCCCATGCCGAAGATCAGGCACTCGAGGCGCGGCGTCGAGGCGGCGATCTCCTCGACGCGCATCATCGCCTCGACCTCCTCGATCAGCACGTCGATGCCGATCCGCTTCTTCAGGCCGAGCTTCCTCTCCATCATCGACAGCAGCTTGTCGACGAACTGCACGTCGGAGGCGCTCATCGCCTTGGGCAGCATGACGACGTCGAGGTTCTCGCGCGCGCCCTCGACGACCTCGATGATGTCCTCGTACGCGTACTCGGTGGTCAGGTCGTTGATGCGCACGCACCGGGTGGTGCGGCCCCAGTCGAGGCCGTTCAGCGCGTCGACGATGCGCTTGCGCGACGGGCGCTTCTCGCTCGGCGCGACCGCGTCCTCGAGGTCGAGGAACACGAAGTCCACGCCCAGCGCGGCGGCCTTCTGCATCATCTTCTCGCTCGAGCCCGGCACGGACAGCTGGCAGCGGCGGTTGCGGTGGGGACGGGTGGTCATCGGTCGGTCTCCGTGTCGGTCGGTGCGTACGTCATCGGGTGGCTCCGGCGGCGCGGAGCGCGGCGATCTCGGCGGCGTCGAAGCCGAAGTCGGACAGCACGCGCTCGCCGTGCTCGCCCACGAGCGGCGCGCGCGTGCGGATGCCGCCCGGCGTGTCGCTCATCTTCACCGGCGTGCCGGCCAGCGTGACCGGACGCTCGGCGCCCGGGAACTCGGTCTCGACGAGCATCCGACGGATGCGGAAGTGGGCGTCCTCGAACACGTCGGAGGCGTCGAACACCGGGGCGAACGGGATCTCCCCGCCCAGCAGCTCGGCGAGCCGGTCGCGGGTGTGCATCCGCGTCCAGGCGCCGACCGCCTCGTCGACCTCGCCGCGGTGGCGGACCCGGTCCTCGTTCGAGCGGTACCGGGGGTCCTCGGCGAGCTCGGGCCGGCCCATCCGGGCGACGAGCGGCACCCAGAACCGGTCGTTGGGGACGCCGAGGCTCACCCAGCCGTCGCTCGCCGGGAACAGCCCGAACGGACAGAGCAGCGGATGGCCGTTGCCCTCGGGGCCGGGCGTGCGCTCGGTGACGCTGTACTGGTAGACGATCCGCTCGCACACCGCCAGCACCGCGTCGGTCATGCCGACGTCGACGAACTGCCCGGTGCCGGTGCGCTGCGCCCGCCAGCAGGCCGCCGCGACGCCGAACGCGAGGAACATCGCCGGCATGATGTCGCCGACGCCGGGCCCGATCTTCGTGGGCGCGCCGCCGGCGACGGGGCCGGTGATCCCCATGATCCCGCCCATCGCCTGGGCGATCGGGTCGTAGGCGGGCCAGTCGGCGTAGGGGCTGCGCCCGCTGCGCGGATCGCCGAAGCCCCGCAGGCACGCGTAGACGAGCCTCGGGTTGCGGGCGGCGAGCCGCTCGTAGCCCAGGTCCAGCCGCTCCATGACGCCCGCCCGGTAGTTCTCCACCAGCACGTCGGCCCGGTCGACCAGGCGCAGCAGCGCCTCCTTGCCGGGCGCGGTCTTCAGGTCGAGCACCAGCGACTGCTTGTTCCGGTTCACCGAGGCGAAGTACGCGCCGTAGCCGCCCGCGTCCGCGCCGATCGCCCCCTTCGGGCGCGGCCCGGAGCGGCGCGTGCCGTCGCCGCCGGGCGGCTCGATCTTGACGACCCGGGCGCCGTGGTCGGCGAGCATCATCGTCGCGTACGGGCCCGCCAGCATCTGCGTGAGGTCGAGGACGACCAGGCCGTCGAGCGCCCCGCCCGGCGCGCCGTCCGTCGCGCTCATCGCCCGGCCCAGTGGCTCTTGCGCTTCAGCAGCACCCGGCGCTCGGCCTCGACGCAGAGCTTGTCGTCCTGGTTGACGCCGTAGTGGCGGAACCGGACGATGCCCGCGTCCTCGCGGTCGGCGTCCCGCTTCTCGAGCACCTCGCTGAACGCGTACAGGGTGTCGCCGTGGAAGACCGGGTTCGACAGCTTGATCCGGTCCATGCCCAGTTCGCGCAGGCACTGCTCGCCGGTGTCCTGCGCGGCGAGGCCGATCACCATCGACAGGTTGATGCCGCCGAAGACGACGCGCTGCGCGAAGATGCCGTTCGCCGCCCGGCGCATCGCGTCCTCGTTGAAGTGCCCCTCGGCGGTGTTCATCACCATGTTGGTGATGAGCACGTTGTCCATCTCGGTGACCGTCTTGCCGCGGGCGTGGCGGATCAGCGCACCGACCTCGAAGTCCTCGAAGTAGCCGTCCGCGCTGGTGTGGGCCGCGATCGGCATCGGGGTCGCCTCCATCATCGGGCCTGCTTGGAGAAGGCGCGCTCGGCGATCATCTCCTCGAGCTCCGACTTGCCGAGCAGGCTGTTGGCGATGATGCGCTGCTGGATCTCGGAGGTGCCCTCGAAGATCTTCGTCAGCCGCGCGTCGCGCCAGTAGCGCTCGACCGCGAAGAGCTTGGTGTAGCCCGCGCCGCCGAAGATCTGCAGCGCCTCGGAGGTCACCCGCTCGGCCATCTCGGCGGCGAAGAACTTGACCATCGACGCCTCGCGGTCGCAGCGGCGCCCGCCGTCGATCTCGTTGCACACGTGGTAGAGCAGCTGGCGGGCCGCCTCGATCTCGGTCGCCATCGAGGCGATCTTGAAGCGGATCGCCTGGTACTCGGCGATCGGCATGCCGAACTGGCGGCGGTCCTTCGCGTAGGCGATCGCGTCCTCGAGCGCGCCCTGCGCGAGCCCGATCGAGCGGGCGGCGGTGTGCGCCCGCGCGCCCTCGAGGCCCTTGGCCATGATCAGGAAGGCCTTGCCCTCGTCGCCGACCAGCGCGTCCGCCGGCACGCGCACGCCGTCGAGCGCGAGCTCGAAGGTCTTCCAGCCGAAGTAGCCGATCTTCGGGATCGGATGGCCGGTCATGCCCTTCGGGAAGCTGCCGCGCTCCTTCTCGACCATGAAGCACGAGATGCCCATCCAGCGCTTGTCGGCGCTCGGCGGGGCGGACGTGCGGGCGAAGACCGTCAGGTAGTCCGCGCCGTCGGCGAACGTGCACCAGTACTTGTTGCCGGTCAGCACCCACTCGTCGCCGTCTCGCACCGCGCGGCACGAGATCGAGGCGAGGTCGGAGCCGGTGTCCGGCTCGGAGAGCGCCGCCGCGTTCAGGAACTCGCCGCGGACGACCCGCGGCAGGTACTTGCGGCGCATCGCCTCGGACATCGAGGACTTGATCCAGCCGCCCTGCCCGCGCGCGATGATCGAGGCGACCGACATCCAGCCGCGGGCGAGCTGCTCGGCCACCAGGCAGTACTCGAAGTAGCCCAGCCCCAGCCCGCCGTACTCCTCGGGGATCATGATGCCGAAGTAGCCCATGTCGGCCATCTTCTGCCGCAGCGCCATCGGGATCTCGCCGTCGGGGCCGTCGAGCGCGTTCGCGACCGGCAGCACCTCCTTCATCGTGAACTCGCGGGCGGCGTCGCGGATCATGCGACGCTCCTCGGTCATGTAGCCTTTTCCGTCCTGCGACATCTTCAGCTCCGGGTCCTGACGAGATTCGAGCGCTTGTAGGCGAGGACGTCCTCGCCCCGCTGGTTGGTGCCCCGGGTGTGCCAGGTCACGATGCCGTAGCCGGGACGGTTGCTCGCGAGGCGCGCGGCGACGACCTCCGAGGCGGCGTAGAGCGTGTCGCCGGGATAGACGTCGCGCAGGTACGCGAGCTCGTCCACGCCGAGGAACGGCCCGCCGCCCTCCGACAGGTCCTCGACCGTCAGGCCGAACACCGTGTTGAAGACGAGCAGCGGGTTGACCGGGGTGGTCGGATGCCCGTGCGCCCGGGCGAAGGCCGCGTTCGTGTAGTGCGGGTTGTAGTGCAGCGTCAGCGTGCTGAAGAGCGCGTTGTCGGCCTCGGTCACGGTGCGGCCCCAGTGGTGCACGAAGCGGCGGCCGACGGTGAAGTCCTCGTAGCGGTTGCCGCGGGCGCGCAGCCGGGCATCGGCCTTCAGACGGGCGACGGTCGGATCGGGGGCGGTCATCGGAGGGTCTCGGTCAGCGACGCGAGGTCGGGAGCGCGCTCGAGCTCGCGGACGGCCTCGACCATCCGCTCGAAGCGCGCCTCGCCCATGACGGGCACGGCGATCGAGCGGGCCTTGTCGACGAGGCGCGTCCACTGCGCGGCCGGGTCGGTGGCCGGCACGGCGACGTTCGCGCTCGCCTCGAGGCGACGGCCGTCCCGGGTGGTGAGCGTGACGACCGCGACGTCGCGATCCGGCCGGCGGGCCGTCTCGAGCTCGACGCGGCGTCGGGCCGCGCCGATCCGCTCGTCGCGCGCGGTGGCGTCGTCGTAGAGCCCGAGCGAGGCGGTGTCGGCGCCGTCGAGCGCGAGCGCGGCGAGGTGCTTGATCGAGAACTTGACCGCGAGGCCGCTGCGCGGGTCCTCGATGTCGCACACGCCGCGCTGGTTGCCGGCGACCGAGACGGTCATCGACTCCAGGTCGTCGAGCGAGACCCCGTGGTCGGTGCGCAGCCGACGGACGGCCTCGATCGTCGAATGCGTCAGGTAGCAGGCGGCGTGGTACTTGAAGAGCGTGCGCTCGATCGCGAAGCCGGCCGAGGTGTCGACGGCCGCGACCGGCGGCCCGGGCTCGGGCGCCTGCGTGTCGATGAAGCCCTGCGGGCACTCGATCGCCGAGTCGTTGGCGGTGAAGCCCCGAGCGGCGAGCCGGGCGGCGAGCGCCCCGTTCATCGCGGCCTTGCCCGCGTGCAGCGGCTTGGCCATCGTCCCGAACATCGACTTGAGCCCCGCGGCCTGCGCGGCCGCCAGCCCCAGCGCGTGGCGCGTCGTCGGCGCGTCGAGCCGGCGCAGGTTCGCGCAGGCGGCGGCGGCGCCGAAGGTGCCGACGGTGCCGGTCACGTGGAAGCCCCGGGCGTAGTGGCTCTGTCCCATCGCGGAGCCGATCTCGCTCTCGATCTGGTGGCCGACCACGATCGCGCGCAGCAGCGCGCGTCCGTCGGCGCCGAGCGACTCGGCCTCGGCGAGCGCGGCCGGCGCCACCGGCACCGTCGGATGCCCGACCATGCGCGCCGCGACGTCGTCGTAGTCGAGCGCGTGACCGGCCGCGCCGTTGACGAGCGCCGCGTCGAGCGCGCGCAGGCCCTGCCGCCGGCCGACGACGGTGCACGGACCGTCGGCGTCGGCGTACTCGTCGAACAGCATCCCCACCAGCGGCTCGTCGCGTGCCGCGACCGTGACCGCCAGCCAGTCGAGCAGCGCGTGCCGCGCCCACTCGAAGGCCGCCGGCGACACCGCCCGGTCGTCGATCGATGCGATCCACCGCGCCAGGGCGTCGGTCGTCGCCGCCTCGCCGGCGGGCTCGTCTCGTCTCATGCGCGTCTCCTCCGACCGGCAAGTATTGAGCATCAGCGTGATGACGGGCATCACGGATGTGATGATTGAGCGCCTCCGGATCGGTCAGACTACGACGCGTCCCACCTCCGCCCCCACCGCCCCGCCATGACCGTCCGAGCCCCCCGCCTGCGCCGATCGGTGCTGTACGTCCCCGCCTCCAACCCGCGCGCCATGGCGAAGTCGTGGACGCTCGGCGCCGACGCCGTCGTCTTCGACCTGGAGGACGCGGTCGCGCCCGCGGCGAAGCCGACGGCCCGCGAGGCGCTCGTCGCCGAGCTCGCGCGCGAGCGCCCGCCCGGGCTCGAGGTCGTGATCCGCGTCAACGCCGTGGGCACCGACGATCTCGTGGCGGACCTGCAGGCCGTCCAGCGCGCGCGGCCCGACGCGATCCTGGTGCCGAAGGTCGGCGACGGCACGGACCTGCGCGTCCTCGCCGACGCCGCCGCGCGGCAGGGCCTCGCCACCGACCTCGCGGTCTGGGCGATGGTCGAGACCGCGGCCGGCCTCGCGCGGCTCGACTCGATCGTGGCGACCGGCCTGTCGCTTCGCCCGCGTCTCGAATGCCTGGTCGTGGGCACGAACGACATCGCCAAGGAGACCGGGGTCTTCCCCGGCGAGCGGCGCGCCTACCTGATGCCCTGGCTGATGAACGTGGTGCTGGTCGCCCGGCATCGCGGCGTCGCCGTGCTCGACGGCGTCTGGAACGACTTCAAGGACACGGAGGGCTTCGAGGCCGAGGCGCTCCAGGCGTCGAGGATGGCCTTCGACGGCAAGACGCTGATCCACCCCTCGCAGGTCGAGCCGGCCAACCGGCTGTTCTCGCCGTCGGCGGAGGCGATCGAGGACGCCCGGCGCATCGTCGCGCTGTTCTCGGATCCGGCGCACGCCGCGGCGAACGTCGTCAACATGGACGGGCGGATGGTCGAGCGGCTGCACTACGAGCAGGCCCGGCGGCTGCTGGAGCGCCTCGAGCGCTCGACGGGCGGCGACGTCTCCTCGCGGCCCTGAGCCCGGGCGACGACGGCGCCTCCGGTCCCGAGCCCGGGCGGCGACGCCCCGGGCGTCAGAGGCGTCGGGCCGCCGCGACGACCGCCGCGGTCAGCGCCTCGCGTCGCGCGTGCAGCCGGGCGACCGGCACGCCGACGCCGAGCCCGAGGGGCTGGCCGCGCACCGGCGTCGGCAGCAGCGTCGCGATGACGCCCGAGCCCGGCGTCGCGAGGCTGTTCGACTCGTAGTAGCCCTGGCGGCGCGCGACGTCGACCGCCCGCAGCGTCTCGCCGATCCGCGCCGGCGGATCGTCGCGGTCGCGCTCGGCGTTCCAGCGCCGCAGCAGCCGGCCGACCTGCTCGTCGTCGAGCGTGCTCATCAGCATGATGCCGATCGCGGTCCGGTGCAGCGGCCGCAGCGTGCCCGAGGAGATCGTCAGGCGCAGCGCGTGGTCGGACTCGATCACCGACAGGTACTGCATGAAGAGCCCGCTGCGGCGCCCGAGGAGCACCGTCTCGCCGGTCTCGTCGGCGAGCGCGCGCATCGCCTCGATCAGCACCTCGCGCCGCCCGGGCTCGCCGACCGCCCAGGCGCCGAGGAACGACACCCGGGCCGACGGGCAGTACTCGCGCGTCGCGACGTCGTAGTCCAGGTATCCGCGCACGACCAGCGTCTTCAGCAGCATCGACGCGCTGGACTGCGGCACGTCGAGGCGCCGCACCACGTCCGTGACCCGCAGCGGCCGACGCTCGGCGTCGAAGAGCTCGAGGATCTCCAGCACGCGCAGCGCGGACTTGACCATGCCGCCTTCCATCGCGGCGCGCGACGTCAGCGCGGGCACGGTGCCGCGGGCACGGGACCGAGGCGCAGGACCGCGGCGCGGCGGCACGGAGGTCGCGGCGTCCGGGCGCCGGCAGGGGCAGGATGCATCGAGCTCTCTCTCCGATCGATCGGGCCGCGGGCGCGACGGGCCCGGCCTTCGGCACGGGCCGCCGGGACGGCGACGCGCCGCTGCGACGCCCGTGCGGCGCGATGATAGCCGCCGGGTCCGGCCGCCCTCCCCGCGCCGGTCGCGTCCGACGCGCCGAGCGCGACGATCCGGACATGAGTACGGGTTTTCCGACCCTCTTCCGCCGAATCGATCGCGCGGGCGGCGCGATCATCGCTCCCGTCCGGCTGCAGGAGCCGACGCCCGCGACGCATCGCGGCGCACCCCGCCCCGATCGTCGCCGTATGCGCCGACGACGGAGGCGCCGCCGCCCGTCGCACGGCCGATCCCGGCTCCCGTCGGCGTCCTCGAACCGTGCCCTCGCCGACCGCCGGCCTTCGCGGCGCGCGGGGGCGGGACGGTCGACGACCCGGCTCCCGGACCGGAGCGCCGCGGAACGCGGCGTACCGAATGCGTCCCAACCCGCCCGCATCCAAGAACGGGCTCATCAGGATCCACCCCATGTTGAATCGATTTCGGATCGGCGTGCGTCTCGCGGCGGCCTTCGGCGTGCTGTGCGCCCTCCTCGCCGCCCTCGGTGTCGCCTCGCTCGTCTCCGTCGACCGCCTGAACCGCGTCAACCACTGGAACGTGCACACCTACCGGGTGATCGGCACCGCCGAGCGCATGGCGCGCGGCATGCTCGACATCGAGACCGGCACGCGCGGCTTCGTCGCGGCCGGGGCCGAGACGTTCCTCGAGCCGGTCGCCGACGGCCGGCGCCTCTTCGCCGAGGCGCACGCCGAGGCGAAGCGGCTGACCGAGGACAACCCCGCGCAGCAGCAGCGCCTCGACCGGATCCTCGGCCACCACGACGACTTCATGAAGGTCGCCGGGGAGCTGACCGAGCTGCGGCGCTCGGTCGCCGCCGGCAGGGCGAGCGCCGAGCAGATGCTCGCGGCGTTCGGGGCCGGCCGCGACAAGGCGGCGATGGACGCGTTCCGCACCGCCGTCGGCGAGTTCAAGGCGACCGAGGAATCGCTGCTCGCGACGCGCGCCGCGGAGGCCGCATCGGCGGTGTCGTTCGCGTACGCGTTCCTGTCGCTCGCCGGCGCCGCGGCGATCGCGATCGCCGCGCTGCTCGCCTGGCGCATCACCGCGAGCGTCACGCGTCCGCTCGGCCGCGCGGTCGAGCTCGCCGACGGCGTCGCCGACGGCGACCTGACCGTGCGCGCGGTGCCGGAGGGCCGCGACGAGGTGGCGGCGCTGACGAGGCGCCTCGACGAGATGCGCGAGAGCCTCGCGCGCACCGTCGGCACGATCGTGGCGGGCAGCCGCGAGATCGGCACCGCGACCTCGGAGCTCGCGCGCGGCAACATCGATCTCTCCAGCCGCACCGAGCAGCAGTCGTCCAGCCTGCAGGAGACGGCGAGCGCGATGGAGGAGCTGACCGGCACGGTGCGCCAGACCGCCGAGAACGCGCGCGACGCGAACCAGCTCGCCCAAGTCACCAGCGAGACCGCGACGCGCGGCGGCGAGGCGGTGCAGCGCGTCGTGCGGACGATGGCCTCGATCTCCGAGAGCGCGAACAAGGTCAGGGAGATCATCAGCGTCATCGACGGCATCGCGTTCCAGACGAACATCCTGGCGCTGAACGCGGCGGTGGAGGCCGCGCGCGCCGGCGAGCAGGGTCGCGGCTTCGCGGTGGTGGCCTCCGAGGTGCGCTCGCTCGCGCAGCGCAGCGCCGACGCGGCGCGCGAGATCAAGCGGCTGATCGAGGACTCGGTCTCGAAGGTCGGCGACGGCGCCGAGCTCGTCGAGCAGGCGGGGGCCACGATGCAGGAGGTGGTGCGCTCGGTGCGCCGCGTCACCGACCTGATCGGCGAGATCAGCTCGGCGACCGAGCAGCAGAGCAGCGGCATCGAGCAGGTCAACCAGGCGGTCGCCCAGCTCGACTCGGTGACGCAGCAGAACGCCGCGCTCGTCGAGGAAGCGGCCGCGGCTACGCAGAGCATGGAGCGCCAGTCGTCGCGGCTCGCCGAGGCGGTGTCCGTCTTCCGCATCGCGGCCGCCGACGCGGCGGGCACGCCTGCCGAGTCCCGTCCGGCCGCGGCGGGACGCCCGGCGGCCCGGGCCGTGCCGGCCGGCGCGGAGCCCGGCACGCCGCGCGCCGCGGCGCCGGACCGCGCGAACGGCGCGTCGCCCGGCAGCGACGCCGACTGGGACGCGTTCTGACGATCGCGTTCCGACGGTCTCTTTCGACGGTCTCTTTCGACGGTCGCATCCCGACGGTCGCCTTCCGACGGTCCCCTTTCGAGGATCACGTTCCGGCGATCCCCCTCCGGCGGTCGCATTCGACGGTCGCGT
>DASPJX010000144.1:0-28993 GCA_035628395.1 Burkholderiaceae bacterium | reverse complement strand
CACGGTCCGCGCGTCGCGCAGCCGCAGCGTCGCGCCCGCCGGCACCTCGACCGATCCGGCCGAGTTGGTGACCGCGACCCGGCCGGCGATCACCGCGACCGTCAGCCCCGGCTCGACGCCCGCCGGGCAGCCGGCGGACGGGCACGCGGTCTCGTCGACGGTGAACTCGGTGCCGCGGATGCCGATCGTCGCGGTCGGGGTCTTCAGCCGGAAGTCGTCGCGGTCGCGCTTGCCGATCGCGCCCGAGACCGCGCGCACCGAGCCCTGCACCAGCTGGAAGAAGCTGCGCTGGCGGCTCGCGTCGAACGCCCACTGCTCGACGCGGAAGTCGCTGCCCGGCTGGATCGAGATCAGCGCGCCGTCGGCGAAGCGCAGCTGGACGCGGCCGTCGGCGCCGGTGCGGATCCGGTCGCCGCTGCGGATCGGCACCTCGGGGCGCACCGGCGTCGAGAACGACGCGCCGCGCACCAGCATCGTCTCGCCCTCGGACACCAGCACCCGGGCGGCGTCGGGCGACGCCTCCGCCGCCGGCGCGACCGAGGCGACCCGCTGCGCCGCGGCCGGAACGGCGGCGAGCCAGAGGGCGGCGGCGAGCAGGCGGAGCGTGACGTTTCTCACGGGCGGTCCAGGGACGTGCAATCCATCGTGCTCGGTTCATCGGCCGTCCGCATCCGGTCTTGACGGCGGACGGCCCGACGGGTGCCCGGACGGCGGCGCCCCGCGGACGAGCGGCCGTGGAGTCGTCCCGGGGCCCCGCCCCCGTACCCGACGCCGGCACCGGATGCCTCGACGGTCCACGGGCCACGGTCCACGGGCCACGAGTCACGGGCGACGGGCCACGAGCCACGAGTCACGAGTCACGGGCGACAGGCCGCTGGCCACCGGCCAGGGGCCAGGGGCCACGGGCCACGGGCTTCGAGCCACGGGCGACGAGCCACGAGCCACGGGCGACGAGCGACGCGCCATGAGCCACGGGCCATGAGCCACGAGCCACGAGCGACGGGCCACGAGCGACGCGCCACGAGCAACGCGCCACGAGCGACGGGGGGACGGGCCACAGGCCTTCGCGGGCCCGGACGGATCGTCCCGAACGGCCGAGCCCGGACCGGCCGAGCCTCAGCCGCCCGCGTTCGGGAAGAACAGCTGCTCGCCGTCGATCCGGTACGAGGCGATCGCGCGCTGCCCCTCGGGCGAGAGCAGCCAGTCGACGAGGCGCCGGCCGGCCTCGTGGCGCACGTGCGGATGGCGGGCGGGGTCGACGAGCATCACGCCGTACGGGTTGTGGAGCCGGCGGTCGCCCGCCACCAGCAGCCTCATGTCCCCGCGGTTGCGGAACGACAGCCAGGTGCCCCGGTCGGTCAGCACGTACGCGCCGAGCCCGGCGGCGGTGTTGAGGGCCGGGCCCATGCCCGAGCCGGTCTCGCGGTACCAGGGCGCGCGGGCGCGCTCGATCTCGACGCCCGCCTCGCGCCACAGGCGCAGCTCGGCCGCGTGCGTGCCGCTGCGGTCGCCGCGCGAGACGAACGGCGCCTGCGCGTCCCGGATGCGGCGCATCGCGACGAGCGCGTCGGTCAGGCCGGCGACCTTCGCCGGGTCGCCGGCCGGACCGACGATCACGAAGTCGTTGTACATGACGTCGTGCCGGGACCGTGCCCAGCCCTCGGCGACGAAGCGGCGCTCGGCCTCGGGGTCGTGCACCAGCACGACGTCCGCGTCCCCGCGGCGCGCGGTGTCGAGCGCCTGCCCCGTGCCCTGCGCGACGACCCGGACCTCGATGCCGCTGCTCCGCGTGAAGGCCGGCAGCAGGTGCCGGAACAGCCCCGACTGCTCGGTCGAGGTGGTCGAGGCGACGACGACGAACGGCGCCTGCGCGGCCGCGCCGGCGGCGACCAGCAGCGCGACCGCGCCGAGCAGCAGGCGACCGATCGCCGGGTACCGGGAAGCCATGGGACGCACCTTCAGCGAGGAAAGCCGGGATTCTAGGGAGGTCCGCCGAGTCCCGGCAATGCGGGCTTCTCGAGAGGTCCGCGAAGTCCCGGCAGGCTTCTCGAGAGGTCCGCCGAGTCCCGGCAATGCAAGCTTCTCGACCCGGAACGATCGTCCGGCGTCGCCGGGGGCGCGTCGCCGGACCCGGCCGGGACCCGCCCCGGCGCCGTGCGAGAATCGCCGCCCCGCCCCCGCCGCCGGAGCCGCCATGACGATCGCGCTGCACGCCTGGAACACCCCCAACGGCCGCAAGATCAGCGTGGCGCTCGAGGAGATGGGGCTGCCGTACGCCGTGCACCCCGTCGACATCGGCAAGGGCGAGCAGTTCGATCCGGCGTTCCTGCGGATCAGCCCGAACAACCGGATCCCCGCGATCGTCGATCCCGACGGCCCGGACGGCGCGCCGGTCGGCGTGTTCGAGTCGGGCGCGATCCTGCTGTACCTGGCCGAGAAGACCGGCCGCTTCCTGCCCGCCGAGCCGCGCGCCCGGATCGCGACCTGGGAGTGGCTGATGTGGCAGATGGGCGGCTTCGGCCCGATGCCGGGCCAGGTCCATCACTTCCTCGGCGTGCAGGACGAGCAGGACCGCCGCTACGGCCTCGAGCGCTACTCGAAGGAGACGCGCCGGCTCTACGGCGTCGCCGACCGGCGGCTCGCCGAGGTCGAGTGGTTCGCGGGCGCCGAGCCGACGATCGCCGACTTCGCGATCGTCGGATGGGCGTGGCGCCACGAGCGCCACAAGGTCGACCTCGCCGACTTCCCGAACGTGCGGCGCTGGTACGACGCGACGATGGCGCGCCCCGGCGTCAGGCGGGGCTTCGAGGTGGCGCTGTCCTGAAGCGCTCGTCCACCGGCACCTGGTAGGCGATCGCGAGCCGGTTGGTGAGGTTCGCGAGCGCGACCACCTGCATCAGCTCGCCGAAGGTCTCGTCGTCCATGCCCTTCGCGCGGGCGGCCGCCGCGTGCGAGTGCAGGCAGTACTCGCAGTTGTTCGTGGCGCTGACCGCGAGGTAGACCAGCTCCTTGACCAGCGGGTCCAGCCGTCCGCCGGGCCCCATCACGTCCTTGACCTGCGCCCAGGTGCGCTCGAGCGTCGGCGGATGCGCGGCGAGCGCCTTCCAGAGGTCGTTGACGTCGTCCACCCCTCGGGTGGTCATGATGTCGTCGAAGACCGCGCGCACCCGGGGGCTCGCGTCGGCGTACTGCACGGGGGTGACCATCGTCATCGTGGGCTCCTGCGGGTTACGGACGCCGCCCCGCGGCGGCGTCGGCGCATGGTGCGCGATGGCCGGCCGCGTGGCGAGCGCCGAATCCGCCTCGGCTAGACTGCCCGGGCCCGGCGCGCCGCCGGCCTTCACCCACTCCGAAGGAAGCGACCCACATGGCCGGGGCCAGCCTGCTCGCGCTGATCGACGACATCGCCACGATCCTCGACGACGTGGCGACGATGACCAAGGTCGCCGCGCGCAAGACCGCCGGCGTGCTCGGCGACGACCTCGCGCTGAACGCGCAGCAGGTCTCCGGCGTGACGCCCGAGCGCGAGCTGCCGGTGGTGTGGGCGGTGGCGCGCGGCTCGCTGCTGAACAAGGTGATCCTCGTGCCGGCGGCGCTCGCGATCAGCGCGTTCGCGCCGTGGGCGGTGACGCCGCTGCTGATCGTCGGCGGCCTGTACCTGTGCTACGAGGGCGTCGAGAAGCTCGTGCACGGCGGCTCGGGCCACGGCGCGCACGACGGCGAGCACGGCCCGGACGACGGGACGCACGGCGCGCACGCGGGACGGCACGGCGCGCACGACGCCGCCGCCGGTCACGGGCCGCGGGGCGGGGTGCCGCCTTCGGTCGCGGCGGCCGCGGGGGCGCCCTCCGCGGCGGTCGCACCGGCCGATGCCGCGGACCGCACGGTCGTCGAGCGCGACAAGATCCGCGGCGCGGTGCGCACCGACTTCATCCTGTCGGCCGAGATCATCGTGATCTCGCTCGGCACCGTCGCCGACGCGCCGATGGCCACGCGCGTCGCGGTGCTCGTCGGCATCTCGCTGCTGATGACCGTGGGCGTCTACGGGCTGGTCGCCGGCATCGTGAAGCTCGACGACCTGGGCCTGCACCTCGCCGCCCGCGCGAGCGGCGCGGCGCGCGCCGCCGGCCGCGCGATCCTGCGGCTCGCCCCGCTGCTGATGAAGGGCCTGTCGATCGCCGGCACCGCCGCGATGTTCCTGGTCGGCGGCGGCATCCTCGTGCACGGCGTGCCGATGCTCCACCACGCGGTCGAGGCGGCGACGCACGTCGCGGCCGGCTGGCCCGGCATCGGTCCGGTCGCGGGCTGGTTCACCGAGCCGGTGCTGAACGCGATCGCCGGTCTCGCGGGCGGCGCGGCGGTGCTCGCCACGGTGACGCTCGGACGCCGCGCGCTCGGCCGCTGACCGCTCGTCTCCCCGTCCGCGCACGGTCGCGGACCGGCCCGGGGTCGACCTGCGTATCCTTGCGCCTGCCGTCCACCGCGCCGTCCGCGCCCGAGGTCCCGAATGAAGCTCCGGATGAACGAGAACTCGCTGTTCGCGATCCTGCTGCGCAAGCCGTGGTGGGTCGCGGCGCTGGCGGCCGCGGCGGTCGTGCTGGTGTCGCGTCTGCTGCTGCCGCCGCAGTGGTTCCCGTACGGCGCGTTCGGCTGCATGCCCTTCCTCGTGATCGCCGCGATCGTCGGCTGGCGCACGCTGCAGGCGCCGAGCGCGGCGCGCGTGGCCGCCACGTCCGAGTCGGTCCGCGCGATGGGGTGGACCGAGTTCCGCGGCGCGCTCGAGGAGGCGTGGCGGCGCGACGGCTGGAGCGTCGAGCGCCTCGACGACGGCGCGGCCGACCTCGCGGTGACGCGGTCCGGGCGCAGCGGCCTCGTCTGCGGCCGGCGCTGGAAGGCGGCGCGGCTCGGCGTCGAGCCGCTGCGCGAGCTGCAGGCCGCGCGCGAGCGGCGCGAGGCGCAGGACGCGGCGATCGTCGCCACCGGCGAGGTCAGCGACCAGGCGCGCGCCTTCGCGGCCGCGCACCGGATCCGGATCGTCGACGGGACGGAGCTGGCGCGGATGATGCCGCCGGCCTCGCTCGGCGCGCGTCCGGGCGTCGGACGAACGGCCGGCTGAGGGCCGGATCGCGCCGCGCCGCTCAGGGGCGTGTCAGGAAGGGCGGCACGCGCAGGCCCTCGTCGCGGACCCGACGGTCCATCTCCGCCTCGGCCGCGCGGATCGCCGGCAGCCGCGCGAGGACCTCGTCGAGCCGCTCGCGCGGCACCACGACGACCCCGTCCTCGTCGGCGACCACCACGTCGCCGCTCGCCACCCGCGCGCCCGCGACGACGACCGGCGCGCCGACCGAGCCGGGACCGCTGCGCGCCGGCGAGTTCGGGGTGACGCCGACGCAGAACACCGGCAGCGCGACCGCCCGCAGGCCCGGCAGGTCGCGCACGCAGCCGTCGGTCACGAAGCCGACGGCGCCGCCGTTGCGCGCCATCGCGAGCACCAGGTCCCCGGTGACCGCGCAGCCCGTGTGGCCGCCGGTCGCCGCGACCAGCACGTCGCCGGGCCGCACCGAGGCGAGCGCCTCGCACAGCGCGAGGTTGTCCGCGGGACCGTTGTCGCAGGTGAGCGCGACGCCGCAGAAGGCCGTGCGTCCGGCGAGCACCGGCTTCACGCGGTGATCGAGCGCGCCCGAGCCGCCGAGCGCGTCGACGACGAAGCCGGTCGGCGTGCCGGCGAGCGCGGCCACCCGATCGGCCGGAGGACGCTCCCAGTCGTGCCGGCGGATGCGGGGGGCTTCGTCGAGCACGGCGCTCTCCTCGGGGTCGGAGCGGCCGATGCTAGCCGCCTCGGCCGGCGCCGTCCACGCGGTCCCGACCGGCGCCGGAACCCCGAGCGCCGCAGCGGGACAGCTTTGGTGGGAAGCGGCCGATGCGGTACCCTGCGCACCTCGCCGAAACGGGTCGGCCGACGGCTCACGACCTCCTGGATGCGCGAACCCATGCACCTTCCGCGACGCAGACCGGGCCGCTCCCGGCCCCGCAGCACGTGATCCGCTCCGCGGGTCGACGCGTCGCGTCGCGGGTCGTCCGCTCGGGCGCCCGCCTGGCGGCGCGGCCGCTGCAGCCGGGCCGGCGACGGCCGAGGATCGGCGAGTCCGGCTCGGCGGGCTGGACCTTCTTCAAGCTGTGGCTGCGCGATCCGCTGCGGATCGCCGCGATCATGCCCTCGGGCGCGTCGCTCGCGGCCGCGATGACCGAGCCGATCGCGCCGGTGCACGCACCGGTCATCGAGCTGGGTCCCGGCACCGGCGTCTTCACGCGGGCGCTGCTCGCCCGCGGCATCCCCGAGCACCGGATCGCGCTCGTCGAGCTCGGCCACGAGTTCGCCGAGCTGCTCGAGCGCCGCTTCCCGCGCGCGACGCTCGTGCGCCTCGACGCCTCGCGCCTGGGCGGCGTGCAGCTGTTCGGCGGCGAGCTCGCCGGCGCGGTGGTGAGCGGCCTGCCGCTGCTCGCGATGCCGCCGGCGCGCGTGCGTCGCGTGCTGCAGGACGCGTTCGCGCGGCTGCGCCCCGACGGGGCGTTCTACCAGTTCACCTACGGGTTCCGCTGCCCGGTGCCCGAGCGTCTGCTCGAGCGGCTGGGGCTGCGCGCGACGCGCATCGCGGTCACGCTGCGCAACGTGCCGCCGGCGGCGGTCTACCGGATCGAGCGGCTGGCGGCGCGGGCGGCGGCGCGCTGAGACGCGTCGCGCCGGCGGCGTCGACCGCCGTTGGTGCCGGAGGAGGGACTCGAACCCTCACACTGTTGCCAGTACCGGATTTTGAGTCCGGCGCGTCTACCATTCCACCACTCCGGCGAGCGGGCGACCCGGATTATCGGCCATCGCGGCCGGCGGCCGCAAACGGCCGCGCTCGGGGCGCTCCGCCCCGGCGCCGCGACCGGCGTCCGCGCCCCGCTTGCTCCGCGACGGCGACGGCGCGACCCTGAGCCCGCACGCTCGACGTCCGGCGCACCGGAGCACCGCCATGGCCCGAGTCCTGACGATCCAGGCCCATCCCGACACCGCGCCGCACCTGTGCCACGCGCTCGAGGCGGCCTACGCGGCGGGCGCCGCCGAGGCCGGCCACGAGGTGCGCCGCGTCGACGTGGCCTCGCTCGATTTCCCGATGCTGCGCAGCCGCGACGACTGGGAGCACGGCGAGCTGCCGTCCTCGCTCGCCGACGCGCAGCGCGACATCGAGTGGGCGCAGCACCTGGTGCTCGTCTTCCCGCTGTGGCTCGGCGACATGCCGGCGCTGACGAAGGCCTTCCTCGAGCAGGTGGCGCGACCGGGCTTCGCGTTCGAGCGCGACGCGGCGAACCCGTTCGGCCGCAAGCGGCTCGGCGGCCGATCGGCCCGCGTCGTGGTGTCGATGGGCATGCCGGCGCTCGTCTACCGGTGGCTCTACCGCGCGCACAGCCTGAAGTCGCTCGAGCGGAACATCCTCGGCTTCGTCGGCATCGCGCCGGTCCGCGAGACGCTGGTGGGCCGCGCCGGTCAGGTCGACGCCGACCGGGCCGCGCGGCTCTTCGCCTCGATGAACGCGCTCGGCCGCGCGGCGACCTGAGCCGCCCCGCGGCGGCCGCGATCAGGCGGCCGCGCCCGGGTGCCCGCCGTGGCTCGCGTGGCGCGGGTCGACCCCCGAGACCACGTGCACCACGTACTCGGCGACGTTCTTCGCATGGTCGCCGACGCGCTCGATCGACTGCACGACGAAGACCATCGCGAGCGCCGGCGACACGACGCCCGGCTCGGAGCTCATCCGCTCGATCAGGCTGCGCACCAGATCGTCGCGCAGCGCGTCGACCTCGGCGTCGCGGGCGGCGATGCGCGCGGCCGCGCCCTCGTCCTGGCGCAGGAACGCGTCGATCGCGGTGCGCAGCATCTCGGCGACGATCTCGGCCATCCGCAGCACCGGCTCGAACGGGATCGGCATGCGGCCGTCGGCGAACTGGTCGGCCTTCAGCGCGATCTTCTTCGCCTCGTCGCCGATCCGCTCGAGGTCGTTGATGCTGTGGATCACGCCGATGATCTCGCGCAGGTCCACCGCGATCGGCTGGCGCTTCGCGATCACCTGGTTGCAGCGCAGGTCGGACTCGACGTGCAGCTGGTTGACCACGCGCTCGTCGGCGAGCACCTGCGTGACCAGCCGCAGGTCGCCGTAGCGCACCGCGTCGACCGCCCGGACGAACTGCCGCTCGACGAGGCCGCCCATCGTGGTGATCGAGCTGCGCATCGCGTCGATCTCGGTGTCGTACTGCTTGTAGGTATGGTCGGGCATCGTGAACTCCAGGGTCCCGCGGCTGCATCGACGCCGGACATCGTGCGCCTCAGGTTCATCGGCCGGTCCGGGTGGCGCAGCGAGCAGGCCCGAGATCGTCGCGAGACGCGCAGCCGTACATCCGTACGGCGAGCATCGCAGCGGCGATGTCGGGACGCGCAGCCGCCGCCCCGGACGGCCCGCTCAACCGAACCGGCCGGTGATGTAGTCCTCGGTCGCCTTCTTCGTCGGCTTGATGAAGATCTGGTTGGTCTCGCCGAACTCCACGAGCTCGCCGAGGTACATGTAGGCGGTGTAGTCGGAGATGCGCGCGGCCTGCTGCATGTTGTGCGTGACGATCGCGATCGTGTAGTCGGACTTCAGCTCGGCGACGAGCTCCTCGATCTTCGCGGTCGAGATCGGGTCGAGCGCGCTGGTCGGCTCGTCGAGCAGCAGCACCTCGGGCTTGACCGCGACGGTGCGCGCGATGCACAGCCGCTGCTGCTGCCCGCCCGACAGCGACAGCCCGCTCTGCTGCAGCTTGTCCTTGACCTCGTCCCACAGCGCGGCCTTGCGCAGCGACCACTCGACGCGCTCGTCCATCTCGCGCGCGTTCAGGCCCTCGTACAGCCGCACCCCGAACGCGATGTTCTCGTAGATCGTCATCGGGAACGGCGTCGGCTTCTGGAACACCATGCCGACCTTCGCGCGCAGCAGGTTCACGTCCTGGTCCTTGGCCAGCACGTTGCGGCCGTTGAACAGGATCTCGCCCTCGGCGCGCTGGCCCGGGTACAGGTCGTACATCCGGTTGAAGGTCCGCAGCAGCGTCGACTTGCCGCAGCCCGACGGACCGATGAACGCGGTGACCTTGTGCTTCGCGATGTCGAGCGAGACCTTCTTCAGGCCCTGGAACCGGCCGTAGTAGAAGTCGAGCTGGCGGACCTGCAGCGCCGCGTCGCCGCGGGTCGGAGCCGCCGTCTCGCCGCGCGAGGCGCCTGCGGGCGCGCCGATGCGGATGCCGATGTCGTTCATGGGACGATGGGTTCCCTGCGTCGTTCTCAAGCCTGGACCTTGTTGCGGAACAGCACGCGGGCCAGGATGTTGATGGCCAGCACGATCAGCGCGATCAGCGCGGCGCCGCCCCAGGCGAGCTGCTGCCAGTCGGCGTACGGGCTCATCGCGAAGTTGTAGATGACGACCGGCAGGTTGGCCATCGGCCGCGACATGTCGGTCGAGAAGAACTGGTTGTTCAGCGCGGTGAACAGCAGCGGCGCGGTCTCGCCGATCATCCGCGCGACCGCGAGCAGCACGCCGGTCACGATGCCGCCGCGCACCGCGCGCAGCGTCACCGCGGTGCTCACCTTCCAGCGCGGCGCGCCGAGCGCGAACGCCGCCTCGCGCAGGCTCGCCGGCACGAGGTTCAGCATGTTCTCGGTGGTGCGCACGACCACCGGCACCGCGATCAGCGACAGCGCGAGCGAGCCCGCCCAGCCCGAGAAGTGCCCGATCGTCGCGACCGCGATCGCGAACACGAACAGGCCCACGACGATCGACGGCGCCGACAGCATGATGTCGACGACGAAGCGGGTCGCCTTCGCGAAGCGCGAGGTCCGGCCGAACTCGGCCAGGTACACCCCGGCGAGGATGCCGATCGGCGTCGACACGAGCGTCGCGAAGCCGACGATCATCAGGCTGCCGACGATCGCGTTCGCGAGGCCGCCGCCCGGCGTGCCCGGGGCGGGCGTGCTCTTCGTGAAGAAGTCGACGCCGAACGCCGACAGGCCGTTCACCGCGAGCGTCCAGAGGATCCAGAGCAGGCCGATCAGGCCCATCGCCATCGACACGCTGGAGAGCGTGAGGCCGATCGCGTTGACGAGCTTGCGGCGGCGGTAGAGCCCGACGTCGCGCGGGGAGGCGGGAAGCGCGGCCATGGCGTGGGTCTCCGCTCAGGCGCCCGAGCGGCGCACGCCGCGGGCGGTCAGCCACTTGGCGGCGGCGAGCACGAAGAAGGTGATCACGAACAGCAGCAGGCCGAGCGCGAACAGCGCCGGCACGTGCAGCACCGGGTCGGCCTCGGCGAACTCGTTGGCGAGCGTCGAGGCGATCGAGTTGCCCGGCGCGAACAGGCTCGGCGCGAGGCGGTTGGCGTTGCCGATCACGAAGGTGACGGCCATCGTCTCGCCGAGCGCGCGGCCCAGCCCGAGCATGATGCCGCCGATCGCGCCGACCCGCGTGTACGGCAGCACGACGTTGCGCACCACCTCCCAGGTCGTGCACCCGAGCCCGTACGCCGACTCCTTGAGCACCGGCGGGACCGTCTCGAACACGTCGCGCATCACCGACGCGGTGAAGGGGATCACCATCAGCGCGAGCACCATGCCGGCGGTGAACACGCCGATGCCGAGGGGCGGCCCGGAGAAGATCGGCAGGCCGGTGGCGATCAGCCAGGGCTGCACGTGTTCCTGCAGCAGCGGCGCGAGGACGAACAGGCCCCAGATGCCGTAGATGATCGAGGGCACGCCGGCGAGCAGCTCGATCGCGGTGCCGAGCGGGCGGCGCAGCCACATCGGGCAGGTCTCGGTCAGGAAGACCGCGATCCCGAAGCTGATCGGCACGGCGAACAGCAGCGCGATCGCCGAGGTGACGAGCGTGCCGTAGATCGCGATCACCGCGCCGTAGACGTCGTCCGCGGGGCTCCAGGTGGTGCCGACGAGGAAGCCGGGGCCGAAGGTCCGGAACGCCGGCCAGGCCTCGACGAGCAGCGACACGAGGATGCCGACCAGCGCCAGCAGCACGAGCGCGGCGAACACGAAGGTGGTTCCCTCGAACCATCGGTCCTGGCTGGCGAAGCGCGCGACGCGCGCCGCGATCGCGGCCTGCGACGCCGTCGCGGTGCGGACCGCTTCGTCCTCTCGCTTCATCCTGGAGTCGATCGTCGTTGCCGGGGTGCTCATTGTAGGGTCCGTGCGCGACGCGGCGGCGGAAGCGCCCTGCGCTCCGCCGCCCGCGGGATCGGCCGGCCGCGGCGCGCCGCGGCCGGGCCCGGTCAGAGCACCGGCTTGCCGGCGCCGTCCTTGATCTCGCCCCAGGACGCCTCGACGCGCTTGACCACGTCGGCCGGCAGCGGCACGTAGTCGAGGTCGGTCGCGAGCTTCTGCCCGTTGTTCAGCGCCCAGCGGAAGAACTTCAGCGCCTCGGCGGCGCGCTTCGCGTCGGCCGACTGCCGGTGCATCAGGATGAAGGTCGCCGAGGTCATCGGCCACGCGGTCGCGCCCGGCTGGTTGTTCAGGTTCACGCCGAAGCCCGGCGCCGACGTCCAGTCGGCGCGCGCGGCGGCGGCGGCGAAGGTCGCGTCGTCGGCCTGCACCGGCTTGCCGTCGCGGTTGAGCATCTGCGCGTAGGCCATCTTGTTCTGCTTGGCGAACGCGTACTCGACGTAGCCGATCGAGCCGGCGATCTTCGAGACGTTCGCGGCGACGCCCGCGTTGCCGCGGCCGCCGACGCCCGCCGGCCAGTTGACGGTCTTGCCGGCGCCCGGCGCCGCCTTGAACTCGCCCGAGACCTGCGCGAGGTAGTCGGTGAAGACGTAGGTCGTGCCCGAGGAGTCGGAGCGGTAGACCAGCGTGATCGCGGTGTCCGGCAGCTTCAGGCCGGGGTTCAGCTTCGCGATCGCCGCGTCGTTCCAGGTCTTGATCGTGCCGCGGTAGATGTCGGCGAGCACGCGCCCGTCGAGCGTCAGCTGGTTGGCGGCGATGCCGGGGAGGTTGAACACCGTGACGACGCCGCCGATGACCGCCGGGAACTGCACGAGTCCGCCCTTCTGGAGCTCCTCGCCCGACAGCGGGTCGTCGGAGGCGCCGAAGTCGACGGTCTTCGCGGTGATCTGCTTGACGCCGCCGCCCGACCCGATCGCCTGGTAGTTCAGCTGGGCGCCGGTGGCGGCCTTGTACGCCTCGGCCCACTTCGCGTAGATCGGGGCCGGGAAGGTCGCGCCGGCGCCGGTGATGTCCTGGGCGGCGGCCGGGGCGGCGGCGGCGATCGCGAGGGCCGTGCCGGCCAGCAGTCGGGTCGTCAGCGTCATGGGATACGTCCTCGTGGGTCGTGTGGGAGGAGAGGAAGGGATGGGCGGAGCCTAGGGGGGGCGGATGACAGCGATGTGACAGCCACGCCGGCCCTGGGGATCCCCGCGACCACCGCCGCGCCGGCCCTGCGGATCCCCGTGACCGCCGCCGCGCCGGCCGCCCGTCCCCGTGCGCCCGCCGCCGGTCGGCCGTCCGCCCCCGCTTGGCCCGGCCGTCCGGCGGGGCGCCCGACCGGCCGCGGGTATCATCCGCGGCCACCGCCCCGCCGCCCGTCGGCGCGACCCCTTCAGACACCGATCCGACCCGTGGGCCCCTCCCCGACCGACGGCGCGACGCGCCTGTCCGACTTCGACTACGCGCTGCCGCCCGAGCTGATCGCGCAGCACCCGAGCCGCGAGCGCGGCGCGTCGCGGCTGCTGTACGTCGACCCGGCGGGCGGGCCTCGGCTCGCCGACCTGTGGTTTCGCGACCTGCCGTCGCTGCTGCGGCCCGGCGACCTGCTGGTGCTGAACGACACCCGGGTCGTCCGGGCGCGGCTGCACGGCCGCAAGCCGAGCGGCGGGCGTCTCGAGCTGCTGGTCGAGCGGATCGACGGCGAGCGCGAGGCGGTCGCGATGATCCGGGCGAGCCATCCGCCCGCCCCGGGCACGACGATCGAGCTCGACGGCGGCGCGCGGGCCGAGGTGCTGCGCCGCGACGGCGCGTTCTTCGGGCTGCGCTTCGACGGCCCGGTGCTCGGGCTGCTCGAGCGCGCCGGCTCGCTGCCCCTGCCCCCCTACATCTCGCACGCCCCCGACGCCGACGACGAGGAGCGCTACCAGACCGTCTACGCCCGGCATCCGGGCGCTGTGGCCGCGCCGACGGCCGGGCTGCACTTCGACGACGCGACGTTCCGCGCGCTCGACGAGCGGGGGGTCGCACGGGCCTTCGTCACGCTGCACGTGGGCGCCGGCACGTTCCTGCCGGTGCGCGACGACGACCCGGACCGGCACGTGATGCACGCCGAGCGCTACCACGTGTCGCCGGAGACGGCGTCGGCGATCGCCGAGGCGCGCGCGCGCGGCGCACGGATCGTGGCCGTCGGCACCACCTCGCTGCGCACGCTCGAGGCCGCGGCGGACGCGTCCGGCGCGGTCGCCCACGGCTGGGGCGAGACCGACCTGTTCATCCGGCCCGGCTACGCGTTCCGGGTCGTCGACGCGCTGGTCACCAACTTCCACCTGCCGAAGTCCACGCTGATGATGCTGGTCTCGGCGTTCGCCGGCCTCGCGCCGATCCGCGCCGCCTACGCGCACGCGATCGAGCGGCGCTACCGGTTCTTCAGCTACGGGGACGCGATGCTGCTCGAGAGGGCCCGGCCGTGAGCGGGACGTTCGACTTCCGGCTGCTCGCCGTCGACGGCCGCGCCCGGCGCGGCGAGCTGACGCTGAACCACGGCACCGTGCAGACGCCGATCTTCATGCCGGTCGGCACCTACGGCGCGGTCAAGACGATGGCCCCGCGCGACCTCGAGGAGGTCGGCGCGCAGATCATCCTCGGCAACACCTTCCACCTGTGGCTGCGGCCGGGCACCGCGGTGTTCGACCGGCTGGGCGGGCTGCACGGCTTCAACGGCTGGCACCGCCCGATCCTCACCGACTCGGGCGGCTTCCAGGTCTGGAGCCTCGGCGCGCTCCGGAAGATCTCCGAGGAGGGCGTGCGCTTCGCCTCGCCGATCGACGGCACGAAGCTGATGCTGACCCCCGAGGAGTCGATGCGCATCCAGCGCTCGCTGAACTCCGACGTCGTCATGCAGTTCGACGAGTGCACGCCGTACGAGATCGACGGCCGGCCGGCCACGGCGGACGAGGCGGCCGCGTCGATGCGGCTGTCGCTGCGCTGGGCGCGGCGCTCGCGCGACGAGTTCGACCGGCTCGGCAACCCGAACGCGCTGTTCGGCATCGTCCAGGGCGGGATGTACGAGTCGCTGCGCGACGAGTCGCTCGCCGGGCTCGTCGACGTCGGCTTCCACGGCTACGCGATCGGCGGGCTGTCGGTCGGCGAGCCGAAGGAGGACATGATGCGCGTGCTCGACCACGTCGGCGGACGGCTGCCGGCCGACCGGCCGCGCTACCTGATGGGGGTGGGCACGCCGGAGGACCTGGTCGCCGGGGTGGCGGCGGGCGTCGACATGTTCGACTGCGTGATGCCCACCCGCAACGCCCGCAACGGCTGGCTGTTCACCCGCTTCGGCGACGTCAAGATCCGCAACGCGCGCCATCGCGACGACCCGCGCCCGCTCGACGAGACCTGCGGCTGCCACGCCTGCCGCACCGTCTCGCGCGCCTACCTGCACCACCTGAACCGGGTCGACGAGATCCTCGGCGCGCACCTGTCGACGATCCACAACCTGCACTTCTATCTCGAGCTGATGCGCGGCATGCGCGAGGCGATCGAGCGGGGACGCTTCGACGCCTGGCGCGCCGCGTTCGCGTCGGATCGCTCCCGCGGCCCCGGCTGATACAATCGCGGCCTCGAAAAACCGTCGACAAGACAAGGATATAGACCGTGTTCATCTCGAATGCGTACGCGCAGGCCGCCGGCGGCACCGAGCAGCAGCTGCTCGGGTTCCTGCCGATCATCCTGATGTTCGTCGTGCTGTACTTCCTGATGATCCGCCCCCAGATGAAGCGGGCCAAGGAGCACAAGACGATGCTCGACGCGCTCGCCAAGGGCGACGAGGTCGTGACCGCCGGCGGCATCGTCGGGCGGGTCGTGAAGGTCGGCGAGAGCTACGTGACGCTCGAGGTCGCCCAGCGCGGCGACCAGTCGATCGAGATGCAGATGCAGAAGCAGGCCATCCAGACGCTGCTGCCGAAGGGCACCATCAAGGCGCTCTGAGGCCCACCTCGAGAAGGTCCAACGAGTGAACCGCTACCCGATCTGGAAGTACGTCGTCATCGCGATCGCGGTCGCGTTCGGACTGATCTACACGCTGCCCAACTTCTTCGGCGAGTCGCCGGCCGTGCAGGTCTCGAGCGGCAAGGCGACGGTGAAGATCGACACCGCGGTGCTCGGGCGCGTCGAGCAGGCGCTGGCGGGCGCGCAGATCGCGCACACCGGCCTGCAGCTCGACGGCAACTCGGTCAAGGTGCGCCTGCGCGACACCGACACCCAGCTGAAGGCCCGCGACGCGCTGCTGCGCGGGCTGAACCCCGACGCGAACGACCCGACCTACGTGGTCGCGCTGAACCTGTTGTCGGCCTCGCCGCGGTGGCTGACGAGCCTGGGCGCGCTGCCGATGTACCTCGGCCTCGACCTGCGCGGCGGCGTGCACTTCCTGCTGCAGGTCGACACGAAGGCGGCGCTCTCCAAGCGCATCGACGCGACGGTGGGCGAGGTGCGCGGGCTGCTGCGCGACCGCAACATCCGCCACTCGGGCATCGTGCGCGACGGCCCGGCGATCGAGGTGCGCTTCCGCGACGAGGCGACGCTCGAGCGCGCGCGCGCGGCGATCGCCGACTCGAACGCCGACCTGCAGCTCGCCGAGGCGCCGCCCGCCGAGGGCGGCGAGCGCCGGCTCTCGGTGACGCTGAAGCCGGCGGCCGAGCGCACGCTGCTCGAGAACTCGGTGCGCCAGAACATCAGCACGCTCAACAACCGGATCAACGAGCTCGGCGTGGCCGAGCCGGTGATCGCCCAGCAAGGCGCCGACCGCATCGTCGTGCAGCTGCCCGGCGTGCAGGACACCGCGCGCGCGAAGGACATCCTGGGCCGCACCGCGACGCTCGAGGCCCGTCTGGTCGACCTGTCGGCCGAGGCGCAGGGCGCGATCGTCGGCCAGGGCGCGGTGCCGTTCGGCTCCGAGCTGTTCCGCCAGGGCCGCGGCGCGCCGGTCGTGCTGCGCAAGGACGCGATCTTCACCGGCGAGCAGCTGACCAGCGCCGCCGCGACCTTCGACGAGAACCAGCGGCCGGCGGTCGCGATCTCGCTGAACGATCCGGCGGGCCGGCGGCTGCGCGAGGTCTCGCGCGAGAACATCAAGAAGCCGATGGCGGTGGTGCTGTTCGAGCGCGGCCGCGGCGAGGTGCTGACCGTCGCGACGATCCAGTCGGAGCTCGGCTCGCGCTTCCAGATCACCGGCATGGAGTCGCCGCAGGCCTCGAACGACCTCGCGCTGCTGCTGCGCGCGGGCGCGCTGGCCGCGCCGATGGAGATCATCGAGGAGCGCACGATCGGCCCGAGCCTCGGCGCCGACAACATCCGCCAGGGCTTCAACTCGACGCTCTACGGCTTCCTCGCGATCGCCGCGTTCATGATCGCCTACTACGCGCTCGTCGGCCTGATCTCGACGATCGCGCTCGCGGTCAACGTGCTGCTGCTGGTCGCGCTGCTGTCGCTGCTGCAGGCGACGCTGACGCTGCCCGGCATCGCGGCGATCGCGCTGACGCTCGGCATGGCGATCGACGCGAACGTGCTGATCAACGAGCGCATCCGCGAGGAGCTGCGCGCCGGCGCGAGCCCGCAGGCGGCGATCGCCACCGGCTACGAGCGCGCCTGGGGCACGATCCTCGACTCGAACATCACGACGCTGATCGCCGGCATCGCGCTGCTGGTGTTCGGCTCCGGCGCGGTCCGCGGCTTCGCGGTCGTGCACTGCCTGGGCATCCTCACCTCGATGTTCTCGGCGGTGGTGGTGTCGCGCGGCATGGTCAACCTCTGGTACGGCCGGCGCAAGAAGCTCGCGTCGATCTCGATCGGCCAGGTCTGGAAGCCGAAGGAGGCCTGATCCATGGAATTCTTCCGAATCCGGCGCGACATCCCGTTCATGCGGCACGCGCTGCTGCTGAACGCGATCTCGCTGCTCACGTTCGTCGCGGCGGTCGCCTTCCTCGCGTTCCGGGGGCTGCACTTCTCGATCGAGTTCACCGGCGGCACCGTGATGGAGGTCGCCTACCCGCAGGCGGCCGACGTCCAGCGGATCCGCGACACGGTCGGCACGCTCGGCTTCTCCGAGGTGCAGGTGCAGAACTTCGGCACCGCGCGCGACGTGCTGATCCGGCTGTCGCCCGACAAGGGCTCGACCTCGGCGCAGCAGAGCGAGAAGGTGATGGGCGCGCTGAAGGCGTCCGACCCGGGCGTCGAGCTGCGGCGGGTCGAGTTCGTGGGCCCGCAGGTCGGTCAGGAGCTCGCCACCGACGGCGCGCTCGCGCTGCTGTTCGTGATCGTCGGGATCATGATCTACCTGGCGTTCCGCTTCGAGTGGAAGTTCTCGGTCGCCGCGATCGTCGCCAACCTGCACGACGTGATCATCATCCTGGGCTTCTTCGCGGCCTTCCAGTGGGAGTTCTCGCTGTCGGTGCTGGCGGCGGTGCTCGCGGTGCTCGGCTACTCGGTCAACGAGTCGGTCGTCATCTTCGACCGGATCCGCGAGACCTTCCGCAAGCAGCGCCGCATGAGCACGGTCCAGGTCATCGACCACGCGATCACCAGCACGATCTCGCGCACGATGATCACCCACGGCTCGACGCTGATGATGGTGCTGGCGATGCTGTTCTTCGGCGGCCCGACGCTGCACTACTTCGCGCTCGCGCTCGCGATCGGCATCTGCTTCGGCATCTACTCGTCGGTGTTCGTCGCGGCCGCGATCGCGATGTGGCTGGGCGTCACGCGCGAGGACCTGGTCAAGCCGGTCAAGAAGAAGGACGGCGCCGAGGTCGAGCTGCCCTGAGCCCCGCCCGGCGGGCGCGTCCCTTGCAGGACGACCCCCAGGGAGGACCACGACATGACCGATCCGATCGACGTCCGGCACGCCCCCGAGCGGCAGCGCTTCGAGGTCGAGGTCGACGGCCGGCTGGCCGAGCTCGACTACGTGGCCGACGGCCGCGTGCTGCGCCTGCACCACACCCTGGTGCCGGCCGAGCTCGAGGGCCGCGGCATCGCGTCCGCGCTGGTGCAGGCCGCCGTCGACCACGTGCGCGCCGAGGGCCTGACGATCCAGCCGCTGTGCTCGTACGTGCGCGCCTGGCTGGCCCGGCACCCCGAGCACGCCGACCTGGTCGCCGGCTGAGCCGCGGGTCCGGCCCGTCCGCGTCGCCGCGGACGCGCCGGTCGGGAACGTGACTTGCTGGTCAGACTGCCGCGACCGGCCGACAGGGCCGGTCCGTGCAGGAGCACTCATCGCATGGACATCGCGGTCGGCGGCCTCGCCTCGCCCGGATCCGGCCCCTCGACGGGCCCCCTCCCCCACCCCGCCCCCGTCTCGTCCGAGTCCCGAGCGGCCTCGCTGCGCGCCGCGATCGAGCGGCGGCTCGACGAGCTCGTGCCCGACGATCCCGGGCCGCAGGGCGTGCTTCGCCAGGCGATGCGCTGGTCGCTGCTCGCACCGGGCAAGCGGCTGCGCCCGCTGCTCGCGATGGCCGCGGCCCGCGAGCTCGGCGCCGATCCGGCCGACGCGCTCGACGCGGGCTGCGCGCTCGAGATGCTGCACGCCGCCTCGCTGGTGCTCGACGACCTGCCGTGCATGGACGACGCGCAGCTGCGCCGCGGCCGGCCGACGCTGCACGTCGCCTACGGCGAGGACGTCGCGATCCTCGCCTCGATCGCGCTGCTGTCGCGCGCGTTCCAGGTCGTCGCGACGCAGCGCTCGCTGCCGGCGTCGGTGCGCGGCGCGGTGAGCGCCGCGCTCGCCGAGGCGATCGGCGCCGACGGCCTGGCCGCGGGCCAGATCGAGGACCTGCGCGGCGCGCCCGCCCGCGCGAGCGCGGCCGACGCGCAGCGCTGCAACCTGCGCAAGACCGGCGCGCTGTTCCTCGCGGCGGTCGAGGTCGGCGGCGCGGTGGCGCGCGCGCCCGCCGCGCGCCGCGAGCGGCTCGGCGAGTTCGCGCTGCACCTGGGCTGCGCGTTCCAGATCCGCGACGACCTGCTCGACGCCACCGCGCGCCCCGAGCAGGTCGGCAAGGACACCGGCCGCGACGGCGAGCGCCGCACGATCGTCGGGCTGCTCGGCGTCGAGCGCGCGGCGCGCGAGATGCGCGCGCACCTCGCCGCCGCGCACCGCGCGGCCGCCGGTCCCGGACGCGGCGCGCCGGCCGACTCGCCGCTCGCCGCGTTCCTGCACGCGGCGTTCGGCGACGAGCTGCGCGCGGCGCTCGCCTGAAGGCGCGGCGCACCGTGCGGCCGCTCGTCGCGATCGCGATCGTCGGCGCCACGCTCGTCGCGACCGAGGCGCTCGCCTGGGCCGTGCATCGGTACGTGATGCACGGCATCGGCTGGCGCTGGCACCGCTCGCACCACCAGCCCGGCCCGGGTCGGCTCGAGGCGAACGACGCCTACTCGGTGATCGCCGCGGTCGCGGTCGTCGCGCTGTTCACGGCCTCCGGCGGCCCGGCGTCGCCGTGGTGGTGGGTGGCCCTCGGCGCGACGCTGTACGGCGCGCTCTACGCGATCGTGCACGACGGCTGGGCGCATCGGCGCTGGCCGGCCGGCACCGGGCCGCGACGCGGCTGGATCGCGCGGCTGGTGCGCGCGCACCGGCTGCACCACGCGGTGTCCGAGCGCGACGGCGCGGTGTCGTTCGGCTTCCTGTGGGCGCCGTCGCCCGAGCGGCTCGCCCGCGCGCTGCGCACGTCGGGCGCGGCGAGGCGCGGACGGTGAGCGCGCGCCCGGCCCCCGATCCGCGCGCGTCCGATCCCCCGCGCCCCGGGGCGGACGGCGCCCGGCGCGACGCCACGGTCGGCCTCGCGCTCGCGACGGCGATCGTCGCCGCGTGGATCGCGGTGCACGTCGTCACCGTCTTCCACTGGCGCTGGACGCCGGCCGGCGCGGTGCTCGCGCCGCTCGCGATCGCGCTGCAGACCTGGCTGGGCGCGGGCCTCTTCATCGTCGCGCACGACGCGATGCACGGCTCGCTCGCGCCGGGACGCCCGCGGCTGGGCGACGCCTTCGGCCGGCTCGCGCTGGCGCTCTACGCGGGCTTCTCGTACGACCGGCTGCTGCCGAAGCACCGGCTCCACCACCGGCACGCGGGCACCGCGCTCGATCCGGACTTCGACGCCGACCACCCGGACGCGTTCTGGCCGTGGTACGGACGCTTCATGCGCGAGTACATGGGCGTGCGCGAGGTCGCGGCGCTCGCGGCGATCACCGCGATCTGGACGCTGCTGCTCGGCGCGCCGCTGCCGAACCTGCTCGCGTTCTGGGCGCTGCCGGCGATCCTGTCGTCGCTGCAGCTCTTCCGCTGGGGCACCTGGCTGCCGCACCGGCACGACGCGCTGCCCTTCGCCGATCGCCACCGCGCGCGCAGCGACGCGCGCGGCCCGTGGGTCACGCTGCTGACCTGCTTCCACTTCGGGCTGCACCACGAGCACCACCGCTCGCCGCGCACGCCGTGGTGGCGCCTTCCGGCGCTCGCCCGGGGCGCGCCGGCGGACCGGCCGGCGCCCGGGCGTCCGGGCTGATCCCGGGCGTCGCGGCGTCCGGTCCGCGGCCGGCGACGGCCCCGCCGGACCCGATCCCGAGCGCCGCCTCGACGCGGTCGGCGGCCGCGCGCACGCCGCCCGCCGCCGCGATCGCCGCGGCGAGCTCGCGGGCGCGGGCCCGGTGCGCGCCGCCGAGCGTCGCGGCCAGCGCGTCGCGGATCCGCGACCGGCTCGCGAGCGCGGCCGGCGCGACCACCGTCGCGACGCCTGCCCGGCGCAGCCGCGCGGCCGTGCCGGGCTGCTCGAACGCGAGCGGCACCGCGACGATCGGCACGCCGGCGGCGAGCGCGTCGAGCACGGTGTTGAAGCCGCCGTGCAGCACGGCCGCCGCGCAGCGCGGCAGCAGCGCGCGCTGCGGCACGTGGGCGAACACCCGCGGCCGGCCGGGCAGCGCCGCGGCGCGCCGCGGATCGAGCCGCCCGCCGTGCGCGACGACCGCGCACAGCCCGAGGTCGCCGCAGGCGCCCGCGATCGCCTCGAACAGCCCCGCGCGCGAGCCCTGCAGCGTGCCGAGCGAGCAGAAGACGAGCGGGCGCTCCTCGTCGTCGAGCGCCGCGAGCGCCGCCTCGTCGACGCGCTCGTCGTCGGACCGCCACGGCCCGAGCGCGGCGAAACCCGGCGGCGGCGCGGCGCGCGGGAAGTCGAGCGCGTCGACCGACTGCGCGAGCGTGGCGCGCGGCGCGGCCGCCGCGGCGAGCGCGCCGCGCGCGGTGCGCCGCTCGGCGAGCGCCTCGTCGACCGCGTCCTCGACGGGTCGCATCACCCGGTCGACGATCCGCCACGCCGAGTCGATGCGCGCGCGCCCCGCGGCGTCGGCGGCGGGCGCCCATCCGAGCCACGGCGGCGGCAGCCCGGGCTCGCGATCGAGCGGCAGCGCGGTCGCGGTCGCGACGACCGGCACGCCGGCGAGCGCGCCGGCGAGCGCCGCGCCGTACTGCGCCTGGTCGGCGAGCACGCCGTCCACGCGCGCGGCGACGAGGGCCGCGGGCGCCTCGCGCAGCATCGTCCGCGCCGACGCGGCGACGTCGCGCAGCACCGGGCGCAGCCCGCGCCAGGCGGGCACCGCCATCCGCGCGACCGCGGCCTCGAGCGAGCCGGGCGGATGGCTGGTCGCGCCGATCGGCTCGAACCGCAGGCCCGGGCCCCGCCAGGCGGGCGCCGCCTCGGGCTGCTGCACGAGCACGCACTCGTGGCCGCGCCGCGCGAGCTCGCGCGCGAGCGCCCGCAGCGGGTCGAGGTGCCCCGGATACGGAGGCGCGAGCACGCCGATCCGCGCCACGTCCGCGCCCTCAGCCGGGCCGGGTGAACAGCCCCGAGCGCGGCGACGCCCCGGGCGGCACGCGCCGCACGCGCAGCGCCGACGGCAGCGCCGCGAGCGCGTGGCCGAGCTTGGCCGCGCCCGACGTCGAGGCGCGCGCGTCCCACGCGCGGGGGCCGAGCTCGCGCACGCGCGTGCCGATCGCGCGGTACGTCGACAGCGCGGTGGCGACCGCCCACGCGCTGCGCGGCGGCAGCGCGCGCAGCCCGATCCTCGCCGACGCGTAGTACGGCTCCGCGGCGTCGAGCAGCCGCGCCGCGACCGCGGCCAGGGCCGCGCGGTGCGCCGGATCGGCGAGCGCGTCGGGCGGCACGCCGGCCGCGGCGAGCCACTCGCCCGGCAGGTACGCGCGCCCGGCGCGCGCGTCGTCGACGACGTCGCGCGCGATGTTGGTGAGCTGGAACGCGACGCCGAGGTCGCAGGCGCGATCGAGCACGCGCGGATCGCGGGCGCCCATGATCGTCGCGGTCATCGTGCCGACCACGCCCGCGACGCGCCAGCAGTAGCCGAGCAGCTCGTCGAGCGTCGCGTAGCGCGTGCCCTCGACGTCCATCGCGAAGCCGTCGAGATGGTCGAGCGGCCAGCGCGCCGGGATCGGATGGCGACGCAGCACGCGCGCCAGCGCGACGAACGGCGGCGAGGCCCCCGGCGCGCCGCCCAGCACCTCGACGGTCTCGCGGCGCAGCGCGGCGAGCCGCTCGCGCGCCGCGTCGCGATCGTCCGGCGCGACGTCGACCGCGCGCCCGTACCCCATGACCTGGCCGTCGACGACGTCGTCGCAGTGCCGGCACCACGCGTACAGCGACACGATGTCGTCGCGCACGTCCGCCGGGAAGAGCCGCGCGGCGGCCGCGAAGCTGCGCGAGCCGACGCGGATCGCGGCGTGCGAGTCGGCGAGCGCGTCGGCGCCGCCGCCGCCCGGGGCGCCGCCGAGGGTGCCGGCGACGAAGCCGGTCCTCGGCACGTCGCCCGGCGCGCGAGCGCGCGCGCCGCCGCGCGGGTCGCCGACGTCCTGCCCCGCGTGCCCCGCGTGCCCCGCGTGCGGCGCGTGCGGCGCGTGCGACGCGGCGCCGGCGTGCAGCGCGTCGCGCTTCAAGCCACGATCCCCGCGTCGGCGAGCATCAGCATCGCGGTCGCCTTCGCGGAGCCGACCACGCCCGGGATGCCGGCGCCCGGATGCGTGCCCGCGCCGACGAGGTACAGGTTGCCGATCCGGTCGTCGCGGTTGTGCGGCCGGAACCAGGCGCTCTGCGTGAGGATCGGCTCGATCGAGAACGCCGAGCCGTGGTGCGCGTTGAGCTCGTCGCGGAAGTGCGTCGGCCCGAACCAGCGCGAGGTGACCAGGTCCTCGCGCAGCCCCGGGATCAGCGTGCGCTCGAGGTGCTCGAGGATGCGGTCGCGGTAGCGCGGGCCCTCGACCTCCCAGTCGATCGGCGCGTGCCCGAGGTGGGGCACCGGGCTCAGCACGTAGCACCCGGTGCAGCCCGGCGGCGCGAGCGACGGATCGGTGACGGTGGGCGCGTGCAGGTACAGCGAGAAGTCGTCGGGCAGCGTCGAGGCGCCGCCGAACACGTCGCCGATCAGGCCCTCGTAGCGCGGCCCGAACAGCACCGTGTGGTGCCGCAGCTGCGGATGCAGCCGCTTCAGGCCGAAGTAGACGACGAACAGCGACATCGAGTGGCGCGCGCCCCCGAGCCGGCGGCCCTCGGCGCGGCCGCGCGGGCTGTCGCCCATCAGCTTCGCGTACGTGTGCACGACGTCGGCGTTCGAGGCGACCATGTCGAACTCGCCGCGCCAGCCGTCGACGGTCGACACCGCGCGGGCCCGGTCGCCCTCGATCTCGATGCGCTCGACCTCGGCGCCGAGCTTCACCACGCCGCCGCGCTGGCGGAACACCTTCACCAGCGCCTCGACCAGCGCGCCGGTGCCGCCCCGCGGGAACCACACGCCGCCCTCGCGCTCGAGCGCGTGGATCAGCGCGTAGATCGCGCTGGTGCGGAACGGGTTGCCGCCGACGAGCAGCGCGTGGAACGAGAACGCCTCGCGCAGCCGCTCGTCCTCGATGAATCGCGAGACGATGCCGTAGACGCTCTTCCAGCTCTCGAGCCGCGCGAGGTCGGGCGCGGCGCGGACCATGTCGCGGAACGACAGGAACGGCACCGCGCCGAGCCGCTTGTACCCGGCGTCGTAGACCGCGCGCGAGTACGCGAGGAAGCGGCGATAGCCCTGCACGTCGCGCGGGTTGCGCGCGCCGATCTGCGCGTCGAGCGCGTCCTGGTCGTTCGCGTAGTCGAACACCGAGCCGTCGCTCCACATCAGCCGGTAGAACGGCGCCACCGGCATCAGCTCGACGTGCTCCTCGATCCGCGTGCCCGCGAGCTCGAACAGCTCGGCGAGCGACGCCGGATCGGTGATCACCGTCGGTCCCGCGTCGAAGGTGAACCCGGCGTCCTCGTAGACGTACGCGCGGCCGCCGGGCCGGTCGCGCTTCTCGATCAGCGTGACCGCGATGCCGGCCGACTGCAGCCGCAGCGCGAGCGCCAGGCCGCCGAAGCCGGCGCCGATGACGGCGGCTCGCGGCGCACGGGTGGTGATGCGAAAGTTCATCGATACTCCGAGACCATGGCGCGCAGCGCGCGCCCGATCGGCACCGGCGGCTTGCCGGACAGGATCCGCAGCTTGTCGGCGGGGGTGGTGCGGGCCGCGTAGAACCGCTGCAGCAGCGGCTCGGGCAGCCGGTAGAAGCGGGCGAACACCGCGCGGCGCTCGGCCGGCTCGGCGGCGCGGAACAGCATCCGGTTCAGCAGCCGGAAGAAGCCGCGACGCCGCCACTGCTCGAGCGACCACTCGCGCGTGGCCGCGTGCAGCGCGGGCGCGTCGAGCCGCGGCAGCGCGGCGATCGCATCGGCGAGCCGCACCGCGTCGGGCAGGGAGTAGCCGGTCGTCGGGTGGAACAGCGCCGCGCCGAGCCCGGACCGCGCGAGCCCGCGTCCGTCGGCGTCCCAGAACGCGACCGGATCGCCGCCGAGCACGATCGGCAGCACGCCGCGCTCCTCGCGCAGGATCTCGCGCGGCCGCCAGCCCTGCGCGCGCGCGTAGTCGAGCACCCGCTCGCGCGCCGCGTCGGGGGGCAGCTCGGTGCCGTCGGCGTAGTAGGTGTCCTCGACCAGCACGGCGTCGGAGGCGAAGGGCAGCGTGTAGACGAAGCGGTAGCCGTCGAGCTTCGGTACGGTCGCGTCCATCACGATCGGGCCGGCCAGCCCGTGCGGCGCGTCGAGCCGCAGCTCGAGGCCGAGGAACTTCTGCCAGCCGAGGACGAGGTGCGCGTCGCCGCGCGCGCCGCGCCCGTCGATCACCGCGCCCGCGCGCAGCGTCGTGCCGTCCTCGAGCACGACGCGGTCCGGCTCGACGCGCCCGACCCGCAGGCCCGTGCGGACCGCGTCGCCGAGCCGGGCGCGCAGGCGCTCGTCGAAGCGCCCGGAGGTCACCGCGTGGTACGCGCTCGGCAGCCGGCGCTCGTAGCCGGGAAACCGGACCTCGTACTCCGGCCACGAATGCGCGACCAGCGGAGCGATCCACGCGTGCTGCGAGGGCGACAGGTCGTGCTCGTGGAAGGACCAGGTGTGGTTGCCGCCGAGGGTGTCGCCCGCCTCGAGCACGACGACGCGCAGCCGCGGGCGACGCATGGCGAGCCGCCACGCGATCAGCCCGTTCGCCAGGCCGCCGCCCACGAGCAGCAGGTCGGGATCGTTCATCCGGGGGCCCTTCATGCACGGCCGGAACGGCCGCGGCCGTCGGGCAAGCAGCGTTCGCGCCCGCAGCTCGGCCGTAGGCCGGGCGTCGGAACGTCCGGAACGCCGGGAACGCCGGGAACGGCGGAGACGCTGGAGACGCCGGAAACGTCGGGAACCCGGGAACGTCGGAGACCCCGTAGGGCGCCGGGTCGGATCGTCCTAGTCAGTACGATCGGCGACGCGCGACTAGAATCCGGGGATCCGTCACCGCGCGCTCCGATCCATGACCGCCTCGCCGCCGACCCGCATCCGCGTCTGGGACCTGCCGACCCGACTGTTCCACTGGGCGCTCGCGCTCGCGGTGATCGGCTCGTTCGTCACGATCAAGGTGGGCGGCGAGTGGATGGTCTGGCACGAGCGACTCGGCTACGCGGTGCTCGCGATGCTGCTGTTCCGGCTCGCCTGGGGCGTGGTGGGCGGCCGCTACGCGCGCTTCGGCGCGTTCGTGCGCGGGCCGGGCGCGGTGATCGAGCACCTGCGCGGCGTGGGCGCGACCCATGCGCCGGGACACAACCCGCTCGGCGCGCTGTCGGTGCTCGGGCTGCTCGCGGTGCTCGCCTTCCAGGCGGGCTCGGGCCTCTTCACGAACGACGACATCGCGTTCGAGGGTCCGCTCGCGCGCCACGTGTCCGGTGCGCTGTCGAGCGCGCTGACCACCTGGCACCGGCGCAACGAGTGGGTGATCCTCGCGCTGGTCGGCCTGCACGTCGCGGCGATCGCCTGGTACCGGTTCGCGAAGCGGCGCGACCTGGTGGGGCCGATGATCGTCGGCGACGCGACGGTGGCCGGGAGCTGGCCGCCGAGCCGGGACGACGCGATGCTGCGGCTGCGCGCGCTGGTCGTCGCCGCGCTCTGCGCGGGCGCGGTCGCCTGGCTGGTGCGCTGAGTGGTGCGCTGAGCGCGGGACCGGACGCCACCGCGGAACGGGCGGCGCGGCACCGCGCGATCGCGCGGGCCGCGCTCCGACGCCGGACGGCGATGCCGCCCGGGTCGGGGACTCAGTCGCGGCGGTACTCGTCGTGGCAGCCCTTGCAGGTGGCCGCGGCCGAGCCGAACGCGGTCTTCAGCGTGCCCGGATCGCCGGCGGCGGCCGGCAGCTTGCCGGTCTCGGCGACCATCTTGTCGTAGGCCGCCACGAACTTGGCGTTGTCGCGCCAGATCTCGGGCTTCGCGCGGGTGTTCAGGCCCGACTCCGAGCCCGCGGGGAACGCGTGGCCGGGCAGCTTCGCCAGCGACGCGACGAGCTGCGCGTTGTCGGTCGCGGTCTTCGCGTCGTAGGGCACGCGGCCCTGGACCATCGCGCCGAGCCGCGAGAAGTGCGCGCCGAGCAGCGTGTAGGCCGACTGGCGGTACTTGATCGCGTCCTCGGGCTTCGCGAACTGCGCGCTCGCGGCGAACGGGGACAGGGCGGCGGCGAGCGCGACCGCGGCGATTAGGGGCTTCTTCATCGTGACGACTCCAGGGTGGTGCGTGGCGTGCGCGGCCGGGGCGCGGGCTCCCGGCTCGCTCGGGGACGACCCTTGCGGGCCGGAAAGTCGACGGGCGAGCGCTCGGCCTCGAGCAGCCCGTCCCGCAACCGGGTGAGCACCGCCTCGAGCTCGCCGAGCTCGGCGGGGCGCCAGCCGGCGAAGCCGCGCTTGCAGTGCGCGATGTGCGGATCGAACACGCGGCGGAACTCGCGGTCGCCCGACGGGGTCAGCCGCACGGTCACGCTGCGCCGGTCCTGCGCGTTGGCGACGCGCTCGACGAGGCCGCGCGCCTCGAGCCGGTCGACGACCCCGGTGAGCGTGCCCTTGGTGATCAGCGTGCGCTCGCCGAGTTCGCGGAACGACATGCCTTCGGTGTTGCCGAGGGTGGCGACGATGTCGAACTGCGCGGGCGTGAGGCCGAGCGCCCGCACGTGCGGCCCCGACAGGCGCTCGAACGCCTGGTAGGCCTCCGCCAGCAGCCGCAGCGACCGCAGGAACCGCTCTCTCATCCTCTCCCTCGGGTGGGCATCCGCGCCCGGACCGTTCTAGTGCGAACGATCTTATCAGCGACCGCGGCGCTCGGCATCCGGCGCGCGTCGGGCCGACCGGCCGCACCCCGCCCGGGCCCGCCCCGGCGTCGCCTCAGACCCGGCGGGCGAGCTCGGCCGCCTTGCCCACGTACGAGGCCGGCGTCATCGCGCGCAGCCGGGCGCGCGCCTCCTCGGGGATCGGCAGCCGGTCGACGAACTCGGCGAGCGCCTCGGGCGAGATGCCCTTGCCGCGGGTGAGCTCCTTCAGCTGCTCGTACGGGTTGGGCACGCCGTAGCGCCGCATCACGGTCTGCACCGGCTCGGCGAGCACCTCCCAGCAGGCGTCGAGGTCCTCGGCGAGCCGCTGCGGATTGACCTCGAGCTTGCCGAGCCCGCGCAGGCACGCGTCCCAGGCGAGCAGCGTGTGGCCGAACGCGGTGCCGACGTTGCGCAGCACGGTGGAGTCGGTGAGGTCGCGCTGCCAGCGCGAGACCGGCAGCTTCTCGGACAGGAACCGCAGCAGCGCGTTCGCGATCCCGAGGTTGCCCTCCGAATTCTCGAAGTCGATCGGATTGACCTTGTGCGGCATCGTCGACGAGCCGATCTCGCCGGCCTTCAGCCGCTGCCTGAAGTAGCCGAGCGAGATGTAGCCCCAGACGTCGCGATCGAGGTCGATCAGGATCGTGTTCGCGCGCGCGACCGCGTCGAACAGCTCGGCCATCCAGTCGTGCGGCTCGATCTGGATCGTCCACGGATTGAACGCGAGGCCGAGGCGCTCCTCGACGACCCGGCGCGCGAAGGCCTCCCAGTCGACCTCGGGATACGCCGACAGGTGGGCGTTGTAGTTGCCGACCGCGCCGTTCATCTTCGCCACCGGCCGCACCGCGGCGAGCCGCTCGCGCGCGACCTTCAGCCGCGCGACGACGTTGGCGATCTCCTTGCCGAGCGTGCTCGGGGTGGCCGGCTGGCCGTGCGTGCGCGACAGCATCGGCAGCGCGGCATGCGCGTGCGCCATCGCGCGCAGCGCCTCGACGATCCGGTCGAGCGCCG
>DASPJX010000143.1:0-2723 GCA_035628395.1 Burkholderiaceae bacterium | reverse complement strand
GTCCCGCCGGCGCGCCCCGGACCGGCGCGCCCCGGACCGGCAGGCCCCGAACCGGCAGGCCCCGAACCGGCGAGCGCCGCGCCGGCGAGCGCCCGGCCGGCGAGCGCGGCGACCGCGACCGCGACGAGCCCGACGCCGTAGACGCCGGCGACGGGCGCGAGGCGCGCGAGCGGGCCGTCGATCTGCCCGTAGCCGACCGCGAGCCACGGAAAGCCGGTGAACACCCAGCCGCGCGCCGCCTCGCCGAGCGTCCACGCGCCGGCCGCGGCCGCGGCGAAGGCGATCGGGTGCGCGCGCCCGGCGACGCGCGTCGCGAGCGCCGTCGCCGCGACCGGGTACAGCGACAGGTAGGCGGCGAACAGCACGACCGCGAGCGCGGCCATCGGCGCCGGCATGCCGCCGTAGGTGTGCATGCTGACGAAGAGCCAGGACAGCCCCGCGCCGAACCACGCGATCGAGAACGCCGCCGCGAGCGCGGCCGCGGTGCCCGGGCCGGCGCCCCGGGCCGCGACGCGGGCGCACAGCGCGAACAGCCCGGCGAGCGCCGCGAGCGGCACCGTCCAGTGGTCGAGCGGCGCGAAGCCGGCCGCGTGCAGCAGGCCGAGCGCGAACGCCGCGGCGAGCGCGCCGCGGCTCCGGCCGGCGCCCTCAGGCATCGACGCGCGCGTCCTGCAGCCGCTCGACGCGCAACGCCAGCACCCTGCGCGGGGTCGCCCGCAGCACCTCGAACCGGAGCCCCGCGATGTCGACGGTGTCGCCGCGACGCGGCACGCGGCCGATCCGCGCGGCGACCAGGCCGCCGACCGTGTCGAGGCCGGCGTCGGCGAGCGCGCTGCCGACGCGCTCGTCGAAGGCCTCGAGCGGCGCCGACGCGGGGACGCGCCAGCGCGGCCCCTCGGGGCCGGGCTCGAGCTCGACGATGTGGTCGCGCCCGTCGTCGAGGTCGAACTCGTCCTCGATCTCGCCGACGATCTGCTCGAGCACGTCCTCGATCGTGATCAGCCCGGCCACGCCGCCGTACTCGTCGACGACGATCGCGAGGTGGCTGCGGTTCTCGCGGAAGTCGCGCAGCAGCACGTTCAGCCGCTTCGACTCCGGGATCATCGGCGCCGGGCGCAGCAGCGCGCGCAGCGACTCGGCCTGACCGGCCTGCAGCCGCAGCAGGTCCTTCGCGTGGAGCACGCCGAGGATCCGGTCGCGGTCGCCGTCGACCACCGGGAAGCGCGAGTGCGCGGTGCGGATCATCGTGGACACGATCTCGGAGAGCGGCTGCGCGACGTCGACGACGTCCATGCGGGCGCGGGGCACCATGATGTCGCCGGCGGTGAGCTCCGCGACCTGGAGCACGCCCTCGATCATCGAGGTCGCCTCGGCGTCGAGCAGGTCGCGGTCCTGGGCGCGGCGCAGCAGCTGGATCAGCTGGTCGCGGTCGTCGGGCGTGCGCAGCAGCGCCGCCGAGATGCGTTCGAGCAGGGACGGTCGCGTCCTGCCCGAAGAGGGTTCCGGCATCGGGCGATACGGGAGTCGGGGGGCGGCCAGCATACCAAAGATGCCCGGGCGGCGAGCCGGCGCCCGCCCGGGCCCGGCTCAGCGGTAGGGGTCGGCGATCCGGAAGCGGCGCAGCACCTCGGTCTCGCGCGCCTCCATCGCCTCGGCCTCGGCCTCGTCCTCGTGGTCGAGGCCCTGGGCGTGGAGCACGCCGTGCACCACCAGGTGGGCGAGGTGGTCGCGCAGCGCCTTGCGCTGCTCGCGCGCCTCGCGCTCGACGACCGGCAGGCAGATCACGATGTCGGCCTGGACGGCGTCGGCGTCGTCGGGCGCGTCGTCGGCGTACGCGAAGGTCAGCACGTTGGTCGCGTAGTCCTTGCCCCGGAAGCCCGCGTTCAGCGCGCGTCCCTCGTCCTCGCCGACGAAGCGCAGCGTGAGCGTCGCGTCGCGCTCGAGCGCGGCGCGCGCCCAGCGGCGCAGCTGCGCGCGGTCGGCCGGGCACTCGCCCGCGTCGGGGTCGACCTGCACCGACAGCGCGAGCCGCGGCCCCTCACTCGACATCGCGCGGGGCGTAGCGCTCGTAGGCGTCCACGATGCGGGCGACCAGCGGGTGGCGGACGACGTCGGAGCTGTCGAACTCCGAGAACGCGATGCCGCGGACCTCGCGCAGCACGCGGCGCGCCTCGATCAGGCCCGAGGGCTGGCCGCGCGGCAGGTCCATCTGCGTCATGTCGCCGGTGACGACCGCGCGCGAGCCGAAGCCGATCCGCGTGAGGAACATCTTCATCTGCTCGGGCGTGGTGTTCTGCGCCTCGTCGGGGATGATGAAGGCCTGGTTCAGCGTGCGGCCGCGCATGTACGCGAGCGGCGCGATCTCGATCGACTGGCGCTCGAACATCTTCGCGACGCGATCGAACCCCATCAGGTCGTAGAGCGCGTCGTACAGCGGCCGCAGGTACGGATCGACCTTCTGCGCGAGGTCGCCCGGCAGGAAGCCGAGCCGCTCGCCCGCCTCGACCGCCGGCCGGGTCAGCACGATCCGCTTGATGACGTCGCGCTCGAGCGCGTCGACCGCGCAGGCGACCGCGAGGTAGGTCTTGCCGGTGCCGGCCGGGCCGATGCCGAAGGTGATGTCGTGATGCCGGATCGCTTCCACATATTTTTTTTGGCCGATGGTCTTGGGCGAGACCGTCGCTTTTTTCGCGGAGGTATGAATCTTTTCGCCGCTCAATTGC
>DASPJX010000142.1:0-12298 GCA_035628395.1 Burkholderiaceae bacterium | reverse complement strand
GCTTGGTGACGAGCTGGAACGCCGCAGCGGAAAGGATCTTCGGCTATACAGCGCCAGAGATCGTCGGGCGACCGATGGCGACGATCATCCCCGATGACCGACGGCATGAAGAAACAGAGATCCTTGCGCGGATCGCCCGCGGCGAGAAGGTCGATCATATCGAGACGGTGCGACGCAGAAAGGACGGGACGCTCGTAAACGTGTCGGCGACGATCTCCCCGATCTTCGACGACGACGGTCGCGTGGTCGGCGCGTCGAAGATCGCCCGGGATGTTACCGAGCGAGTCCAGGCGCAGCGCACGATCTGGATGCAAGCGAACTTCGACGCGCTCACGCGGCTGCCGAACCGGCGTCAATTCATCGAGAAACTGCATGGTGAACTGGCTCGAGCCCGAAGCACCGATAAGCATCTTGCGGTGATGTTCGTCGACCTGGACCGCTTCAAGGCCGTCAACGACTCCCTTGGACATGGCGCTGGAGACGAGCTGCTCGTCCAAGCGGCTGAACGACTGCGACGCTCATTGCGCGACACCGACACGCTGGCCCGGATGGGCGGAGATGAGTTCACGGTGCTCTTGCCCGGTCTGAATGACCCGGAGCAGACCGAGACACTCGCGCGTCGGCTGAATCAGTGCCTGTTCGAGCCGTTCGTCATCGACGACAAGGCCATCCAGATTTCCGCGAGCATAGGCATCGCGCTGTTTCCGAACGACGGGCAGTCGGTCGATGACTTGTTGCGGCGTGCCGATCAGGCAATGTACGAGTCGAAGAAGAATGGCCGTAACCAGACGCGCCGATTCATGCAGTCGATGCGCGACGGTGCACTCGATCAACTGCAGCTCGCGGTCGACTTGCGCCATGCGATCGAGCGCGACGAACTCCATCTCGTCTACCAGCCGATCGTCGCGCTGCGCGACGGCGCCGTGGTTCAGTGCGAAGCCCTGCTGCGCTGGCGGCATCCGCGCCACGGCGCCATCCCGCCGAGCCGCTTCATCCCGCTCGCCGAGGAAACCGGGCTGATCGGGACGATCGGTGACTGGGTGTTCGAGACGGCCGCGCGTCAGGCCAAGACATGGCGCCAGGCGTACGGGGAACGCGTGCGGGTGGGACTGAACGTTTCCCCTGCCCAGCTTCAGAGCGACACGGCCTGGGCAGATCGGTGGTTCGCCTTCTTGGACAGCCTCGAACTGCCGGGCTCGAGCCTCGTCGTGGAAGTTACCGAGTCGATGATGATCGAGCGTTCGTCTCGGGCGAGCGAGATCTTGCGTGCGCTGCGATCCCGCGGATTCAGCGTAGCGATCGACGACTTCGGCGTCGGCTACTCCAGCCTGGCGTACCTCAGCCGCCTGGACGTCGATCATCTGAAAATCGATCAGACGTTCATGCGTACCATCGAATCGAATCCCCGGGACCTCGTGCTGTGCGAGGCGATCGTCGCGATGGCCCACAAGCTCGGGCTGCAGGTCGTCGCGGAAGGGGTAGAGACTGAAGGTCAACGTCGCCTGCTGCGCGAGATCGGGTGCGATCTCGCCCAGGGCTACCATTTCTCTCCGCCGGTGGCCGCCGAGGCGCTCGAGCGACTGATCGCGCTCGCCGACTTGCCTCCCGGCTGTGCGGAACCGCCCGACCCGACGCCCGGCGAAACGATCGCCGGAGCGCCGATCGGCCAGGGCTCCGGGGGCGTCAGCGTGTCTCGGACGGTTCGACCCGAGCTCGCCGATCCGGCAGCTCCCGCGGCACTCGAACCGTGAAGCATGCCCCCCTGTCGCGGCCGCCTGTCACTGACCGAGTCGCCGGTCGTACGGGCCGTCGGGTAATCCCGACAAGCCGCACCCCGGGCTATCCCGTAGTTCTGGCTCCGAAGCGGTGGTAGAAGCGCGAAATCGCGCCGTTCCCGGAGAACTGGCGGCGGTCCGCCCGTACAGTGTGCGACTGACTGGTCGATTCTGGATCCCTTGATGCTTGCGCCTGCCATGCCCCCGAACGAAGCACTACGCTTGGCATCGCTCCGCGGGTTGCACGTTCTCGACACACCGGCCGAGGAGCGGTTCGACCGTGTGACTCGGCTCGCCAGGAGTCTGTTCGACGTATCGATCGCAGTGGTGAGCCTCGTCGACTCCGAGCGACAGTGGTTCAAGTCGATCCAAGGACTAGATGCCGCCGAGACGCCGCGCGACGTCTCGTTCTGCGGCCACGCGATCCTCAGCGACGAAATATTCGAGGTTCAGGACGCTACGCAAGACGAACGCTTTCACGACAATCCTCTCGTGACGGGTCCTCCAGACATCCGCTTCTACGCAGGATGTCCGTTGAAGTCGCCGCGCGGCGAACTGGTAGGCACACTTTGTCTGATCGACCAGCAACCTCGCAGGCTCGACGGTGACGAACGCGAATTGCTCGTGGAGTTTGCACGACTCGTCGAGCAGGAGTTCGCGGCATCGGCACCGACGACGGTTGATGATCTGTCCGGTCTTTCAAATCGGCGCGGCTTCGAGTTGACCGCGGCGCCTGGTTTGGCCATGTGCCGGAGACTCCGCCTACCGGCCACCCTCGTGTTTTTCGATCTCGTCGGGTTCTCCGAGATCAACGATCGCTTCGGGCGCGCAGACGGTGAGCGCCTACTGATCGACTTCTCCGGAGTGCTGAAGGCGATCTACCGAGAGTCGGATATCGTTGCGCGACTCGGCTGTGACGAGTTCGTGATGCTGATGACGAACTGCGACATCCAAGGCTCACAGGCAACGCTCGAGCGGCTGCGGATCGGGACGGACACCCGTAACGCGGCTTGTTCCAAGAGTTGCGAGCTACGGTATTCTTTCGGGGTTGTCGAGTTCGAACCGCGGATCCACTCAAGCATTCATTCGTTGCTGTACGAGGCGGATCGACTGTTGAGCCTGCACAGGCGTGCAGGACCGGACGCTGAAGCCATTCGCAGGGCATGACGAGTGGATCGAAGTTCTGCGGGCCGTGCAACCCTCGCGTCATTGCACCTGTATAGGCGTCATGGTCTCGCGCGTGGTCGCACCTCCATCTCACAGTTCGCATAGCACGCGGACAGCGACTGCTCGAGCCGCCACTCATGACGCTGCACGCCCATACGGCGCGATAGGCTGAGCCTCGGAACCTGAGGGGACACGAGGCTTGGCCTCTAGTCTCGGCGCGATAGGGGCGCACCGCCGGATCCGTCAAGGCATCGGACAGGTGCTCGGGCATCGCGCAGGCACCGTGAAGGCCGTACCCCCGACCGTATCCCTACGATGCACGGACGACGGCAGACGTGTCACCTCGACGGGCGACCGTCCGGAGCCGTCGTTTCCGCTGGATTCTCGGGGGGTTTCGGAGGTGCGCCGGACGATCGTGGACGTCCGAGGGCAAGCCGGCTGGCGGAGAGGGTGGGATTCGAACCCACGTTAGGGTTGCCCCTAAACCAGATTTCGAGTCTGGCGCATTCGACCACTCTGCCACCTCTCCGGGTACGCGTCGCACGACGCAGGCCGTCGTGAAGCAGTCGAGCCGGCGAGTGTATCACGACTCGCGCCGCACTCTCCCGCGAGCGCCCGGGCCGGCCGGGACCGGGTCCGGCGGACCGCGGCCGCCGGCCCCGGCGCGAGGCCGACGGCCGCCGACCGTTCGTCGGGCGACCGCCGCCGCCGGCGGGACACTGGGGAAGTCCGCGGGTCCGAGGGCCACGGCCACGCCGCTATCCTCCGCCGCAGCCTCGATCGAACGGGGCCGCCTCACGAGGCGCCCCCCGCGGGGCGCGCCGTCGCCCAACAACCAGCCACGACCAGCACCTCGCCATGAAGCCGATCTCCGCCCTGACCCTGCTCGCCGTCGTCGCCCTGCTGACCCCGATCGCCGCCATGCTCGGCCTCTACGACACCAGCGCCGACCAGGTGATGCGCTTCGTGGCGCCGGCGATCGGCGCCGGCAGCGCGATCTTCTTCTTCCGCCTGTTCTCGGGCCGCCGCAGCTGACCGGCGCGTCCTCGGCGCGCGGACGGCTCCGCGCGCCGGATCCGGATCAGCGGTCGGCCTCGATGTACCAGTACGGCCGCCGCCGCTTGACCGGCACCACCGGGTTCACCTTCTTGATCTCGAGCGCCGACTTCTTCGTGTTGATGCCGCCGATCACGAAGGGCACGACCCGCGTCGCTCCCCCGCCCGCCGCGCCCGGCGCGGCGACCTGCAGCAGGCCGACCACCGGCGTCGGCGGCAGCCCTCCTCCGGTCAGCACCTGCGAGGCCGCCCGGCCGCAGAACAGCGGCAGCTCGTAGGCCCGCGCCTCACCGAGGTTCGCACGGCACGACAGCGGCGACGACGGCGTCGGCCGGTTGGTGCTGAAGTACGTCGTGCCCGCGATCGTCGCGGCGCCCGTCACCACCTTCTCCCCGCTCGCGAGCGTCACGTAGCACCCGCGCTCGGTCGCGCCCTCCGGGGCGCCGCTCGCGCGCAGCGCCTCGTCGGCGGTCGGCGTCCAGCCCGCCGGCGGCGGCCCCTTCGCGACGTTCGGATCCTTCAGCACGTAGAACCGGTCGAGGCCCACCGCCTTCAGCGGCTTCTCGCGGTCGCCCGAGCCGAGCAGCACGCCGACGTAAGAGCGGGTGGGGACGACGTCGGGGGCGAAGAAGAACTTGCGCGGGAACGCGGGGTCGCCGAGGCGCGCGAGCGTCGACAGCGTCCAGCCGCCGGGACCCTGGGGCCCCTCGCTCGACTCGAAGTCCACGCGGTACACGTTGCCGCCGACGTCGGCCGCGTACGCGCGGTCGACGTAGCCGTCGTAGTCCAGGTCGACCAGCGCGACGTCGGCCGCGACGCTGCGCTCGGTGGGTCCGAGCTGGCGCAGCACGGCGCCGGTCAGCGCGTCGAGCACGATCACCGCGTTGCCGCGCGTGGTGGCGACCGGCGGATCGACGTCCTCGGCGGCCGCGTCGTAGCCGGCGCCGAGGATCAGCACCGGTCCCGCGTGGCCGCGGAGCTTCGCGGCCTTCGGCTCCGACCATGACTGCCCGAGCACCGAGGCGTCGGTGTCGGCGAGCTTCCACAAGAACCGCGGGTTCGCCGGGTCGGTCACCTCGATCGCGTAGATCGCGCGCCCGCCGCGGCGCATGGTCGGGTACAGGATCGTGCGGCCGGCCGCGCTGTCGCGGTAGACGCCGATCGGACCGTCGAAGAAGTAGTCGCGCGGCTCGGCGACGACCAGCGACGGCGTGCCCGGGAACCGCACCGACGGTGCGTCGGCGCGCTGGCGCGCGAGCTTCGGGAAGAACTCGGGCGCGACGAACGACCAGAGCTCCTCGCCGGCGCCGGTGCCGGTGGGCGTGCCGCGCACCGCGCGCAGCAGCCCGTCGTTGGTGCCGTAGAACACGACCGTGCCGGTCTCGCCGCCGTAGTCGAGCACCACCGGGCGCGAGTGCAGCACGTCGCCGTGGATCGACGGCCGCACCGTCGTCGGCGCGCCGGGGCCCCGCTCGTCGCCGACGTTCTCGGCACCGCGCACCCAGTCGATCAGCGCGTCGCGCCGCGAGGCGTCGACGCCCAGCCTCGCCGCGCTCACGTCGCCGTTCGAGCGCGCGAACGGATGGTCGGCGAGTCGCGCGCCGCCGCTGCAGCCGACGCAGGTGTAGACGCGCCGCGCGTCCTGGCTCTGCGCGTAGGTGGTGCGAAGCCGCTGGCCCGCCCCGCCCTTCTCGGCGACCTCGCCGTCCGGCGCGTCGGACGCCGACAGCGGCGTGCCCGAGGGCCGGTTGATCCAGAACGCGTTCGGCTCGCTCCAGAAGCTGCGGGCGTTCGGGTTCAGGAAGCCGGTGGCCGCGCTGATCGCGGCGCGTCCGTCGCCGTCGACGAGCTGCAGCGCGTCGGTGGCGACGTCGAAGGCGACCTTGTACTGCTTCAGGTTGCCCATCCAGCGCGGCCCGGCGTTGACGTCGGGCCGGAAGATGCCGACGAACACCTGGTTCTGGAACGTGCCCTGGCGGCTCGCCGACAGCGGCAGGCTGACCGACGAGAACACCGAGTCGACGGCCTGGATCTGGTTGAAGATCTCGCGCAGCGCGTTCGCGAGCGCGTCGGCGTCGGAGGCCTCGTAGAACGAGCCGCCGCCCTGGTTCGCCATCGCGCGCACGAAGTTCGGATACAGGCCGTCGCTCGAGGCGCCGGTGACCGCGATCGCGTGCGTGACGACGTTCTGCCGCCCCTCGCCGGTGCTGACGTCGACGCCGTTCATGAAGCGGGCGTACTCGTCGGCCCAGTTCGACTGGTCGGCGTTCCTCACGTAGGCGCTCGGATAGGCGATCGGCGTCGTGTTGCCCCCGAGCCCGGCGAGCAGCGCCTTCGCCTCGTTGTCGGTGACCTCGCCCGGCCCGCCGTTGGCGATGAAGATCAGGAAGTTCCGCGCGCAGCCCTCGACGCCCGGCGACAGGTAGCGTCCGCCCGAGACCGCGGCGCGGTCCCACTTGGTGCCGGCGGTGCCCTTGTACGGCGCCGCGCCCGAGAACATCAGGAAGGCCTCGTGCATCGCCTTCGCGAACGCGGCGTTGTTGCCCTTGTCGCCGGTCGCGTCGAGGTCGCGGACGATGCGCTTGAGCTCCGCCCGGTTCGCCTCGGTGAGCGGCGTGAAGGCCTTGCGCGGGTACGCGCCGCTGTGGGCGGCCGGCGACTCGTTGAACAGCATCAGCCCGACGTTGAACAGCGCCGAGCCGTCGGCGGCGACCGGCAGCGTGTGGAACAGGTTGTAGAGCGCGCACTTCTCGATCGCCATCTTCGAGCCGCGCTCCTGGTTGCCGGGGCGGTACGAGGGGTCGTCGATCAGCGTGCAGCCGCGACCGATCGCCGACGACCAGTTCGCCGAGCTGTCGAGCACGATCAGCACGTTCGGTCGTTCGGTCGCGCCGCCGGGCATCGAGTAGATGTCGATGTCGTCGGCGGCGGCGACGCCGGCGGCGAGGACGAGGGCGGCGGCGGCGAGCCGCGCGGTGCGACGCAGGAGCGGAGGCGATGCAGTCATGGGGTGTCCCCGTCAGGGCGCGGCCGGGCAGGCGTTCATCGCGTCGGTGACCGGGATGCGGACGGCGATGCCCTGGTGGACGCGCACCATCGCGCCCGTCACGTCGTCGGAGACCGAGGCGCCGACGTTCCACAGCGTCTCCCGGCACAGCGAGTCGCCGCCGCCGGCGGGCCCGCCGAGATCGCGGCCGGGCATCGGCGTGGAGCTGCCCATGCAGGCGACGTCGCCGGGTACCTCGGGGTCGAGCTCGGTCATGCGCACCGGGCGCACGCGCAGGCAGGCGGGCGCGGGATCGAGCCGCGCGAGGTAGTCGGGCCGTCCGTCGCCGTCGACGTCGATCGCCGCCGGCTCGGCGGCGACCGCGATCGGATCCCGGGTGAAGGCGCCGCTGCTGATCGTGCGCTCGACGAGCTCCTGCGCGACCGCGGCGGCCTCGCCGCGGACCTGCATGTTGCCGGCGACGCGCAGGTTGCGCGTGCTGCCGCCGAGCGCGGAGACGGCCACCAGCCCGACCAGCAGCAGCATCACGAGCGTGACGAGCAGCGTCGCGCCCCGCTGGCGACCGCGCGACGCCGCGTTCATTCGCGTCTCCCCGCGGGGTTCACCAGGCGCACCGCCGAGGCGAACGCGGTCCGCTTGAAGCCGTCGCCGAACGGGCCGACCTCGCCCGAGAGCCCGAGCCGGTAGGTGGCGCGGTCGACGTGCCCGACCGGCAGCTCCGCCGTGCGCACCAGCAGGTGCACGCGCACCGCGACCACGTTGCCCCAGTCGTCGTCGGCCTGCCCGGCGACGCCGCTGCGTCCGCGCAGGTAGCGGTCGGCGACGCCGTCGCCGTCGACGTCGAAGCCGTGGTCGACGCGCAGGTTCTCGACCCCCTCGACGAGCGGCACCACCACGAGCCGCTCGGCGCGCAGCTCCGCGCGCTTGAGCGTGGGCACGGCGTCGCGGCCGCAGTCGTTGCAGCGCGCGACGTAGTAGAGCCGCACGACGAGACCGCGCGGGTCGATCGGACCGGTGCAGTTCGCGTTCCGCAGCGGCAGCCCCGCGGCGGTCGTCGCCATCGCGAACGGCTCGACGTCCGACGGGCAGCGCGAGGCCTGCAGGTAGGGCGCGCCGGCCGCGAGCGCGCCGAGCGGCGTGGTGTCGGTGGCCACGCGCCGCACGACGACGACGTCGGTGCCCGGCAGCCGGTCGGGCAGGCACTCGGGGATCGGCTCGGCGCCGTCGCCGTGGCCGACGACCGGCGCGGGCACCGTCGCCGGCGCGGCGGCCCGCCAGCCGAGCGCGGCGGGCACCGTCGCGCAGGGATCGGGCACGACGGTCGCGAAGGTCGCGAGCGGCAGCTCGCCCCAGTAGCCGGCGAGCCGCAGGTCCTCGGCGAGCAGGTCCTGCGCGTAGCGGCCGTTGTCGACCATGCGGCCGGTCCGCTCGAGCTCGGCGCGCGCGCCGCGCGTCGAGGCGAACATCAGCGACACCGCGGCGACGAGGCCGAGCCCGACCGCCATCGCGATCATCAGCTCGATCAGCGAGAAGCCCGCGGCGCGTCTCATCTCAGGGCGCCGTCAGGTCCGCGACGCGGACGACCGTGGAGACCGCGCGGCGCAGCGACTCGTCGCCGTAGGCGCCGCGCCCGCAGGCCGTGGCCGGCGGCGCCGACGGGACGTCGCCCTGCCAGGCGACGGTGATCACCCAGCGCGCCGCGCCGTCCTGCGCGACGCAGCCGCGCGCGCCGATCATCGCGCCGGCGTCGCGGCCGTCGCGGCGCACCCCCGCGCCGCGCAGCCGCTCGGACCACTCGCACAGGTCCCGCTGGGCGAGCGTCGGCAGCGCGGCGCATTCGAACGGCGCGCCGGTGCCGAGGTCGACGGCGACGTAGTCGGCCGCGCGCGGCCGGTTCGCGGACAGCCGCTCGGCCATGTCCTGCAGCAGCACCAGCGCCTGCGAGCGCTGCGAGGCCTCGAGCTCGAAGGCGGCGGCGCGCGCCTGCAGCGCGACCAGCGCGATCAGCCCGACCGACGCGATCAGCAGGCTCGCGAGGACCTCGATCATCGCGAAGCCGCCGGCGGCGCGCCGCGTCACGCGCACGGCCCGCTCCTCGATCGCGCCATGCCGCCGAGATCGATCTCGATGCAGCGCTTGACCGTGCCGGCGTCGCGATCGGCGATCGCGATCCGCGCGCCCCCGCCGCCGACCAGGCGGCCGTTGCGGTCGAACGCGATCGCGTCCGCGCCGGAGAGCTCGACGCCGCGTCCCGGGCCGTCGCGCCGCTGCACGACCGTGCCGACGTGCAGGCCGCCGTCGACCCGCACGGTCCATCCGGCGTTCCAGCCCTCGCCCTGCCCGACCACCGTCACCGTCGACGCGCGCAGGATCGCCTCGCTGCGCGCGAGCAGCAGGTCGGCGACGAGGTCGAAGGCGGCGGTGCGGATCCTCTGCTCGCGCCCGAACGCGCCGAAGCCCGGCACCGCGACCGCGGCCAGCAGGCCGAGGATCGACATCACGACGACGAGCTCGACGAGCGTGAAGCCGTCGGTCCGTCGGGGGGTCGGGTGGCGGCGGCGCACGGCGGCGGCCTCACCAGCAGCCGGCCGGGGAGCGCGTCCCGGCCTGGTCGACGGTCAGCACGCCGCAGCGGTCGCCGGCCTGCGGGCCGGTCGGCGTCGCGACGATGCGGAAGGTGGGCGGGCGCGCGTCGCCGGGCGCCTCGAACGCGATCGCGTAGCGGGCGGCGATCGCCGGCGGCACCGCCATCCCGAGCTCCGCGGGGCTCGCCGCGTAGGCGCGCCGATCGATCAGCACCTGACGCTGGCGGGCGACGGCGTCGAGCATCGTCGCCTGCGCCGACGCGCGATGCCCGCGGCGGACCTGGTCCTGGTAGGCGGGGATCGCGACCGCGGCGAGGATGCCGATCACGGTCATCACGATCACCAGCTCGATCAGCGTGAAGCCGCGCGCGGGGCGCCGCCGCCTCGCCGTCGGGCGCCCCGGGACCGTGGCGGGATTTCCCATTCGCATGGGCGCCGACTCTGCATCCGGGAACGGCCACGGTCGACGACCCCGGGTTCCGACGGATGGGAATCGGCGACGGGCGGCCCGCCGTTCCCGACGGAGGGCAGCGGCAAACCCGTAGCCGCGCGCCGTTCAGCGGGGCTGGCGCCCCTCGAGTCCGACGATCCGGTTCAGCGGGCGACGAGCACCTCGAGGCTGCCGATCCGGTTCAGCGGGGGACGAGCACCTCGAGTCCGCCGATCCAGGGACGCAGCGCCGCGGGGACGGCGATCGAGCCGTCCGCGCGCTGGTGGTTCTCGAGCAGCGCGACCAGCGTGCGCCCGACCGCGAGGCCCGAGCCGTTCAGCGTGTGCAGCAGCTCCGGGCGGCCCTGCCCGTCGCGGAAGCGCGCCTGCATCCGGCGCGCCTGGAACGCCTCGCAGTTCGAGCACGAGGAGATCTCGCGGTACGCCTGCTGGCCGGGCAGCCAGACCTCGAGGTCGTAGGTCTTGGCGGCGCCGAAGCCCATGTCGCCGGTGCACAGCGCCATCACGCGGTACGGCAGCTCGAGCCGGCGCAGGATCGTCTCGGCGTGCCCGACCATCTGCTCGAGCGCGTCGTACGAGGCCTCGGGGCGCACGATCTGCACCATCTCGACCTTGTCGAACTGGTGCTGGCGGATCATGCCGCGCGTGTCGCGCCCGTGCGAGCCGGCCTCCGAGCGGAAGCACGGGGTGTGCGCGGTGAACCGCATCGGCAGCGCGTCGCCGGACACGATCTCGCCGCGGACGATGTTCGTGAGCGACACCTCGGAGGTCGGGATCAGGTAGAGCGGGCCGGCGTCCTCGTCGCCGTCCTGGCCGCCCTTGCGGGCCGCGAACAGGTCCTGCTCGAACTTCGGCAGCTGGCCGGTGCCCCGCAGCGTCTCGGCGTTCACCACGTACGGCGTGTAGCACTCGACGTAGCCGTGCTCGCCGGTGTGCACGTCGAGCATGAACTGCGCGAGCGCGCGGTGCAGCCGCGCGATCGGGCCCTTCATCAGCGCGAAGCGCGACCCCGAGAGCTTCGCCGCGGTCTCGAAGTCGAGCCCGAGCGGCTCGCCGAGCGCGACGTGGTCGCGGGCCTCGAAGCCGAGCGGCACCGGCTCGGTTCCGGCGGGGCTCCAGCGCCGCACCTCGACGTTGCCGGCCTCGGAGTCGCCGACCGGGGCGGACTCGTGCGGCAGGTTGGGCAGCGTCAGCAGCCACGCGTCGAGCGTCGCCTGGACGCGCGCGTTCTGCTCGGCGCTCGCCTTCAGCGCGTCGCCGAGGCCCGCGACCTCGGCCATCGCGGCCGAGGCGTCCTCGCCGCGCTGCTTCAGCTGGCCGATCGACTTCGACAGCGCGTTGCGCCGCGCCTGGAGCTCTTCGGTGCGGACCTGGACGGCCTTGCGTTCGGCCTCCATCGCGCGGAACGCGTCGGTGTCGAGCGCGAACCCGCGCGTGGCGAGCCGCGCGGCGACGGCGTCGAGGTCCTTGCGGAGCAGGTGGATGTCGAGCATGGGCGCGATTCTACCGACCCGGCGCGCCGCGTCGGGCGACGGGCGCCCTCAGCCGCCGCCGCGGGCCGCCTCGTCGAGCCCGCGCAGCCATTCGAGCTTCTCGGCGATGCGCGCCTCGAGGCCGCGCGGCACCGGCCGGTACCAGCCCGGCTCCTCGACGCCGTCGGGCATGTAGCGCTCGCCGGCCGCGTAGCCGTCGGGCTCGTCGTGCGCGTAGCGGTAGGCCTTCCCGTGGCCGAGCCCCTTCATCAGCGAGGTCGGCGCGTTGCGCAGGTGCATCGGCACGCCGCGCGAGGCGTCGCGCTTCACGTGCGCGCGGGCCTCGTTGTAGGCGACGTAGCCGGCGTTGGACTTGGCGGCGCAGGCGAGGTAGATCACCGCCTGCGCGATCGCGAGCTCGCCCTCCGGCGAGCCGAGCCGCTCGTACACCTCGGCCGCGTCGAGCGCGATGCGCAGCGCGCGCGGATCGGCGAGCCCCACGTCCTCGATCGCCATCCGCACCACGCGGCGCGCGAGGTAGCGCGGGTCGGCGCCGCCGTCGAGCATCCGGACCAGCCAGTACAGCGAGGCGTTCGGATGCGAGCCGCGCACCGACTTGTGCAGCGCGGAGATCTGGTCGTAGAACGCGTCGCCGCCCTTGTCGAAACGCCGCAGGCTCTGCGCGATCGTGTGCTTCACGAGCGCCTCGTCGAGCTGCGTCGTCTTCGATTCCTCCGCGGCGACCGGCATCTGCTCGATCATGTTGATGAGCCGTCGCGCGTCGCC
>DASPJX010000141.1:0-14597 GCA_035628395.1 Burkholderiaceae bacterium | reverse complement strand
AGCTCGGCCTTCAGCTCGAAGCCGACGCCCGGCGCGTCCGGGAGCGGCGCGTAGCCGTCGACGATCGGCAGGTCGTCCGCGAAGCCGCCGAACGGCTGGAAAATCCCCGGGTACGACTCGTTGCCGCCGAGCCCCAGGCCGGCCGCGATGTTGAGCGACATCTGATGGCCGCCGTGCGGGATGCAGCGCGACGGCGACCAGCCGTGCTCGCGCAGCATGTCGAGCGTGCGCAGATACTCCACCAGCCCGTAGCCGAGCGCGCAGTCGAACTGCAGCCAGTCGCGGTCCGGACGCATGCCGCCGTAGCGGATCAGGTTGCGCGCGTCCTGCATCGAGAACAGGTTCTCGCCCGTCGCCATCGGATTGCGGTAGTAGGTGCGCAGGGTGGCCTGCAGCTCGAAGTCCAGCGGGTCGCCCGGTTCCTCGTACCAGAACAGGTCGTACCGCGACAGCGCCTTCGCGTAGGCGATCGCGGTATCGAGGTCGAAGCGGCCGTTCGCATCGACGCACAGCTTCCGCCCGTCCTGCAGCACCTCCATGACCGAGTCGATGCGACGCAGGTCCTCGTCGAGGGACGCGCCTCCGATCTTCATCTTCACGACCGTGTAGCCGCGGTCGACGTAGCCGCGCATCTCGTCCTGCAGCCTGCGGTGGTCCTGGCCGGGGTGGTAGTAGCCGCCCGCGGCGTACACGAAGACCCTGCGCTCGGGCACGCCGTCGCCGTAGCGGTCCGCGAGCAGCTGGAACAGCGGCTTGCCCTCGATCTTCGCCACCGCGTCCCAGACCGCCATGTCGATCGTGCCGATCGCCACCGAGCGCTCGCCGTGTCCGCCCGGCTTCTCGTTCGTGAACATCGCCTTCCAGATCCGGTGCGGATCGAGGTTGGTGCCCGCATCGTCGACGAGCGAGGCCGGGTCCGCTTCGAGGACGCGGGGGATGAACCGCTCGCGCATCAGCGTGCCCTGGCCGTAGCGGCCGTTGGAGTTGAACCCGTAGCCGACGACCCGCCTGCCGTCGCGGATCACGTCGGTGATCACCGCGACCAGGCTCAGGGTCATTCGGCTGAAGTCGATGTACGCGTTGCGGATCGGGGAGCTGATCGGAACGGTCTTTTCGCGGATCTCGACGATCTTCATGGCGTGGCGGGGCGAGGGAATGGGTGTCGCCGAATGTTCGTCGTTCCCGCGCGCCCACGCCAATGCCGCTTTCGCCTGCTTCCGTGCGTCGGACGAACCGTCCATGGACCACGAGCGGCTCGAGGACCTGCCGGCGCCCGCCGGTCGGCACGTCGCGGCCGAGCCGGAACGAGCACGAGCTCGACCGGGAGAACGCGGCCGCCGAGCTCGAGAAACGCGACGACGACGCGCTCGCGAAGGCGATGCGGGCTACGCTCGAGCAGCGACCCGCGACGTGCAGGGCCGCCGGACTCGCGATCGGCACGAGCCCTGCGGGAACCGACGAACCACCGGAGACATCGACCATGAGCGACATCGGTTATCGGCCCGTCCTCCCGGACGGCTGGCCTCGTCCGCGCGGCTTCTCCCACGGCGTCGTCGCCACGGGTGCCTCGCAGGTCCGCATCGCCGGCCAGGTCGGCACGGCTCCGGGGCAGAGCGGCGTCGAGGCCGGTCTGGACTTCGGCACGCAGTGGGCACGTGCGCTCGCCAACGTCGCGGCGGTGGTGCGCGCCGCCGGAGGCGCGCCCGGCCACCTGGTGGCGCTGCGCGTCTACGTGACCCGGATCGCCGACTTCCACGCGCACGGTGCGGCGATCGGCGCGGCGTGGATGGAGTCGCTGGGCAAGCACTTTCCCGCGATGACGCTCGTGCAGGTGTCGGGCCTGCTCGATCCGAACGCCGTCGTCGAGATCGAGGCGGACGCCGTCCTTCCGTAGGTCGCGAACCGCCCGACGTCGACCGACGCCCGGGCACGCGGGACGCCCGGGCGGCGTCGGGGGAGGGTGGCCCCGCAGCGGGCCCCATCGCGCGATCGGACGGATCGATGCAGCGACCCCCGTCGCGCCATCGGACTTCGGGTGCGCGTCACCGATTCGGCGCGCGGCGCCCGTGCGGTCGATCGAGCGGCCAAGATCGCTCGGAACGGCGTCGGACGGCGCTGCCGGCGCCGACCGCCGTGCGGCAGGCACCTCGATTGCTAGGCGCATCCATTCGTATGAATCTCGTTCCTGTTCAATGGGCCGAACGCGCCGGCGGCGCCGCGACGTCTCCGCACGCGGGGGCCAAGCGCATCTACAACGCACTGATCGGGGAGCACGGGGTCGGCCTCGGCACGATCGACGAGGTCACGCGGTCCGCGTCGCGCGCCTTCCTGGCGGCCGCGCTTCGCGATGCGGCGCGCCTCGACAGCGACATCCCCGACGATCCGCGCCTGCTCGCCGGCTGGCTGGAGCGCGGCCATCAGCGGACCGCGGCGGCCTACCGCCGCTATCTGGACGGGCGCCATGCCGGCGAGCCGCGACGCTTCTTCCGCAACCGCTCGCACGCGCTCCATTTCATCAAGTCGGTCGCGCCGACCAAGCTGGTCGACGGCGCCTGGCTGTACGGGCTGCTGCCGCGCTGGAGCGACGCGCGGCTGGCACCGCTGATCCGGATCTTCCTCGAGGAGCTCGGGGACGGCGTCGCCGAGCAGCACCACGTGCTGCTCTACCGCAAGCTGCTCTCCGCGCACGGCGCGGACCGCTGGCACGACCTCGACGACGCGCACCACGTCCAGGGCGCCATCCAGCTCTCGCTCGCTCACCATGCGGCCGAGCTGCTGCCCGAGGTGATCGGCTTCAACCTGGGCTACGAGCAGCTCCCGCTGCACCTGCCGATCACCGCGTACGAGCTGAACGAGCTCGGCGTCGACCCGTACTACTTCAGCCTGCACGTGACCATCGACAACGCCTCGACCGGCCACGCCCGCAAGTCGCTGCAGTGCGCGCTCGACTGCCTGCCGCGCGCCGCCGACGCCGCCGACTTCTACGGCCGCATGGTCGCCGGGTTCAAGCTCAACGACCTCGGCCTGGGCACGATGGAGGCGATCGCGTCGTTCGATCTCGACCGCGAGCTGACCGCGGTCCTCGCCGACAAGGGCCGCATCGGCGGGCCGCTGCATTCCGACTATTGCCGCATCGCCGGCCGCAGCGTCGCCGACTGGCTGGCGGAACCGGGCGGCATGCCCGGGTTCCTCGAGGCGCTCGTCTCCACCGGCTGGATCCGGCGCGGCGCGGAGCCCCGCGAGAGCCGCTTCTGGCGCATGCTCGACGACGAGAGCGCGCCGATGTTCGGGGTCTTCGACGACTACGAGAAGCAGCTCATCGGCGACTGGATCGTCGACGCGCCGCGGGACGGCGGCGACGCCGGCGTCGTGCGTCGACCGAACGTGCACCGTTTCCGTCGTCGCGGCCCCGATCGCCCGGGCGTCCCATCCGCAGCCGCTCGCGCCGGCCGGGCCGGCCCGTGCGACGCCGGTCGGGTGATTCGCCGCGAGCTCGCCGGGCTGTCGCCGGCCGACCGCGACGACGACGACGTGCGCGTCGTCGCCGAGCGGCTCGCCGACGTCGACGACACGGCCGTCGCCGTCGACGTGCTGCACGGCTTCCTGTCGCCCGGGAACCACCCGTCCCCGGCCGGACTGCTCGCCGCCCGCATCTGCGCCGGCCTGATCGGCCGATGAGGGACGCGATCGAGCTTTCCGCGCGGGCCGACGGCCTGCTGCGGCTCGGCCGCGCCCTGCAGGAGAGCGGCTACCGCTTCACGACCGTGTCGCCCGCGACCCATGCGCGGGTGAACGCCCGACCGGGAAACGAGTGGGCGCGCTCGACCGAGGACGTGCTCGGCTGGAGCCGCCCGTTCCGCGCGGGCGTGCTGCCGGCGCGCCTGGTCGAGCTGCTGCAGGCGGCCGGGGCGCTGCGCGAGCACGGCGAGGGCTGGCGCTCGACGATCCGCGCGTCGACCCTCGACGACGCGCTGTTCTTCCATTCGGCGTATCCCACCACCGAGAGCGATGCCGTCTTCTTCGGGCCGGACACGTACCGATTCGCCGCCGCGATCGAACGTCACCTCGCCGACGGCCGGCCGGTGCGACGCGCGGTCGACATCGGCTGCGGGGCCGGGCCGGGCGCGGTGCTGGTCGCCCGGGCGAGGCCGGACGCCGAGGTCGTCGCCGTCGACATCAACGACCGGGCGCTTCGCCATACCCGCGTCAACGCGGCGCTCGCGCGGACCGCGAACGTCGTCGCGCGACGATCGGACCTGCTGCGCGACGTCGACGGAGCGTTCGACCTCATCGTCGCCAACCCGCCCTACCTCCTCGACCGCGACGAGCGCGTCTACCGGCACGGCGGGGGCGGCCTCGGCGAAGGGCTCTCGCTGGCCATCGCGGAGCTGGCCGGGACGCGGCTCGCGCCCGGCGGCACGCTGCTCCTCTACACGGGGAGCGCGATCTGCGACGGCGTCGATCGCTTCCGTGCGCTGGTGACGGCGCGCCTGCAGGCCGCGGGTCTCGAATGGGGCTACCGCGAGATCGATCCCGACGTCTTCGGCGAGGAGCTGCTCGAGCCGGCCTACGCGGGGGCGGACCGGATCGCCGCCGTCCTCGTCACCGCGCGCAGAGGCGGCGTACCGGCCGCGTCCCTCCCATGAGGGAGGGTCGAAGGGAAGCGGTCCTGCGCCGGATGCCGGCGAGGACCACGGCATCGGCGCGGGCCACGGCAACGGCAACGGCAGGGGCGGAACGATGACCCATGAACGCTACGCGTCGTCCCGGACGTGGCTCGCGCGCGCCGAGCGCGTCATCCCGGGCGCCCACCACCTGTCCGGGCGGGCGCTCACCACGCCGGAGCGCTCCCCGATGTACATCCAGCGCGGGCGCGGCTGCCGGATCACGGACGTCGACGGGCACGAGTACATCGACTTCGTGATGGCCTTCGGCGCGTTCCTGCTCGGCTACGCCGATCCGGAGGTGGACGCGGCGGCGCTCGGCGAGCTCGAGCAGGGGCCGCTGCTCTCGATGAACCGGCCCCAGCACGTGCTGTTCGCCGAGGCGCTCGTCGAGCGGTTCGCCGCCGCCGACATGGCCGTGCCGCTGAAGACGGGGAGCGAAGCGACGACGGCCGCGCTTCGCATCGCGCGGCGCGCCACCGGTCGCCGCCGTGTCGCGCGTGCGGGGTATCACGGGTGGCACGACTGGTGTCTGCCGCTCGACCGATCGGTACCCGCCGGTCTCGACGCGCAGGTCCTCGAGTTCGACGCCGACGCCCCGCACTCGCTCGAGGCGCTCCTCGCCGCCCATCCCGGCGAGATCGCGGCGGTCATCCTGGCGCCCGAGATGGTGTCGCGGCCGACGCGCGAGGCCTTCCTCGCCGTGCAGGACGCGACGCATCGCCACGGGGCGCTCTTCGTGCTCGACGAGGTCAAGACCGCGTTCCGCACGGCGCCCGGGTCGGTGCAGGCCCGCCTCGGGCTCGAGCCCGACCTCACCACCGTGAGCAAGGGGCTGAGCAACGGCTGGCCCGTCGCGGCCGTGGTCGGCCGGCGGGACGTCATGAGCTGCGCCGCCGGCATGCACCTCTCGGCGACCTATCACGGCGACACCGCGGCGATGGCCGCCGCGCTCGCGACGCTGCGCATCGTCGAGGAGCGTCGCGTCGCGGAGCACGTCTGGGCGCTCGGGCAGCGGCTGATCGACGGCCTGAACGCCATCGTCCGCGACCTCGACGTGCCGGCGACGAGCTACGGCGAGCCCTTCCCGCCGATGCCCTTCCTGCGGTTCGACCACCCGCGGCCGGCGACGAACGACGCGATGCGGACGGCGTTCCACGAGGCGATGCTCGAGCGCGGCGTGCTCCTGCATCCGCGCCACATGTGGTTCATCAGCCACGCGCACACGGGGGCCGACATCGACACCACGCTCGAGCACGCGCACGGCGCGATGAAGGTCGCGCGCGACCGCGCCCGAGCGGCCTGAACGAGGCGCGCATGGACGTTCCGGCCGTCGACCTCCAGCGCATCGTCGACCGCTACCTGCGAGGCGAGGCCTCCGTGTCGATGGTCGTGATGGAGCTCGTCCAGGTCACGGAGGACACGGAAGCGATCGCCCGCGCGCTGCCCACGCTGGCCGGGGACCCGGCCGGGCTTCGCGAGCTCGGGCGGCACTTCGCCGAGCACGAGGCCGGCTGCCGCACCATCGTCAGGATGATCCGCCGGCGTCTGGATTCCCCGGAGGTCGCCCGCGACGAGGACGAGGCGATCGAGCGATCGCGCAGGCTGTTCGATGCCTCCGTCGCCGAGAGCGAGGAATCGAGCGTCGCCCTCTATTCGCTCGGGAGCCCCGAGCTCCTCGCCGCCGCCACCGACGAGGTGATCGGCGCGATGGAGGACTGGGGGGTGCTCGGACGGCATCGGGACGCGCTGGAGATCGGCTGCGGCATCGGACGCCTGATGGTCCCCCTGTGCTCGCGCGTGCGCTCGGTGGTCGGAACGGACGTGTCGCCGGGCATGATCGCCGCGGCCGAGCGGCGGCTCGAAGGGCTTCCGAACGCGAGGGTCCGCGTCACGACCGGCCAGGATCTGTCGGAGTTCGGCGCGGCGTCGATGGACCTCGTCTACAGCGTCGACGCGTTCCCGTACCTGGTGCGCGCCGGGCGAGCGCTGGTCGAGCGTCACGTCCGGGAGATCCGGCGGGTGCTCCGGCCCGCGGGCGACTTCGTCCTCTTCAACTACGCGTACGGACGGTCGCGCGAGGACGCGAATCGCGAGGTGCTCGCGCTCGCGCACGCCGCGGGACTCGAAGTCGTTCGCGCCGACGAATCCCCGTTCCGACTGTGGAACGGCATCGGCTGGCTGATGAGGCGAGGGGGGCGATGACGAGGATCCTCTACCTGTCGCCGGCCTTTCCGCCGAACTCCCACCTGTTCTGCGTCGCCGCCCGTTCGCGCGGCGCGAGCGTCCTGGCCGTCGGGGACGTGCCGGAACGCGACCTCCCGCCGGAGGCGCGCCGCGCACTCGAACGGTACGTGTTCGAGCCCCGCATGGGCGACTACGACGTGCTGCTCGACATCGTCAGGGCGCTGGTCGCCGAGCACGGCCCGATCGATTTCGTCGAGTCGAACGGGGAGCATTGGCTCGAGGTCGAGGGGCGCCTGCGGGACGACCTCGGCATCGAAGGCCTCGGCGCGCAGGACGTGAGGCGCCTTCGCAGCAAGTCGGCGATGGCCGAGGCCTTCGGCAGGGCCGGCGTGCCCTTCCCGCCGGGCATCCGCTGCTCGTCGCCGGAGGCCGTCAGGGACTTCGCCGCGAAGCACGGCTTTCCCCTCGTCTTCAAGCCCGACAGCGGTTCGGGAGCCGTGTCGACCTTCCGGGTGTCGACGCGGGCCGAGCTCGAGGCCGCGCTCCTCCAGCCCCTGGAGGGTCACCTGGTGCAGCCCTTCGTCGAGGGCGGCATCGTGACCTTCGACGGCCTGGTGGACCGGGCGGGACGCGTGGTCTTCTGCACCTCGCATGCCTACGATCGGGGGATCATGGAGGTGAGGACCGGCGCTCTCGACGGCTACTACTACTCGCTTCGCGACATTCCGCCGGCGCTCGAGCAGCTCGGCCGGCGGGCGCTCGCGGCGTTCGACCTGCGGCAGCGCTTCTTCCATCTCGAGCTCTTCGCCCGCCCCGACGGCTCGTACGTCGCGCTCGAGATGAACGTGCGACCCCCGGGCGGATTCACGACCGACATGATGAATCACGCCTGCGACGTCGACGTGTACGGGTTGTGGGCCGCGGTCATCCTCGACGATCCGCTCGACGGCTTCTCGTACGAACGCGCGTTCCACACGGCCCACGCAGGGCGGCGCCACGAACGCGCCTACGAGCATTCGCCGGAGGCGCTGCCGGGGCTGCTGGGGGACACGCTGGTCGTCGTCCGCCCCGTCCCCGACGCGTTCGCGTCGACCATGGGGAACACCGCGTATCTGCTTCGCCATCGTCGACTGGACGCGCTCCTCGACGCCATCTCGATGGTCCAGCAGCCGCCGCGTTCGAGCGGCGGCTAGGAGCGAGGCCGACGGTCCCGGCCCGGTCCGGCGAGCTGCCCCTCATCGCGCTGCCGACGACCCGGAGTGTCCGGCGCTCGGCTCGGCCGAACGCGCGCTCGACGCCGCGCTGAGCCGGGGTGATCAACTCGCACGATCGACGGCGCGTTCGAACGAGGCGAAGCCGGTCCGCCGACACCCGGCCCGACGGCATCCGTCGCCGTCCGTCGCGACCGAAGAAGACCTGCCCGAACGCGTGCGGTTCCACGTCCCTTCGTCGGCGCATCGGCGGTCCGGGCCGCGCGCTGCCCGCCCGGGCCGACCGTACGCACGGGACGGCCCGGCGTGTACAGTTCGGGCGAGGAGTGACGTATGCCCAAAGGCCTGCAGCGCAGCAACAAGTTGGTCAAGAAGCCGAAGAAGGAGACCGCTCCGCCGAAGGAGCTGTCCGCGACCTCGCCCCGGCCCACGCCGCCGACGACGGTGGTGATGCCGAAGGGCAAGATGAAGAACAAGCCGGTGTAGTCGGCGCGCATCGGCGCGGCCGGCTCGTCACGCCGTGCGGCATCGCGCCGCTGCGGTGGACGGCCTCGATGCCTCGCCGTCGGACCCGGTGCCCGCGACGCCGCCCGTTCGGATTCGAGCCGGCCTGCACCGGCCGGCACGCCGCCGCGGCTTCGCGGGCTTCCTCGATGCGCGTGGGCGCGCTGCGCCGGGACGGCCGGCCCCGATCCGGTGCGTCCGCGAAAAGCCGTCGCTCGCGGGCCCTCGAATCGCGAGGCCGCGTCCGCGGTCGCGCCGCTTGACCTTCCGAGGGTGGGAAGGTCGATCCTCGGTTCCACACCAAGGAGATCGGCCATGACCACGCATTCGCACGGCGGCGCTCTGCACCTGCATCCTGCCGGCCACGCTCGCGCCCACGCTCACGCCAACGTTCACGCCAACGTTCACGCTCACGCCGACGCCGACGCCGACGCCGACGCCGACGCTAACGGCAACGGCAACGGCAACGGCAACGGTAACGCCAACAACCAAGCCCACGCCCACGCCTACGTCCCCGGCTCGGCGGCTCCGTCCCTGAACCGCGTCGCCTTCGCCGCGACGGTGCACTGCCTGACGGGTTGTGCGATCGGCGAGGTGCTCGGCATGGTCGTCGGCACCGCGCTCGGCCTCGGCACCGTCGGCACGATCGCGCTGGCCGTCGTGCTCGCGTTCGTCTTCGGGTTCGGGCTGACGATGCCTAGCCTGTCGGATGGGCTTACATTGCCAAGTCTCATCCGATAGGCGCATCAGCTTAACTGTCTGATCTCCAAGCGGAACGCGCCCGGTGGAACAGCGTTTGCTCGGGGCGCGTCTCCCATTCAGGAGACACCATGCGACCTTCTCTGCGGCTGCTCGCCCTCGGCATCGTGACGTCGATGGCGGGCGCGACCGGCGTCCAGGCAGCGACGTACAACGCCTTCGAAGCCTTCCCGACCGGCGTGCCGACCGTCGGCGGCCAGTTCCAGTTCGGCTACGCGACCGCGCTCGGCGGCGCACTGAGCCTGTTCAACTCGTATGGAACCAACGGGTCGTCCCAGTGGGTGTCCCTCAATGGCGGCGAGCCGGCCGTCGGCCGCAATTCGGGCGCGACGACGCTGGCGCTGGGCACGCTGCGCGCGGAGCCCGGCATGCTCGTCATGCACCCGGGGGCAGCAGGCCAGTACGCGGTCGTCCGCTTCACCGCGCCGACCGCGGGCCTCTACGACATCGACGCGTCGTTCTACGGGCTCGACACCGCCGGCACGTCGACCGACGTGCACATTCTGGTCGACGGCATCAGCATCTTCACCGGCGCCGTGAACTCGGCGTACGTCTCCGGTCCGGGTGCGGGGTCGACGGCCGACCTGCAGCGTTCGCTGCTCGCGAACCAGAACGTCGACTTCGTCGTCGGATACGGCGTCAACCAGACCTACTTCTACGATTCCACCGGCATGACCGCGGTATTGAGCGTCGCGGATCCCGCGCCGACCGAGCCGGGCACTCCGGTGCCGCTGCCGGGCGGGCTCGCGTTGCTCGGGGCCGGCCTGCTCGGCCTCGGTGCCGTTCGTCGCGCATCGCGCTGACACGAGGACGACGGACGGCGCTGTGGGGCGCCGTCCATCGTCGTGTCCGATGACTGCACTTGCGCGACCCCGTTTCAGTCGCCTGCGCTTGCTCGCGTCGGAACGGACGTCGACGTGAAGACAACCGGATCATCGAGCCTCTGCGGATTCATCGGCCGGCCTCTCGACGCCACGCCCGGCTTCGCGTCGCGAATCGCGCTGCCGGCGACCGTACGGTGGGGCCACGTCTCGATGGGCTCGTGAGGTACCGGATGCCGAGCCCGCATATCGTCGAATGCGGATGTACGGAGTCGCCTCGTGCCCCCCGACGAGGCGACCCGATAGGCTGACGGCCAGGGAGTGTCCGACCAAGGCCAGACCGAATGCGGGTCATCGCGGACCGGACCCCGACGCGCCACGCGGCGGCGCGACCGCCGCGCCTTCGATGCCGTGCCGCGTCAGCGACGCGGCGACGAAGCCCGTGGCCTTCATCTCCTCGACGAATCGGCCGAGCCAGGCCTGCGCGGTGCTGCGGCCCTTGGGGACGCCCATCGCCTGCTCGATCACCATGAAGCGGCCGGGCAGCATGCGCACGCCGCCCACGCGCTTCGCGTCGGCCTCGAGCTGCTGCCGGACGCCCGCGGCGACCTCGAGCCGCTGGGCGAGGAACAGGTCGACGACGGCCGGCGAGGTCGGCGCGCGAACGAGCGTCGCCGCCCCGAGCTCGCGGGTCAGGAACAGGTCGTAGGCGCTGCCGCGCCCCACGGCCACGCGGGTGCCCGGGCGGTCGACGTCCTCGTTGCGTCGCAGCGGCGAGTCGTCGCGCACCAGGTACGCGCCTTCGATGATCACGTAGGGCGCCGTGTACTCGGTGTCGGCCGCGCGCACCGGATCGATCGCGACGAACGCGAGATCGACCTGCCTGCCCTTGACCGCCTCGACCACGCTGCCCGCGGAGGTGAACGGGACGAGCTCGATCGGCACGCCCAGCCGGCGCGCGACCTCGCGCGCGAGGTCCACCGACACGCCCTGCGGCTCGCCGCCGGGCCCGCGGCCGGCGAGGATCGGGTTGCCGAAGTTGATCGCGGCGCGCAGCGTGCCGGTGGGCGCGAGCTCGGCCGCGACCGCGCGCGGATCGGGTGCGGGCGTCGCGCAGGCGGCGAGCATCGACGCGCCGAGGACGCAGACGAGACGACGTGTACGGTTCATGCGGCGGCTCCGCCGGGTGTGGGGAACGCGAGCTTATGCGCAGGACGGCCGATCGGTCCGCCCCCGCTCGTGCGGCCGGAACGCGCGGCCGCTCGCGTGCGTGCCCGCATCACGGGCGGCCGCGCGTCCTCGCCGCCGGTCGCCGACCGGGGCTCCGGCGCCGGGCGGTCCATCGCCCGCGGGCGCCGAGCCGGCCGAGCCGCCGCTCTTGCTATCGTGACGTCGTCGGCCGGTCGGATCGACCGGCGTCGAAGGGCGCGAAGCGGGCGTCGCACCCGCGTCGAGGCTCCGCGGCATCGCGAGCGCCGAGGGCGGGGTGCCGGCCGTGCGGCGCCGCGGCCGGACATCCGGGCGTCGGCTTCGGCGGCGGCGGCCCGTCGCCGGTCCGTGCCGGACCGAGGCGTCGCGCGACGCGTTCCCGATCGGAGAAACGGATTGAACCTTCCACCTTCCTCGCCGCCGCGCTGGTACTTCGGCTGGAACATCGTGGCGTCGGCGAGCTTCCTGACGCTGCTGACCGTCGGCATGCGCATGGGCGTCGGCCCCTTCTTCCTGCCGATGATGGACGACCTGGGCCTGAGCCGCAGCGAGCTGTCCTTCGACATCGCCGTGGGAATGCTCTGCTACGGCCTCGCCATGCCCGTGGCGGGCTACCTGATCGGACGATTCGGCACGCGCCCGGTGCTGCTGCTGGGCACGGCGATCGTGGCGCTCGCCTGCGCGTGGACGGCGAGGGCCACGGGCGCGCTCGAGTTCCTGCTGGTCTACGGTGTCCTGCTCTCGTTCGGCCTGGGCCTGACGAGCCCCGTGGCGCTGACGCCGATCCTCGCGCGCTGGTTCACGCGCAGGCGCGGCATGGCGCTGTTCTTCCTGTCCACCGGATCGATGGCGGGCATCGCGGTCATGACCCCCGTGTTCGCCTGGACCGTCGAGTCCTTCGGATGGCGCGAGACGATGCTGGGGTACGGCCTGCTCTATGCGCTGGTCAGCGTGCCGCTGACGCTGCTCGTGATGTCCGATGCGGCGCCGCCGGAGACCGACACGCTCCAGGGCGGGTCCGCTCCGGCCGCCGTCCGGTCGGCCCCGAAACCGGGCGCGCCCCTGCGGGTCGGCGATGCGGTGTCGTCGGCCGACTTCTGGAAGGTCGCGCTCGGGCTGTTCACCTGCGGCTTCAGCATGAACCTGCTGGGCACCCACGGCATGCCGATGCTGATGGACCACGGCTTCGACGCGACGTCGAGCTCGACGGGCATCGGGCTGATCGGCCTGGTGGCCATCTTCAGCACGCTGGTGCTGGGGCGGATCTCGGATCGGGTCGAGAAGAAGCACCTGCTGGCGACGATCTACCTGGTCCGCGGGCTCGGATTCTTCGCCCTCGTCCTGGTCGGCACGCACTGGGAGCTGTACGCGGCCGCGGCGATCGGCGGGATCGTGTGGGCCGGCAGCATCGCCATGTCGTCGGCGATCCTCGCCGACGTGTTCGGGGTCAGGCTGGTCGGAGTGCTGTACGGCCTGTCGTACCTCGGGCACCAGCTGGGGGCCGCGCTGAGCTCGTGGTTCGGAGGATGGGGCTACGAGCGGTTCGGCAGCCACCTCCCGGCGTTCGGCGCCGCGGGCGTGCTGCTGATCGTGGCCGCGGGCGTGTCCATGAAGCTGCCGCTCCAGGGCGGGGCGTCGCGCGCGGCCACGGCGTCGCCTCGCCCGTGAGCGATCGACCCGCTTCGGCGAGTCGCCTCGCCGGCCCCGCGTGGCTGCTGGTCACGTCGGTGGGCTGGGGGCTGAACTGGCCGGCGATCAAGTTCCTCCTCCAGGAGTGGCCGGCCCTCTTCGCCCGGGGGGTCTCGGGCGTGTCGGCGAGCGTGCTCGTCGCGGTCGTGGCCGTCCTCGCGGGTCACTCGCTGCGCGTCCCGAGGGCGGCCCACGGGCGCCTGGCCGCGGGGGCCTTCTTCAACGTCTTCGCGTGGATGGGCTTCGGCACGCTCGCGATGCAGTGGCTGCCCGTCGGTCAGGCGGCGCTGCTGGTCTACACGATGCCGGCGTGGACCACGCTGCTGGCCTGGTGGATTCTGGGCGACCGCCCGTCGCCGCGCGGCGTCGCGGGGCTGCTGCTGTGCCTCGTCGGCGTGTGCCTGCTGCTGGGCGTCCGGCCCGCCGCGCCGGCATCGGCGCACCTGCTCGGCGTGGCGTTCGCGCTGGGCGCGGCGGTCCTGTTCGCGCTCGGGACGCTGACCGTCGCGCCGCCCGCGCTGCCGCCGCTCGTCGTCCTCGCCTGGCAACTCGCGCTGGGATCCGTGCCGATGATCGTCGTCAGCCTGCTGTCGGAAGCGCCCCACGGGATGGCCCTGAGCGACCGGGCCTTCGCGGTGCTCGTCTACATGACCGTCGTGCCCATGGGGCTGTGCTACTTCGCATGGTTCGCCGCCCTGCGGCTCGTGCGGCCACAGGTCGCGACGATCACCACGCTGCTGACGCCGGTCGTCGGCATCCTGTCGGCCGCCGCACTCCTCGGCGAACCCCTGGGCATCCGGGAGATCGCGGCGATGGTCCTGGTGCTCGCGGGCGTCGCGCTGGCGATGCGCGCGAGCCCCGGCGGCGCGCGGTGAGCGGCTCGATCCGCGTGGACGGGGAGCCGGATCCTTCGAACCGTCTCGAGTCGCCCCGACGATGGGGGCTCCGGCGGCTTCGCCTCGTCGCGAGGCGATCCCCGTCGCCCGGCTCGACGCGTCGACGCCCGGCTCGACGCGTCGACGCGTCGACGCGGCGACCTCGTCGAAGCGGCGATCTCGTCGAAGCGCGACCTCGACTCGCGATCAGGCGGACAGGGCGCTCATCTCGCGATACAGGTCGGCCTTGCCCTCGAACCCGATGCCCGGCAGGTCGGGAAGCGTCACGTGGCCGTCCTCGACCCCGACGCCGTCCGGGAACCCGCCGAAGGGCTGGAACAGGTCGGGGTAGCTCTCGTTGCCGCCGAGGCCGAGGCCGGCCGCGATGTTCAGCGACATCTGGTGCCCGCCGTGCGGGATGCAGCGGCGGGGCGACCAGCCGTAGGACCGCAGCATCTCCAGCGTGCGCAGGTACTCGACCAGGCCGTAGCTCAGCGCGCAGTCGAACTGCAGCCAGTCGCGGTCCGGGCGCATGCCGCCGTAGCGGATCAGATTGCGGGCGTCCTGCATCGAGAACAGGTCTTCGCCCGTTGCCATCGGGTTCTTGTAGTAGTTGCGCAGGGTGGCCTGAAGCTCGAAGTCGAGCGGGTCTCCGGGCTCCTCGAGCCAGAAGAGGCC
>DASPJX010000140.1:0-2706 GCA_035628395.1 Burkholderiaceae bacterium | reverse complement strand
GCGGGCGCGGCGCGGGTCGCGTCGGGCGTGCGCGGCGCCGGGGGAGCGGGCTGCGCCGCCGCGCCGGACGCGGCGGCGAGCGCCGCGACGGCGAGCGCGCAGCCGAGCACGCGGAATCGGGAAGGCATCATGGGTTCGGATCGGTCTCGTTCGCGAAAGGGTCCCCGGCGACGTCCGCCGCACGCGTGCGACGCTCGCCTCGGTCCGCGCGCGTCGCCGCGGGCGGCAGGACGACGGCGGCACGGCGCGGGGCCGTGCCGACGGATCAGGCGGCCGGCGGACGCAGCGGAGGCGGCAGGTGGGGCGTCGCGTGCGGCGGCGCCGGCGACGGCGACGGCGCCCGCAGCCAGCCGCGGACGATGCCGCCGACGGACGGCGGCGACGGCTCGTGCTCGGGCAGGTCGAAGGCGATCGGCGGCAGATCGCAGGGCAGCGCGTCGCCCGCGCGCGGCGCGACGCGACCGGGCAGGCAGGCGCCGGCGCGCTCGTCCGCGCGCTCGGCGACGCGGGCCTGCGTCGGCCCGAGCGCGCCCGAGGCCGCGAGCACCGGATCGAGCGCCCGGTCGGCGTCCGCGGCGTCGAGCGCCCCGACCACGGCCCGCGTCCCCTCCCCCGCGCCGGGCGCGGGGCCGCCGAGGCCCGCCGCGCACGCGAGCACGATCGCGAGCGCCCACAGCAGCGCGATCGCGCGCGATGCGAGCGGCGAACCGGGGTCGGTCGTCGTGGAGAGGATCATCGGCCGGGAGGAGAGCGAGACGCGATTATGCGTCAACGCCTGTCGTGGACAGCCGTCCGTCCTTACGCGGCGGTGCGCGCGCACCGTCGGACGGTGCCGGCGCCGGCACCGGCGGCGGTCGGCGCCCCCGGGCGATCCGGCCCGCTCGCCCGTACGGGTCGGATCGGCCCGGCGCTCAGGTCCGGCCCGGAGCGGAGCCGCGCGGGCGGCGGCGCTTGGTCCAGTCGTAGCCCGGCGACGGGTCGGCGACGCCGGATTCGCCGATGCTGTGCGGATCCTCCGACGCGAGCACGACGAAGGACACCGGCTCGCCCTCGCGGCGGCGCCGACGCTGCGCCTCCGCGAACGCCAGCGCGCGGGTCAGCGCGTCGCCGGGGAACCCCTCGGACCGTGGCTCGTCCGCCTCCATCCAGAACACGCGGTACATCGTCGGACCAATGTAATGGAAAATGCACGCTCCGAACGAAGGAGACCCCCGACGATGAGAACGACCCCGCTCGCGGCCCTCGCCGCCCTCGCCGCCCTGTCCGGCTGCGGCATGATGCCCGGCTCCATGCCGGGCGCGGCCCGCGGCCCGGCGGCCGTCGCGACGCTCGCGCCCGCGGCCGGCCAGTCCGCCGCCGGCAGCGTCCGCTTCGAGCAGCACGGCGACCACGTGATGGTCGTCGCGCGCGTGACCGGGCTGCGCCCCGGCCAGGAGCACGGCTTCCACGTCCACGAGAAGGGCGACTGCTCGAGCGCCGACTTCATGAGCGCCGGCGGGCACTACAACCCCGGCGGCAAGCCCCACGGGCATCCGAAGGGCGGCGACCGTCACGCGGGCGACCTGCCGAACCTGCGCGCCGACGCGTCCGGCACCGCCGAGGCGAGGTTCGAGGCGCACGGCCTGTCGGTGGGCTCCGGCGCCGCCGACGTCGTGGGCCGCGCGGTGGTCGTGCACGCGAACCCGGACGACTACGCGTCGCAGCCGGCGGGCAACTCCGGCGGACGCATCGCCTGCGCGGTGATCGCGCGCGGCTGACGCGCGCCGGCGGACGGGCCGCGCGAGCGGCCCGTCCGTCTCCTCACAGCGGACGGATCCGCACGTCGCGGAACCTCACCGTCCCGCGCCCCCACTGCAGCGCGATCGGCCCCTCGGCGAACCGCGCGTCGACGACGTCGACGGTCTTCGCGCCGTTCAGCGCCACCTGCAGGCGCGGGCCGCGCATCGTGATCTCGAAGGTGTTCCACCTGCCACCCGCCCGCGGCGCGGGCTGCGCGACGGGGGCGACCTTCACGATCGAGCCGGTCGCGTAGGTCTGGTCGGGCCGCTGGTCGAAGATGTTGGCCTCGTAGCAGGTCTCGTCGCCGATCTTCGAGCGGTCGACGCAGCGCATGAACACGCCGCTGTTGGCGTCGTCGCTCGCCCAGAACTCGACCCGCATCTCGAAGTCGCGGTAGTCGCGCCGCGTGACCAGGTACGCCGGCGTGCCGCCGCCGCGGGTGGCCTGGATCGCGCCGTCGACCGCGGTCCAGTCGGCCTCGCCGACGCGCTCGAAGTTCTCGAGCCCGCGCGCGCCGTGGACCAGCGTCGTCCAGCCGTCCCCACCGCCCTGCCCGAGCAGCCCGCATCCGGCGAGCGCCGTCGCCGCGACCGCCGTCGCGAGCCGCATCGTCCATCGTGCCATTCGTCCCCTCCCTCGCCCGCGTGGCGGGCCTCGTCGCATGGTGCGCAGGCGCGCCGTCGGCGCGCGGCCCCATCGTACGACGCGCGGGGCGCGGCGCGGCGGGTACGGCGCGCGACGCGGCGCGGGGGCGATCAGCGCGGCGCCGGAGCCGGCGTCGCCTCGCGCCGCGCGCGCTTGTCGCCGTACATCGCGGCGTCGGCCTGCGCGATCAGCGACGCGACGTCCGCGTGGCGCGCCGGATCGAACTCGATGGCCCCCGCGGAGAACGGGATCCGGTAGCCGCGCTCGGCCGCCGCGTCGTGC
>DASPJX010000139.1:0-4622 GCA_035628395.1 Burkholderiaceae bacterium | reverse complement strand
GGTGTGGTCGATGACGATCGCGCCGCCCGAGGGCAGGGGCACGAGCCGCGAGTACGCGGTCTCGATCTGGTGCTCGATCTGGAAGCGCGTGAAGAGGGGGGTGTGGTCCTTGTACCGCTTGACCCGGCCCACCGTGTCCGGCATCACGTGGCCCATGAACTGGCGGGCCTGCTCGTAGATGTCGTCGGTGTCGATCAGGATCTCGCCGATGTCCGGCGTGAAGTAGTCGCGGATCGCGCGGATCACCAGGCTCGACTCCTGGTAGATCAGGAACGCGCCCGAGGCGGAGGTGGCCGCGCCCTCGATCGCCCGCCACAGCTGCAGCAGGTAGTTGAGGTCCCACTGCAGCTCCTCGGCCGTGCGGCCGATGCCGGCGGTGCGCGCGATCAGGCTCATGCCCGACGGCACCTCGAGCTTGTCCATCGTCTCGCGCAGCTCCTGCCGGTCCTCGCCCTCGACGCGGCGCGACACGCCGCCGCCGCGCGGGTTGTTCGGCATCAGCACCAGGTAGCGGCCGGCCAGCGAGATGTAGGTCGTGAGCGCGGCGCCCTTGTTGCCGCGCTCCTCCTTGTCGACCTGGACGATCAGTTCCTGGCCCTCGGCGATCGCGTCCTGGATCCGGGCCTTCGAGGCCTCGACGCCGGGCTTGAAATACGCCTTGCTGATCTCCTTGAACGGCAGGAAGCCGTGGCGCTCCTCGCCGTAGCTGACGAAGCAGGCCTCGAGGCTGGGCTCGACGCGGGTGACGACGCCCTTGTAGATGTTGCTCTTGCGGGCTTCCCGACCGGCCGACTCGATGTCGATGTCGATCAGCTTCTGGCCGTCAACGATCGCGACGCGCAACTCTTCCGAGTGCGTCGCGTTGAACAGCATGCGTTTCATCCAATATCTCCGACTCGCGCGACCGGCGTGGTGCGCGGGGCCAGCGGATCAACGCACGAATGCCGGGCTAGCGCCGGGGGCGCGTCCGGCCAAAACGCATCGGTCTCGGGCAGCGCGCGCGGGCCGGCGTCCGAAAGGACCGGCTGGCTTGGATGACGTTCACGCGGGGTGCTGCATCGAGCGTTGGGATGGGCGAGGCGCCGGTCGGGCCGCTGGCGTCGGCCCCTTCGGCCGACCGGCCGCGCCGTGCGGGGCCTCGGGTCGTTTTGTTGATTCTTGCGTGTTCTCCGCGCGCCGACCCATTCGGCGCCGCGCTTGCATTCGTTACGTTGCGCACCGCCCGCGCGGCGCCGTCACGGCGCACCGCTACAATGCGGCGGGTGACCGACGGTACCCGCCGGCTACGCAACGGGCCTAATTATAGCAAGATGAATGCCTTAGCCGCAAAACCCGAAGCGTCGCCGCAGGTCCCGACCCGTTCGGGTGCCGAGGTGCGCCTGGTCACGATCGACGAGGCGAACGCCGGCCAGCGGCTCGACAACTTCCTGCTGTCGCGCCTGAAGGGCGTGCCGAAGAGCCACGTCTACCGGATCGTGCGCAGCGGCGAGGTGCGCGTCGACCGCGGGCGCGTCGCGCCCGACCACCGGCTGGAGATCGGACAGGTCGTCCGGATCCCGCCGGTGCGCACCGCCGCCCCGGACGCGACCGCGCCCGCGCCGCCGCAGGAGTTCCCGGTGCTGCACGAGGACGACGCGCTGCTCGCGATCGACAAGCCCTCGGGCGTCGCGGTCCACGGCGGCAGCGGCGTCAGCTTCGGCGTGATCGAGCAGCTGCGCGCGGCCCGGCCCCACGCGAAGCTGCTCGAGCTCGTGCACCGGATCGACCGCGAGACCTCGGGCGTGCTGCTGATCGCCAAGAAGCGCGCCGCGCTCGCCGCGATGCACGACGCGATGCGCGAGCAGCGCGTGCGCAAGCGCTACCTCGCGATCGCGCTCGGCGACTGGTCGGGTCCGCCGCGCGCGCTGCGCTTCCCGCTGCACAAGTTCACGACGCCGGAGGGCGAGCGCCGGGTGGTCGTGCGCGACGGCGGCCAGGCGTCCGGCACACGGGTCCGGGCGAAGGCGCGGCTGCGCCATCCGCGGATCGGGCCGGTCACGCTGGTCGAGTGCGACCTCGAGACAGGTCGCACCCACCAGATCCGGGTGCACCTCGCCCACGTCGGCCATCCGCTCGCGGGCGACGAGAAGTACGGGGTGTTCGAACTCAACAAGTCGCTCGAGAAGATGGGGCACAAGCGCATGTTCCTGCACGCGTTCCGGGTGGCGTTCGCCCATCCGTCCGACGGGCGCGAGGTCCGGCTCGAGGCCCCGCTGCCGGCGGCCTTCGAGCGCTTCCTGGGAGAGTGCGTTGAGGCGGTTTGACCTCGTCGTCTGGGACTGGGACGGCACCATCGTCGACTCGACCGCGGCGATCGCCGACGGGATCATGCTCGCCGCGGCCGACCTCGGACTGCCGGTGCCGTCGCCGCGCGACGCCCGCTGGGTGATCGGCATGGGGCTCTTCGAGGCGATCCACCATGCGGTGCCGTCGATCCGGCGCGAGCAGCTGCCGGCCTTCGTCGAGCGCTACCGCGTCCACTACCTGAAGCGCGACGCCGAGCTCGCGACCTTCGACGGCATCCCCGAGCTGCTGCGCGGCCTCGACGTCGCCGGGGTGCCGCTCGCGGTCGCGACCGGCAAGTCGCGGGCCGGGCTCGACCGGGCGCTCGTGCAGACCGGGCTCGGACCGCGCTTCGCGTCGACGCGGTGCGCCGACGAGGGGGCGCCGAAGCCCGATCCGTGGATGCTGCGCGACCTCGGCGAGACGCTGCAGGTGCCGCCGGGGCGCATGGTGATGATCGGCGACACGACGCACGACGTCGGCATGGCGCAGGCCGCCGGCGCGGCGAGCGTGGCGGTCCTCTACGGCGCCCACGACCCGCAGACGCTGCGCGCGTCGTCGCCCGACGCCGTCGTCGGCTCGGTGGCCGAGCTGGCCGACTGGCTCGCCGCCGCCTGCGAGGTCGAGCGCTCGATGCTCGGACCCGTCGGGGCCTCGCGATGAGCGGCGCGCCGCCGGACGGGGAAGGCTGGTCGCGGGTCTGCGCGTCGGACGCGCTCGCCGAGCGCGGCGACGGCGTCCGCGTCGGGATCGCGGCGCCGGGCCGGCCGGTGCCGGCCTTCGTGCTGCGCATCGACGGCGAGCCCCGCGGCTGGCTGAACCAGTGCGCGCACGTGCCGGTCGAGCTCGACTGGACGCCCGGCCGCTTCCTCGACGACACCGGCACGGTCATCGTCTGCGCCACCCACGGCGCCGTGTACGATGCCGCCGACGGCGCCTGCGTCGGCGGGCCGTGCCGCGGCCGCGGGCTGCGCCCGGTGCCGTGCCGCGAGGTCGACGGCTGGGTCGAGATGCAGGCGACGCTGGTCCCGGAAGAACGATGAACGACGACGATTCCCTCCGCTCGCGACGCGAGCCCTCGATCGGCACCGGCGGCCGCGGCGACGCGGTCCACGACTCGCCCGCGCGTCCGGCCGCCGCCTCGGCCGCGGCGCCCGCGCGCGGCTGGGAGCGCGACACGCTCGAGAAGGTGCTGCTCGCCACCGTCCAGGAGCAGCGCCGGGCGCGGCGCTGGCGGATCTTCTTCCGCCTGGCGGGCCTCGGCGTCGTGCTGCTCGTGCTCGCCGCCTCCTTCGGCTGGCTCGGCGGCCCCGACGCGACCGGCGCCCGGCGGCACACCGCGGTCATCGAGATCGACGGCGTGCTCGAGTCCGGCGGCGAGGTCGACGCCGATCGCGTGATCCCGGCGCTGCGGGCCGCGTTCAAGGACGGCGCGTCCGCGGGCGTCGTGCTGCGGATCAACAGCCCGGGCGGCAGCCCCGTGCAGGCCGGGCTGATCAACGACGAGATCCGCCGGCTGCGCGCCGCGCATCCGGACAAGCCGGTCTACGCGGTGGTCGAGGAGATCTGCGCGTCCGGCGGCTACTACGTCGCGGTCGCCGCCGACCGGATCTACGTCGACAAGGCAAGCCTGATCGGCTCGATCGGCGTGCTGATGGACGGCTTCGGCTTCACCGGCACGATGGAGAAGCTCGGCGTGGAGCGCCGGCTGCTGACCGCCGGCGAGAACAAGGGCTTCCTCGATCCGTTCTCGCCGATGTCGGAGCCGCAGCGCGAGCACGCGCGGAAGATGATCGGCGTGATCCACCGCCAGTTCATCGACGTGGTGAAGCAGGGCCGCGGCGAGCGGCTCAAGGACTCGCCCGACCTGTTCTCCGGCCTGGTGTGGAACGGCGCGACCGGCGTCGAGCTGGGGCTCGCCGACGAGATCGGGTCGCTGCGCTCGGTCGCGCGCGACGTGCTGAAGGCCGAGGACCTGGTCGACTACACGCAGCGCGAGAACATCGCCGAGAGGCTCGCGAAGCGGGTCGGCATGGCGGCGGGGCAGGTGATCGCGCGCCAGCTCGGGATCGGCGCCGGCGCCGAGGCGGTCCGGCTGCGCTGACGGGTCCGGTCGCGTCGACCGGTGCGGACGCGCAGACCGGCTCGGCGCGCTGACCGGCTCGGCGCGCTGACCGGCTCGGTGCGCTGACCGGCTCGGCGCGCTGACCGGCTCGGCGCGCTGACCGGCTCGGCGTACTGAACGGGTCGGCGCACTGAACGGCTCGGCGGAATGACCGGCTCGGCGCACCGATCGGCTC
>DASPJX010000138.1:0-6944 GCA_035628395.1 Burkholderiaceae bacterium | reverse complement strand
ACCGGCTGTTCGGCAACAAGATGTGGATCTCGGGCGGCGAGCACGAGCTGACCGAGAACATCGTCCACCTGGTGCTCGCCAAGATCCCCGGCCCGGACGGACGGCTCGTGCCGGGCACGAAGGGCATCTCGCTGTTCCTCGTGCCCAAGCGGCTGCTCGAGGCGGACGGCTCGGTGGGCGAGCGCAACGACGTGACGCTCGCGGGGCTCAACCACAAGATGGGCTACCGGGGCACGACGAACACGCTGCTCAACTTCGGCGAGGGTCGGTTCCGCCCGGGCGGCGAGGCCGGCGCGATCGGCTGGCTGGTCGGCGAGGCCGGCCGGGGGCTCGCCTGCATGTTCCACATGATGAACGAGGCGCGGATCGGCGTCGGGCTGGGCGCGGCCTGCCTCGGCTACGTCGGCTACCTGCACGCGCTCGACTACGCGCGCAACCGCCCGCAGGGCCGGCGTCCCCGCGACAAGGACCCGTCGCGCCCGCAGGTGCCGATCGTCGAGCACGCCGACGTCCGGCGCATGCTGCTCGCGCAGAAGGCGTACGTCGAGGGCGGGATGGCGCTGTGCCTGTACGGCGCGCGGCTCGTCGACGACGAGCGCACCGGCTCGGAGGCCGAGCGCACCCGCGCCCGGTGGCTGCTCGAGCTGCTGACGCCGGTGATCAAGAGCTGGCCGTCGCAGTGGTGCCTCGCGGCGAACGACCTCGCGATCCAGGTGCACGGCGGCTACGGCTACACGCGCGACTACAACGTCGAGCAGTACTGGCGCGACAACCGGCTGAACCCGATCCACGAGGGCACCCACGGCATCCAGGCGCTCGACCTGCTCGGGCGCAAGATGGTGCTGGGGCAGGGCGAGGCCGCGCGGATCCTCGCCAACGAGCTCGAGTCGGCGGTCGGCCGCGCCGCGTCGCTCGCCGGGCACGGCGAGTGGGGCGACGAGCTCGCGGCGATGGGCCGCCAGCTCGCGGGCGCCGCCTCGCGCGTGTTCGCCACGGTGCGCCGGCTCCACGCGGTCGGCGACCTCGACGTCACGCTCGCCAACGCGTCGGTGTTCCTCGAGGCCTTCGGCCACGTGGTCGTCGCGTGGCAGTGGCTCGAGCAGGCGATGGTCGCGCAGGCCGCGAGCCCGCGCGACGCGGCCGACGCCGACTTCTACGCCGGCAAGCGGCAGGCGGCGCGCTGGTTCTTCCGCTGGGAGCTGCCCCGCACCGGGCCGATGCTCGATCTGCTCGACTCGATCGACACGACGACGCTCGACATGAAGGACGCCTGGTTCTGAGCCGGGTGCGCCGAAACCCTCGTCCGACCCCGCTTTCACGACTCCCGGAACCCGAGCCCCATGTCCGTCAAACAGCGTTTCGACCTGACCGGCCGCACGGCGATCGTCACCGGCGGCTCCCGCGGCCTGGGCCTGCAGATCGCCGAGGCGCTCGGCGAGATGGGCGCGCGGGTGCTGCTCACCGCGCGCAAGGCCGACGAGCTCGAGCAGGCCGTCGCTCACCTGCAGGCGCAGGGCGTGTCGGCGTCGGCGATCCCGGCCGACATGGGCCGGCCCGAGGCGATCGCGCCGTTCGCCGACGCGGCGCTCGCGCGGCTCGGGCAGGTCGACATCCTGGTCAACAACGCCGGGGCGAACTGGGCGGCGCCGATGGAGGACTATCCGCTCGACGCCTGGACCAAGCTGCTGAACGTGAACCTGACCGGCATCTTCCTGCTGACCCAGGCGATCGGGCGGCGCTCGATGATCCCGCGCCGCCGCGGCAAGGTGCTGAACGTCGCCTCGATCGCCGGCCTGCGCGGCAACCGCGGGGCCGAGGGCGAGATGATCGGCTACAACACGACCAAGGGCGGCCTCGTGAACTTCACGCGGGCGCTCGCGGCGGAGTGGGGCGAGCACGACATCAACGTCAACGCGCTCGCGCCGGGCTTCTTCGAGACGAAGATGACGCGCGGGCTGCTGGCGAAGGCCGAGGACGCGCTGACGGCGGACGCGCCGCTGCGCCGTCTCGGCGACGACGAGGACCTGAAGGGCGCGGCGGTGCTGCTGTGCTCCGACGCGGGCCGGCACATCACCGGCCAGGTGCTCGCCGTCGACGGCGGCGTGATGGCGGCATGAGCGCGATGCGCTTCCCCGACGGCCGCACGCGGCGCATCCCGTTCCTCGACCACCTCGGCGTCGAGCTCGTCGCGTTCGGCCAGGGCCGCGCGGAGCTCGCGATCCAGGTGCGCCCCGAGCTCTGCAACTCGATGCGGGTCGCCCACGGCGGCGTGCTGATGACGGTGCTCGACGCCTGCCTCGCGATCTCGGGGCGCGCCGCGCACACCGACGACTACGACGCGCCGATCAACACGATCACCGTCGAGATGAAGACGAGCTTCGTGCGCCCCGGCGCCGGCCGCATCCTCGTGCGCGGGGAGTGCGTGCACAAGGCCACCTCGCTGATGTTCTGCGAGGGCGAGGCGCGCGACGAGGCCGGCCGGCTGGTCGCCCGCGCGAACGGCACCTTCAAGCTCTGGCGCCCCAAGCCCGGCGACGCCGAGCGACCGATCGACGCCTGAGCGCGACCGCGCCCGGCACCCCTCCAGGAGACCCGATGGCCGAGACCAACCGCCGCATCGTCCTCGCCGCCCGGCCCGACGGCCCGGTACGCCCCGAGCACTTCCGCCTCGAGGAGGCGCCCGTGCCGCCGGTGCCCGACGGGCACCTGCTGGTGCGCAACCGGTTCCTGTCGCTCGATCCGTACATGCGCGGCGCGATGAACGACCGCAAGTCGTACCGCCAGCCGCAGGCGATCGGCGAGACGATGCTCGGCGGCACCGTGGGCGAGGTGGTCGAGAGCCGGCATCCGCGCTTCGCGAAGGGCGACGTGGTCGTCGGCGGCTTCGGCTGGCAGCTCTACGGGCTGTCCGACGGCGGGGGCGGCCTGCGCAAGGTCGACGCCTCGAAGGTGCCGATGCAGGCCTTCCTCGGCGTGGCCGGCATGCCCGGCGTCACCGCCTGGGTGGGGCTGAACCGGATCATCGCGCCGAAGGCCGGCGAGACCGTCGTCGTCTCGGCGGCCTCGGGCGCCGTCGGCTCGGTGGTCGGGCAGCTCGCGAAGGCCGCGGGCTGCCGCGCGGTCGGCATCGCCGGCGGTCCCGACAAGTGCCGGCTCGTCGTCGAGGAATTCGGCTTCGACGCGTGCGTCGACCACAAGGCCGGGCGGCTCGAGCAGGACCTCGCGGCGGCGACGCCCGACGGCATCGACGGCTGCTTCGAGAACGTCGGCGGCCCGGGGCTCGACGCGGTGCTCGCGCGGATGAACGCGTTCGGACGGATCGCGGTGTGCGGGCTGATCGCCGGCTACAACGACGAGCCGATCCCGGTCCACCAGTTCCGCTCGGTGCTCACCAACCGGCTGCGCATCCAGGGCTTCATCGTGTCCGAGGTGCCCGACGCCTGGCCGCCCGCGCTCGCCGAGCTCGCGGGGCGCGTCGCCGACGGCACGCTGAAGTACCGCGAGACGATCGCGCGCGGGCTCGAGGCCGCGCCCGAGGCCTTCATCGGGCTGCTGCGCGGCGCGAACGTCGGCAAGCAGCTCGTCGCGCTCGACTGAGCGCGCGTTCCCCTCCCTCCCCGAATCCACCGACCCAGGAGACCCGCCATGAACGCCCCCCAGTCCTCGATCCGGTCGCAGGTGTCCGAGCAGGAGTGGCAGCTGCGGGTCGACCTCGCCGCCTGCTACCGCCTCATCGCGCTGCACGGCTGGGACGACCTCGTCTTCACGCACATCTCGGCGCGCATCCCCGGCCCCGAGCACCACTTCCTGATCAATCCCTACGGCCTGATGTTCGAGGAGATCACCGCCTCGTCGCTGGTCAAGGTCGACATGGACTGCAAGCCGGTGCTGCCCACGCCCTACGCGGTGAACCCGGCGGGCTTCGTGATCCACAGCGCGATCCACGCGGTGCGCGAGGACGCCGGCTGCGTGCTGCACACGCACACGCGGGCGGGCGTCGCGGTGTCGGCGATGAAGCGCGGCCTGATGCCGATCTCGCAGCAGGCGACGATCATCATGCGCTCGCTCGCGTACCACGACTACGAGGGCATCGCGGTGCGCGACGACGAGAAGGCGCGCCTGCAGGCGAACCTCGGCGAGAACCGGTTCATGATGCTGCGCAACCACGGTCTGCTGACCGTCGGCCGGACCGTCGGCGAGGCCTTCCAGTTCATGTACACCTTCGAGAGCGCGTGCCAGGTGCAGGTCGGCGCGCTCGCCGCCGGGCCCGACGGCGTGATCGAGATCGGCGAGTCGGTGCTCGACACCGTGAAGCACGCGGTCGGCGTGCAGCGCCAGGTGCTGTCGACCGAGCAGGTCTACGGCGCGCTCAAGCGCAAGCTCGACCGCCGCAACCCGGGCTACGATCAGTGACGCGCGCGTCGCGCGCCCCGGAGGCGATCCGATGAAGGACTTCGCAGGCAAGGTCGCGGTGATCACCGGCGCGGGCAGCGGCTTCGGCCGCGAGTTCGCGCGGCTCGGCGCGAGGCTCGGCATGAAGCTCGCGCTGGCCGACATCCAGGCCGACGCGCTGGCGGCCACCGTCGACGAGCTGACGGGGCAGGGTGCCGACGCGTTCGGCGAGCGCACCGACGTCTCGAAGGCCGAGGACGTCGAGCGCCTCGCGGCCCGCGCGCTCGACGCCTACGGCGGCGCGCACCTGCTGTTCAACAACGCGGGCGTCGCCACCGGCGGGCTCGCGTGGGAGAGCAGCGCACGCGACTGGGAATGGGTGTTCGGCGTCAACGTGATGGGCGTGGCCCACGGCGTGCGCGTGTTCACGCCGATCATGATCGCGCAGGGCGTCGAGGCCCACATCGTCAACACCGCGTCGGTGGCGGGGCTCGTGAACCCGCAGATGATGGCGGTCTACAACGCGAGCAAGCATGCGGTGGTCTCGATCTCGGAGACGCTGCACCACGACCTGCGTCTGGTCGGCTCGAAGGTCGGCGTCACCGTGCTCTGCCCGGCGTTCGTGGCCACCGGCATCAACGACTCCGAGCGCAACCGGCCGCCCGAGCGGGCGAACGAGGCGCCGCCGACCGCGTCGCAGGCGGCGCTGAAGGCGCAGCTCGAGAAGGCGGTGGCGTCCGGGAAGATCACCGCCCCGCAGGTCGCCGAGATGACCTTCGACGCGATCCGCGAGGAGCGCTTCTACCTGGTGACGCACGAGAAGATGATGCCGTCGATCGAGCTGCGGCTGCAGGACGTCGTCGCGCGGCGCACGCCGAGCGATCCGTTCACCTACAAGCGCGACGTCGCGGTCAAGGCGGACCGGCCGTGAGCCTGCATCCGTCGATCCGGACCGGGCGGCAGGTCGAGGTGCAGCCGGGCGTGCGGCTGCACTGCGCCGAGGCGGGCACCGAGGGCGCGCCGCTGATGCTGTTCATCCACGGCTTCCCCGAGTTCTGGTACTCGTGGAAGGACGTGCTGCCCGAGTTCGCCGACCGCCGGCACGCGGTGGCCCCCGACCTGCGCGGCTTCAACCTCTCGAGCAAGCCCGCGGACGTGCGCGCGTACCGCGCGAGCGCGCTGGTCGCCGACCTCGACGGGCTGGTGCGCGGGCTCGGCCACGAGCGCGCGATCGTCGTCGCGCACGACTGGGGCGGGGCGGCGGCGTGGGCGTTCGCGAGCGCGCATCCGGAGCGCGTCGAGAAGCTGGTGATCCTCAACGCGCCGCACCCGGTGCCGTTCGCGCGGCTCCTCGCGTCCGACCCCGCGCAGCAGAAGGCGAGCCAGTACATGAACTGGCTGCGCAAGCCCGGCTCGGAGGGGGCGCTCGCGGCCGACGACTTCGCGCTGTTCGACCGGTTCTTCGTCGGGCCGTACGCGGCGCCGTGGTTCGACGCGGCCACCCGCGCCGCGTACCACGAGGCCTGGTCGCAGCCGGGCGCCGTCACCGGCGGCGTCAACTACTACCGGGCGTCGCCGCTGTATCCGCCGACCGACGGCGATCCGGGCGCCGCGAAGCTCGCGCTCGATCCGAAGGACTTCGCGGTGCGCGTGCCGACGCTGGTGATCTGGGGCGAGAAGGACCAGGCGCTGCTGCCGACGCTGCTGGACGGGCTCGAGGAGCTGGTGCCCGACCTGCGCATCGAGCGGCTGCCCGAATGCGGGCACTGGCTGGTGCACGAGGCGCCCGACGTCGTCGTCGCGAAGATCCGGGCGTTCGTCGACGGATCGGCCTGACGATGCTCGATCCGCAGGTCGAGAAGCTGCTCGCCTGGGCCGCGAAGGCGGGCGGGCCCACCTACCAGGCGATCGGCGCGCCGGCCGCCCGCGCGCACTACGAGAGGATCGCCGGCACGCTGGACATCGCGCCCGCCCCGATGCACTCGGTCGAGGACCTGCGGCTCGAGCTGCCCGGGCGCACGCTGCGGCTGCGCCACTACGTGCCGCGCGAGCACGGCTGGGCCGACCCGCTGCCGGCGCTGCTCTACTTCCACGGCGGCGGCTTCACGATCGGCTCGGTCGACACGCACGACCGGGTGTGCCGGATGCTCGCGCGCGACGGCGGCTGCGCGGTGCTCTCGCTCGATTACCGGCTCGCGCCCGAGCACCGCTTCCCGGCCGCGGTCGACGACGCGTTCGACGCGCTCGCGTGGCTGCGCGACGAGCACGGCGCGCTCGGCATCGATCCGGCGCGCCTCGCGGTCGGCGGCGACAGCGCCGGCGGCACGCTCGCGGCCGCCTGCGCGCTGCACGCGCGCGACCGCGGCTGGCCGCTCGCGCTGCAGCTGCTGATCTACCCGGGCCTCGCGCCGCGCCAGGACAGCGCGTCGCACCGCGAGTTCGCGCACGGCTACCTGCTCGACGCCGACGTGATCCAGTGGTTCTTCGGCAACTACCTGGGGTCGGACGCCGATCGGGACGACTGGCGCTTCGCGCCGCTCGTGCACCCGGAC
>DASPJX010000137.1:0-11336 GCA_035628395.1 Burkholderiaceae bacterium | reverse complement strand
CGAACCACCACGGCACCAGCGACAGGTCGATCGTCCAGAGCATCGCGCCCACCGTCACGACCGCGGCGAGCTCGCCGATCCGGTCGATCTGCTCGTTCGAGCCGAGCATCGCGCGCGCCATGAACGCCGGCGCGTGGGACGGGTGCGTGGCGATGTGGTCGGCAGGCACCGGCGGCTCCGGATTCGTCAGCGACTGCTCGACGATCTCCTCGGGCTCCGGCTCGGGGGCCTGCGCCTCGGTCCGGTGCCGCGACGCCTCGGTCTCGGCGCGCTCGACGCGGCGCACCGCGACGCCGGCGGCGAACACCGCGAGGAAGCCGTAGCCCGAGATCGTGACCGCGACGCCGTACGACAGCGCGATCAGGCCGAGCGACAGGAAGTCGTCGTGGCCGACCGCCTGCGCGTGGCGCCGCCGCAGGTACAGCACCCCGCGGCCCACGAGCGTGCCGAGCAGCGCGCCGGAGCCCAGCCCGGCGGCGCTCGCCCACAGCACGTCGACGCCGACCCAGCGCAGGCCGAAGTCGCCCAGCTCGTGCAGCCCGAGCAGCCCGAGCCCGAGCATCACGAACGGGAACGCGGTGCCGTCGTTCAGCCCGCCCTCGCCGGTCAGCGACACGCGCAGCCGGTCGCGGTCGTGCGGATCGGAGACCTGGACGTCGGACGCCAGCACCGGATCGGTCGGCGAGAGGATCGCGCCCAGCAGGATCGCGGCGCCGAGCGGCAGGCCGATGGCGAGCCCCGCCAGGGTGATCAGGCCGACGGTGACCACCATCGACGTCGTCGCGAGCCGCAGCGGCAGCCGCCAGCGCGGGTCGGACAGCGGCACCGCGAGCTTCAGCCCCACCGTGAACAGCGACACCAGCACGACCACCTCGCTCAGGTGCTCGAGCAGCTTCGCGTCGCGCACCGGGTCGAGGTCGAGCAGGCCGAGCCCGCCCGGCCCGATCGCCACGCCGACCGGCAGGTACAGCATGGCCGTGCTGAGCGGCAGGTGCTTCAGCGCCGAGCTCGTCAGGCCCATGACGATCATCAGCGCTCCGACGATCAGGGCCCAGGCGGCGGCGTCCATCGTGCGTCCATGCGGGGGAGTCGACACGGCTCCGCAAGGACCGGGCCCGGTGCCTTACCATGCGGCCCATGCCGACACCCGTCCTCCACATCGCCAACCGCAACTACTCGTCCTGGTCGCTGCGCCCGTGGGTGCTGATGCGCGAGCTCGCGATCCCGTTCGAGGAGCGGCTCGTGCCGTTCGCGCCGCCCGACCGGCCGAACCCGTTCCTCGCGTTCTCGCCGACCGGCAAGGTGCCGTGCCTCGTCGACGACGGGGTCGTCGTCTGGGACTCGCTCGCGATCGTCGAGCGGCTCGCCGAGCGCCGGCCCGACGTCTGGCCCCGCGATCCGGGCGCGCGCGCCTGGGCGCGCTCGGCGGCCGCCGAGATGCACTCGGGCTTCCCGACGCTGCGCGACGTCTGCTCGATGAACTGCGGCGTGCGGGTGCGGCTGCGCGAGGTGTCGCCGGCGCTGGCGCGCGAGTGCGCGCGGCTCGACGCGCTCTGGGGCGAGGGGCTCGAGCGCTTCGGCGGGCCGTTCCTCGCGGGCTCGCTCTTCACCGCGGTCGACGCGTTCTACGCGCCGGTCGCGTTCCGCGTGCGGACCTACTCGCCGCCGCTCGCGCCGCGCTCGCTCGAGTACGTCGAGCGGCTGCTCGCGCTGCCGTCGATGCGCGAGTGGTACGAGGCGGGGCTCGCCGAGACCTGGCGCGACGCCGCGCACGAGGCCGACCTCGCCCGCGCGGGCACCGTCGTCGAGGACCTGCGGCGCTGAGCGCGCGGCGGGCACGCCCGCCTCACTTCGGACGCGGCGAGTGCAGGCCGCGATCGGGCCGCTGCAGCCGTCCGGCGCGCCGCTCGGCGACGCCGGCGACCACCGCGCGCGCGACGAGCGCGACCTCGGCGTGCAGCGCGCCGTCGGCGTCGAGCGCGTCGTGGCTCGTCGCGTACGGCTCCCAGTAGCCGATGTAGCGCCCGAGCGCGGCGAGCTTGCCGGCGCGCACGAGCCCCATCCAGTCGAGCCAGTCGCACAGCGCGCGGCGCACGCCCTCCACGCCGTCGACGTCGCCGTGCACGACGACGCCGTAGAGCCGGTCGGCCAGGTGCCTCGGGTAGTCCCAGCCGGCGAGCTCGAGCGCCTTCGCGCGCGCGGCCTGCTTGCCGTGGGTGCTCGACGGATCGGGGTTGCCGCCGTCGGCGCACACCAGCCGGTCGATCATCAGCTTCAGCGGGCTCGCGGCCTGGTACCAGTGCACCGGGGTCACGAGGATCACCCCGTGCGCGGCCGTCCAGCGCTCGTACAGCTCGTTCATCCAGTCCCCGACCTGTCCGGTCGCGTGGTTCGGATAGCAGCTGCACGGCCAGTGGCACAGCGGCATCGCGGTCGACGCGCAGCCCTTGCACGGATGGATGTGCAGCCCCGGCTCGGAGGTCAGCCGGCTCAGGTCGACGAGGTCGGTCTCGGCGCCGGCCGCCTCGGCCTCGGCGCACGCGTGGCGGGCGAGCCGCCAGGTCTTCGACGCCTCGCCGGGGCAGGTGCCGTCGTTGCGCGGGCCGCCGGCGACGACCAGCACGCGCGCCCGCGCCGCGGGATCGCGCTGCCGGGCCGACGCGGCCTCGATCCGGCGGCGCGCCTCGATCCACTCGACCGACAGGTCGTAGCCGGGGTCCGCGAAGCCGGGGCCCGCCTTCGCCGTGCGCGGCGCCTTGCGCCCGTCGCGGTACGCGTGCCAGGCGATCGTCTCGAGCCGGGCGATCGAGGCGCGCTCGGCGTCGAAGGCCGGATCGGCGAAGCGCTGGCGGTAGCGCTCGCCGAAGGCCTCGCGGTCGAGCTTGTCGGGCGCCTGGCCCTTTCGGACGGTGGTCATGCGGTTACGGCTCCGGTCGGCGGCCGCGGCGCGGACCGGCCCGCGACGCCGGGGGCGGCGTCGGCAACCGCCGTGCCCGAGCGCAGCGAGCCGGCCGGGATCGGCACCGCGGCGCGACGCCCGACGCGGGTTCGTGCCAAACTCGACGTCGAACCCGACGCCTCGTACGAGAGAGACAGGAGATTTCCCATGGCTGAAGCATTCATCGTCGCCGCCGCCCGCACCGCCGGCGGCCGCAAGGGCGGCCGGCTGTCCGGCTGGCACCCCGTCGACCTGTCCGCGCAGGTCCTGAACGCGCTCGTCGACCGCAGCGGCTGCGATCCCGCCCTCGTCGAGGACGTGATCATGGGCAACGTGATGCAGATCGGCGAGCAGGCGTGCAACGTCGCGCGCAACGCGGTGCTCGCCTCGAAGCTGCCCGAGCACGTGCCCGGCACCTCGATCGACCGCCAGTGCGGCTCGTCGCAGCAGGCGCTGCACTTCGCCGCCCAGGCGGTGATGTCCGGCGTGCACGACATCGTGATCGCCGCCGGCGTCGAGAGCATGAGCCGCGTGCCGATGGGCTCGACGGTGGCGCTGCCCGCCAAGAACGGCATGGGCCACTACATGAGCGAGGAGATCCGCCGTCGCTACCCGGGGCCCGACTTCAGCCAGTTCATCGGCGCCGAGATGATGGTGAAGAAGTACGGCCTGACGAAGGACGACCTCGACGCGTACGCGCTGTCGAGCCACGAGCGCGCGATCGCCGCCACCAAGGCGGGCGCGTTCGCCGAGGAGATCGTGCCGGTCGCGGTGCGCCGCGCCGACGGCACCGCGTCCGACGAGATGCACACGATCGACGAGGGCATCCGCTTCGACGCGAGCCTCGCCGGCATCGGCTCGGTCAAGGTGCTGCAGGAAGGCGGCGCGATCACCGCGGCCAACGCGAGCCAGATCTGCGACGGCGCCTCGGGCGTGCTCGTCGTCAACGAGAAGGGCCTGAAGCAGCTCGGCGCGACGCCGCTCGCGCGGATCCACCACATGAGCCTGATCGGCCACGACCCGGTGATCATGCTCGAGGCGCCGCTGCCCGCGACCGAGCGCGCGCTGAAGAAGGCCGGCATGAGGATCGACGACATCGACCTGTACGAGGTCAACGAGGCCTTCGCGTCGGTGCCGCTCGCGTGGCTGAAGGCGACCGGCGCCGACCGCGGCCGGATGAACGTCAACGGCGGCGCGATCGCGCTCGGCCACCCGCTGGGCGGCTCGGGCACGAAGCTGATGACCACGCTCGTGCACGCGCTGCGCAAGCAGGGCAAGCGCTACGGCCTGCAGACGATGTGCGAGGGCGGCGGCATGGCCAACGTGACGATCGTCGAGCGTCTCTGACGACCGGCGCGGCGCGGGCCCCTGCGGGCCCGGCCGCGGCGCGCCGCTCCGTCCGCGGGCCGCTTCGTGCGGCCCGCGTCGCGTTCGCCGTCCGCGCCGCGCGGGCCGCGGCGCTCAGAACCCGACGCGCAGCGACAGCCGCATCGTGCGCGGCTCGGCCGGATGCAGGTGCCGGTCGGCGACGCCCTCGGCCGGCTCGCCGGCGAGCCGGCTCGCGTAGAAGTACTCGATGTCGTTCGCGCGCCGGTCGGCGAGGTTGAACACGTCGAGCAGCAGGTCGAGGCGCGGCGCGAGCCGGTAGCCGACCCGCAGGTCGGCGAGCGTGAACGGCCGCGAGCGCACCGATCCGTCCTCGACCAGCGGTCGCGGGCCGACGTGGCGCACGCGCAGGCCGCCCGACCAGGGGCCGAGCCGCTGCACGGCGACGCCGAGCGAGGCCACGCGCGGCGCGGAGCCCGGCACGAACGGGCCGGCCGGATCGTCGTCGACGAAGCGCGCCCGCGACAGCGACAGGTCGCCGTCGATCGCGAGCCAGGGCCGGGGCAGCCAGCGCACGCCCGCCTCGACGCCGCGGCGTCGGCTGCCGCGGCTGGGCTCGGTGACGCCGGCGTCGCCGACGAACACCAGCTCCGAGTCGATGTCGAGCTGCCAGAGCGCGAGCGACGCGAGCAGCGTCGGCGTCGGCGTCCAGCGCGCGCCGATCTCGCCGCCGAGCGTGGGCACCAGCCCCTGCACCGGCACGAGCGCGTCCCCGGTGCGGGGATCGACGCGGGCGGTGGTGCCCCGCGCGTCGTTGCTGTGGAAGCCCCGGCCGACGCTCGCGAAGGTCTCGAGCGCGGGCGTCGCGGTCAGCACCGCGGCCAGCTTCGGGGAGGCGAGCGTGTCGCGGCCCCGGCCGGCGTTCTCGGGGAGCGAGGCGTCGACGCGGTTGTCGAGCCGGTCGAGCCGCAGGCCGGCGATCGTGCGGAAGCGGTCGGTCCAGAACACCGCGTGCTCGCCGAACGCGCCCGCCAGCGTCGAGGTCACGCGGTCGTCGCGCACGGTGGCCGTGCGCTCGCGCGCCCGCGTGTCGAACAGGCCGACGTCGATGCGGTCCTGGCGGGCCTGCACGCCGAGCGTGGTCTGCGACGGCAGGCCGAGCGTCGTGCCGTTCCACGCGCGCGCGGCCCGCAGGCCGTAGGCGACGCGCGAGTCGGCCTGCTCGAACTGGTCGCCGGTGTCCGGCCGGTCGAGCAGGTAGGTGAAGTTCGAGAACAGGTTGAGCCGGTAGCGCAGCGCCCAGGCCGAGACGTCGAGGCGGCCGTCGTCCAGCGCGCGCCGCATCGAGCCCGACAGGCTGAAGCGCGAGCTGGTGCCGCCGGTGCTCGGGTCGAGCGAGCCGAAGCGGCCGATCGCGCCGGCGTCGAGCGCGCGCTGCGGCACCTGGTCGGTCGCCGTCCAGCGCGCGTCGTAGCCCATCAGCGTCAGCTCCTGGCCGTTCGCGGCGGTGCCGCCCGACCAGCGGACCACGGCGTTCGCGCGCCGGGCGTCCTGAGGCACGTCCCACGGGCCGTCGTTGGCGAGCGCCTCGGCCGCCAGCAGCAGCGTGCCGGCGCCGAGCGACGGCGACGCGCCGGCGAACGCGCGCCGGTAGCCGTTCGAGCCGATGGTCAGCTGCCCGACCGGCGCGGCGAAGCGCGAGCGCAGCCGGATGTCGGCCGCGCCGGCCGACGAGAAGTCGCCGTCGAGGGCCGAGTACGGGCCCTTGCGCCAGTCGATCCGCTCGATCAGCTCGGGCACGAGGAAGTTCAGGTCGGTGTAGCCGTGGCCGTGCGCGTGCGTCGGCAGGTTGACCGGCACGCCGGCGACGGTGGTCGCGAAGTCGGTGCCGTGGTCGAGGTTGAAGCCGCGCAGGAAGTACTGGTTCGCCTTGCCGTCGCCGGAGTGCTGGGTGACGACCAGGCCCGGCACCCGCTCGAGCACGTCCGCGGGCCGCAGGATCGGCACGGCCAGGATGCGCGCCGCGTCGACCGAGCCGCGCGAGGCGGCGTCGGTCGTGCCGATCGGGTCGTCGCCGTTCGCGACGACCTGCACCGGTTCGAGCCGCTCGGGGTCGGCCGCCCGCGCGGACCCGACCGGCGTCGCGCAGGCGAGCGCCGCGGCGAGCGCGGCGATCGTCGGAGACCGGGCGGTCGGGACGCGGCGGATCGGCGGGGAGGGGCGGCGGTGCGGCATGGCGAAGGCTCGGGACCCCGAAGGCGGTGGGCGGGCGCCGGACTCCTGCGTCCGGCCGGTTCGGTGCGGGTACGGCCGAGGATAGCCGCCGGATGCGCGCCGGATCGCCGGCATGCGGCCGGGCTCGGACGGCGCGACGTAGGAGTCCAAGCCGTGACCGGGCCGTTCGCGTCCGGAACGGTCGGTCATCCGTAGAGTGCACGAGGCCTGACCTCACACGTCGTGAACAACCGGAGGCTCCCATGCCATCTTCGAGAGAACGTCCCGTCGGTCCCCTGTCCGGCATCGCCGCCGCCGTCGCCGTCGCGCTGGCCTGCACCGCCACCGTCGCGGACGCCTCGAGCCATCGGGAGGGACCCTTCATCACCTCGATGCCGAAGGTCGACGGCACCGACCTGTACGCGTTCCGCAGCTACGAGCCGGGCCGCGCGGGCTTCGTGACCCTGGTCGCCAACTACCTGCCGCTGCAGGATCCGTACGGCGGCCCGAACTACTTCTCGCTCGACACGAACGCGCTCTACGAGATCCACGTCGACAACGACGGCGACTCGAAGGAAGACCTGACCTTCCGCTTCCGGTTCTCCGAGACCAGCCGCGACATCGCGCTCAACGTCGGCGGCAAGAACGTGCCGATCCCCCTGGTGCAGGCGGGTCAGATCACCGACGTGAACCCGGCGGTCCAGAACCGCCGCGAGACCTACCGGGTCGACGTGGTCCGCGGCGATCGCCGGACCGGCACCGTGCAGCCGCTGACGAACGTCGCGGGCGCGGCCGAGTTCGACAAGCCGCTCGACAACATCGGCACCAAGACCTTCGGCGGCGCGGGCGGCTACGAGGCCTACGCGAACCGGTTCATCCAGAGCGTCAACATCCCCGGCTGCCAGGCCGACCAGCCCGGACGCCTGTTCGTCGGCCAGCGCAAGGATCCGTTCGCGATCCCGGTCGGCAAGATCTTCGACCTGGTCAACCTGAACCCGGTGGGCCCGACGGCCGGCGTCCGCGACGACCTCGCCGACAAGAACGTCACCTCGCTGATCCTCGAGGTGCCGATCGCCTGCCTGACGAAGGGCACGGACCCGGTGATCGGCGTGTGGACGACCGCGAGCGTGCGCCAGGGCCGGCTGATCGACCCGTCGCCGCAGCCGGGCCTGAACCGGGCCTCGCGTCCGGGCGGCGCCTGGACCCAGGTCTCGCGCCTCGGCATGCCGCTGGTCAACGAGGTGGTGATCGGCCTGCGCGACAAGGACCGCTTCAACGCCTCGAAGCCCTCGGCCGACACGCAGTTCATCGACTACGTGACCAACCCGACGCTGCCGGCGCTGATCCAGACGCTGTTCCCGAGCGCCCCCGCGCCCACGAAGTTCCCGCGCCAGGACCTGGTCGTCGCGTTCCTGACCGGCGTGCCCGGCCTGAACCGGCCGGCCAACGTGACGCCGTCCGAGATGCTGAGGCTCAACACCTCGATCGCGCCGGTCGCGCCGGCCTCGCAGCAGAGCCTCGGCGTGCTGGCCGGCGACAACGCGGGCTTCCCGAACGGCCGTCGCCCCGGCGACGACGTGGTGGACATCTCGCTGCGCGTCGCGATGGGCGTGCTGTGCACGCTGAACCAGCCGACGGCCTTCGGCTGCGTGTCGACCGACGCGCCCGCGGGCGCCGCCCCGGTGACCGACGGCGTGGCGATCGACGCGAGCCGCTTCCTGACGGCGTTCCCGTACCTGACCGCGCCGCTGCCCGGCTCGGGCCCGACGAACTGAAGGAGGCTCGAATGAAACGCATCCACGGATGGGCCGCGGCGATCGCGGTGGCGGTCGGCCTCGCCGGCTGCGGCAGCTCGAACGACGGCGGGGGCGGCGACGCCCCGGCCGGACCGGCGGCCGGGGGCGGCGCGCCGGCGGCGGCACCATCGTCGGTGCCGGCCTCGGCGTTCGCCTCGGTCGACGGCTTCGTGGCGTACCTCAGGTCGCTCGGCACCGACGACACCGGCGAGCCGCTGCAGCTCGGCGGCACCCCGCCGGTCGAGGACGTCGCGCCGCCGGTGCCGCTCGTCTGAAGGTGGGCGCGAACCACGCCCGCGCCGCCGCGCGCCAGGCGGCGTGGGCGCTCGGCGCCGCGCTGCTGGTGCTCGGCGCCGCGTGGCGCGGCGCGTCGGCGCCGACCGGCGCGCCATCCGGGGCGTCCGCCCCGGTGACCGCGCTGCCGGCGGCCAACGCGGTGCTCGAGCGCCTGCCCCGGGGGCAGGCCTCGGCCGACCGCGCGATGCGCGAGGCCCGCGAGCGGCTGCGCGAGCGCCCCGAGGACGCGCGGCTGGCGGCGCTGCTCGCCGAACGGCACCTCCGACGGGCGCGGGTCGACGGCGATCCGCGCGAGGCCGGGCGAGGCCTCGCGATCCTCGCGCCCTGGGCGTCGCGCGCCGACGCGCCGGCCGACGTGCTGCTGCTGCGCGCCGCGCTCGGGCAGCACCTCCACGACTTCGACGGCGCGCTCGCCGACCTCGACGCGCTGCTGCGGCGCGAGCCCGACGACCGACGCGCGCTGCGCCTGCGCGCGTCGCTGCTGCAGACGCTGGGCCGCCTCGACGAGGCGGCCGACGGCTGCCGCCGGCTCGCGGCCCTCGACGACGGCCCCGACCTCGTCGCGCAGGTCTGCCTGGCCGACCTCGCGAGCCTGCGCGGCGACCGCGACGCGGCGCCGGCGCTCGCGGCGACGCTGTCCCGATATCCGCTGGCCGGGTCCGAGCTCGCCTGGGTCCGGCTGGTGCTCGCCGAGATCGCCGAGCGCGAGGGCCGCGACGCCGACGCGGAGCGGCTCTTCGTGCTCGCGCAGCAGGACGCCGACAGCCCGTACGCGCGGGTCGCGTACGCGGACCGGCTGATCTCGGACGACCGGGCCGCGGCGGCCCGCGCGCTGCTCGCCGACGCCCCGGCCACCGACGCGGTCGCGGTCCTGCACGCGATCGCGCTGCGGCGGCTCGACGATCCGGCGGCGCCGGCCGCGGCCGCGTCGCTGCGCGAGCGCTTCGCGACCGCCGCGGTGCGCGGCGACGGGCTGCACCTGCGCGAGCACGCGCGCTTCGCGCTCGACGTCGAGGCGGACGCCGCGCGCGCGCTCGAGCTCGCCCGGCGCAACTGGGACGCGCAGAAGGAGCCGGCGGACCTGCTGCTGCTCGCGCGCGCCGCGCGCGCGGCCGGCCGCGACGACGCGCTCGCACCGGTGCGGGACTTCGTCGCGGCGCACTCGATCGCCGACCGGCGGCTCGAGCGCGTGCTCGGGAGCGCCCGATGAGCGCGTCGCGGTGGACGCGCGCGCTGCGCGCCGCGGGCGTCGCGCTGCTCGGCCTGTGGCTCGCGGCGGCGGGCGGCGCGGCGCGCGCGCACGGCGCGAGCGACGCGTTCCTCGCGCTCGCCGCGACGCCGCAGGGCGTCGGGGTGCGCTGGGACATCGCGCTGCGCGACCTCGAGGCGCTCGTCGGGCTGGACGCCGACCAGGACGGCGCGGTCACCGCGGCCGAGCTGCGCGCGGCCGAGCCCGCGGTGCGCCGCGCGGCGCTGGCCGCGATCGGCTTCTCCGCCGGCGGCGCGCCCTGCACGCCGGGTGCGGTCGAGCACGGGCTCGCGCGGCGCGGCGACTCGGCGTTCGCGGTGCTCCGCTTCCCGGTGGCGTGCCCGTCGGGGAGCGGCGCGCCGCTCGAGGTCGACTACCGGCTGCTGGCCGACGTCGACGCCACGCACCGCGCGATCGTGTCGCTCGGCGACGGCGAGCGGCTCGTGCTGCTGCGGCCCGGCGCCGGGCCGCAGGCGATCCGGCCCGCGACCGGCGAGGGCGGCGCGTTCGACGGCTTCGCCGGATTCGTGTCGGAGGGCATGGCCCACATCCTCGACGGCGTCGACCACCTGATGTTCGTGCTCGCGCTGGCGCTGGCCTCGGTCGCGCTCGCCGCGCGCGGCGCGCGGCCGATGCGCGAGACGCTGCTGTCGCTGGCCGCGCTGCTGACGCTGTTCACGCTCGCGCACTCGATCACGCTCGCCGGCGTCGCGCTCGGGTGGCTGTCGCTGCCGTCGCGGTTCGTCGAGAGCGTGATCGCGGCCTCGGTCGCGCTCGCCGGCGTGCAGGCGCTGGTCGCGGCGCGCGGAGGCCCGACGGCGGCCGCGCGCTGGGGCGGCACGCCCGGGGCGCTGGTGTTCGCGTTCGGCCTGATCCACGGCTTCGGCTTCGGCTCGGCGCTCGCCGACCTGGGCGGCGAGGGGCGGCCGGCGCTGGCCGCGCTGCTCGGCTTCAACCTCGGCGTCGAGCTCGGCCAGCTCGCGGCGCTCGCCGTCGCGTTCCCGCTGCTGTGGGCGCTGCGCGCGACGCGCCCCTATCGCGCCGCGCTGCAGCCGGCGCTGGCCGCGGCGATCGTCGTCGCCGGGCTCGGCTGGTTCGTGCAGCGCGCGCTCGACCTCGACGTCGACCTGCTCGCCGCGGCCTTCGCCGCGGCGCGCTGACGGCGCGTCGGCCGCGCGGTCCGGCCGGTCCCGTCGCGCCGAGGTCGTCGCCGTCCTGCGGTTCCGGCCCTCCCGCCGCGCGGACTCGACCGTCGATCGCGCCGGGCCGGCTCAGCCGCCGATCGCGCCCGCGAGGATCACCGGCCCGGTCGGCCCGCCGGTCGGCGAGCCGCCCGCGGGCTCGACCGACACCGCGAGCTTCGCGCCCGGACGCAGCCGCTCGCGGATCGCGGCCGGCAGCTCGATGCGCGCGGCGAGGTCGCCGAGCACCGCCACCGACACCGGCGCGCCGCCCTCGGCCGGGATCAGCCAGAGCTCGTAGCTCTGCGCCGGGCCCGCGACGATCGGACGCGACG
>DASPJX010000136.1:0-6964 GCA_035628395.1 Burkholderiaceae bacterium | reverse complement strand
CGCAGGGCCGTCTCGGGCCGGGCCGCATCCACCACTGCATGCGCTCGATCGGCGCGGCCGAGCGCGCGCTCGAGCTGATGTGCAAGCGGCTGATGTCGCGCGTGGCGTTCGGCAAGCCGATCTCGCAGCACTCGATCTGGCACGAGCGGATCGCCGAATCGCGCTGCATGATCGACCAGGCGCGCCTGATGACGCTGAAGGCGGCGTACATGATGGACACGGTGGGCAACAAGGTCGCGCGCGCCGAGATCGCGATGATCAAGGTCATCGCGCCGAACATGGCGTGCCAGATCATCGACTGGGCGATGCAGGCCCACGGCGGCGCCGGCGTCTCGCAGGTCACGCCGCTGGCGAACATGTACGCGCACCAGCGCACGCTGCGCTTCGCCGACGGTCCGGACGAGGTGCACCGCGCGGCGATCGCGAAGCTCGAGCTCGGCAAGCACGCGTCGCTGCCGGGCGCGAACGACCTCGCCGCGATGCCGGTGACGCGGGGCGCCTGAGTCCCGCGCCGCTGCGTTCCCGGGCGGAGCGGTCCGCGCCCGGGGACCTCGCGGCGGCCGCGCGGCCCCGGGTCGCGCGGCCGGCCCGACGGGCCCCGCCGCGGCCCGCGTCGTCGACGTCCCGTCGTATCCCCTCCGTCGTATCCGTCCCGTCGTATCCGTCCCGCGTCGCATCCGTCCCGCGTTGCATCCGTCGCGCGTCGCTCCGTACAGCCCCCGCCCCGCGCATCGCGCCGTCCCGCTCGCCCGCCGGGCCATCCGCGCGGTCCGCCGAACGCGGCGCGACAATGGCGGTCCCCGACGTCCTACCGGAACCCCCGCCGATGATCGAGCTCCACTCCTGGCCGACCCCGAACGGCCACAAGGTCCACATCATGCTCGAGGAGTGCGGCCTGCCGTACGCCGTGCACGCGGTCGACATCCGCGCCGGCGCGCAGTTCGAGCCCGACTTCCTCGAGATCAGCCCGAACAACAAGATCCCGGCGATCGTCGACCCCGACGGCCCGGACGGACGGCCGATCGCGCTGTTCGAGTCGGGCGCGATCCTGCTCTACCTTGCCGGCAAGACCGGGCGCTTCCTGCCGCGCGGCGTCCGGGGCAAGTACGAGGCCCTGCAGTGGCTGATGTTCCAGATGGGCGGGGTCGGCCCGATGCTCGGACAGGCGAACCACTTCCGCAACGTCGCGCCCGAGAAGATCGGCTACGCGATCGACCGCTTCACCACCGAGGCGAAACGGCTGTACGGCGTGCTCGACAAGCGGCTCGCGCTCAACGACTACGTCGCCGGACGCGAGTACACCGTGGCCGACGTCGCGATCTGGCCGTGGCTGCGCTCGCACGCGCTGCAGGGCGTCGACCTCGACGACTTCCCGAACGTCAGGGCGTGGTTCGAGGCGATCGGCAACCGCCCCGCGGTGCAGCGCGGCGTGCAGGTCCTCGCCGACCGGCGCTGAGGCCGGGGACGAGGGGGACGCTCACTGCAGCGGTTCCTTGAGGGCCGCCGGCAGCGGGAACGAGAACACCTCGATCCCCTCGTCGGCGAGCTCGCGCGCCTGCTCGGGGCTCGCCGTGCCGCGGATGCCGCGCTCGGGCGCCTCGCCGTGATGGATCCGGCGCGCCTCGTCGACGAACCGCTCGCCCACGTCCTCGGTGTTGGCGACCAGCGCGCGGGCGACCTTCATGATCATCGCCTGCACCGCTCGCGGGTCGGGCGCGCCGCCGGAGGATCGCGCGGGCGCCGACGCGGACGGGGCGACCGGGGCCGGCCGCTCGGCGGCGCCCGACAGGTTCAGGTGTGGAGCGGTCGGCAGCTTGCGCACCGACCGGCTCGCGCACATCGGGCACTCGAGCAGCCCGCGCGCCAGCTGCCCGTCGTAGTCGTCCGCGGACGCGAACCAGCCCTCGAAGCGGTGGTCCTGGTCGCAGGCGAGATCGAAGACTTTCATGGGCACCGGCCGGTTGGGCGATTGTAAGGCAAGCCGCTAGAATCCGCGGTCCAGCGAGGAATCGGGATGAAGGATCCGATCGTGCTGCCGGTCGATCAGGTGGTGGCGCGACTGCGCGATTTCAACACCGTCCTCGATGCGCGCAGCCCGTCCGAGTACGCGGACGACCACCTGCCCGGCGCCGTCAGCGCGCCGGTGCTCGACGACGCCGAGCGCGAGCGCGTCGGCGAGGTCAACGCGCGCGAGGGCGCGTTCGAGGCGAAGCGCCTCGGCGCCGCGATCGCGTCGCGCAACATCGGCGCGCTGCTCGAGACGCGCTTCGCCGACCGCGACCGCGACTGGAAGCCGCTCGTCTACTGCTGGCGCGGCGGCAACCGCTCGGGCTCGCTCGCGACGGTGCTCGCCCGCGTCGGCTGGCGCACCACCGTCGTCGAGGGCGGCTACAAGGCGTTCCGCCGGCACGTGATCGACGCGCTCGACGCGCTGCCCCGCCCGATGCGCTTCCTCGTCGTCGGCGGGCGCACCGGCAGCGCGAAGAGCCGGCTGCTCGAGCGGCTCGCCGCGCACGGCGAGCAGGTGCTCGACCTCGAGCGGCTCGCGAGCCATCGCGGCTCGGTGCTCGGCGGCCTGCCCGGCGAGCCGCAGCCGAGCCAGAAGCGCTTCGAGACGATGCTATGGGACGTGCTTCGCGGGCTGGACGCCTCGCGCCCGGTGTTCGTCGAGTCGGAGAGCCGCAAGGTCGGGCGCTGCCAGGTGCCGGAGGCGCTGATCGGCGCGATCCGCGCGTCGCGGCTCGCGGTCGTCGAGGCCGACGTCCCGGTGCGCGCCCGCTTCCTGCTCGACGAGTACCGCCACTTCCCCGAGGACGTCCCGGTGCTGCTCGCGCTGCTCGAGCACCTCGTGCCGCTGCACGGCGTCGGGCGCGTCGCCGAGTGGAAGGCGCTCGCCGAGCGCGGCGACTGGGAGACCTTCGTCGAGCGGCTGCTGGTCGAGCACTACGACCCGAGCTACGACCGCTCGATGAAGCGCAACTTCGGCCTGCTCGAGCAGGCGCCGCGCGTGACCCTCGACGGCACCGACGAGGCCGCGCTCGAGCGGGCCGCCCAGGCGCTGCGGGCGATCGCGGCCGAGGCTCACCGCTCCGGCGAGGCCCCGCGGCCGGACGCGTAAGCGCCCGGGCCCGAGGGGGCGGACGCGCAGCCGCCCCGGTCCCGGGCGGCCGGACGCGCGGTTGCTTTGGCCGGGACGGTCGCCCTGGCCCGCGCGGCCGGACGCGTCAGCGACCGCCCTCGCCCCTCGCGCCGGCCCGCTCGGCGTGCCGCACGATCTTCGCGCGCCGCTTCAGCGACTCGACGTACGCGGCGACCTCCTGGGTCGCGAGCACGCGGGCGAGCTGCTGCTCGTAGGCCGCCTGGCGCGCGGCGATCTGCTCGGGCGTCGGCGCGACGGTGCGCACCAGCTGGAACACCGAATAGCCCTCGCCCGGCAGCTCGGCGCCGCCGTACGCGGGCACCGGGTCCGACGGGATCCGGAAGATCGCCTCGAGCAGCGGCGGCGCGAGGCCCGACGGCGTGCCGCGGCTCACCGTCTTCGGCGCGCCGAAGCCCGCCGCGTCGCCCTTGCCGGCCTTCAGCTCGGCGAGCCGCGCCTCGCCCGCCTCGCGCGCGAGCCGGGCCGATTCCTCGGCCACGATGCGGGCGCGCACCTGGTCGCGCACCTCGGCGAGCGGCTTGCGCTCGGCGGGCCGGTACTCGGCGATCCGCGCCGACGCGAGCCGTCCCGGCGCGATCTCGATCGCCTCGGTGTTGCGCTTGTTGCGCAGGCCGTCCTCGCCGAAGAGCGCGGCCAGCAGCCGCGGGTTCGACAGCGGCGCGCCGCGCGGCGCGTCGGGCCGCGGCTGCCTCGACACGCCCTCGACCGTCTCGATCTTCAGCCCGAACTTGTCGGCCGCCGGCTTCAGCGAGTCCGACTGCTCGTACACCGTGTTGGTGAACTGCTCCGCCGCCTCGGCGTAGCGCCGCCCCGCCTGCTGCTGGCGGACCTCCTGCTCGAGCTCGGCGCGGACGGCCTCGAACGGCCGCTCCGCGCCCGGCTTGACCGCGGTGAGCCGGATCACGTGCATCCCGAACTCGGACTCGACGGGGCCGCGGACCTCGCCCTCCTTCATCGTGAACGCCGCGTCGGCGAACGGCTTGACCATCGCGTCGCGCGCGAAGAAGCCGAGGTCGCCGCCCTGCGCGGCCGAGCCCGGATCCTGGGACTCGGCCTTGGCCACCGCCGCGAACTGCGACGGATCGGCCCGCAGCTTCTCGGCGAGCGCCTCGGCCTTCGCCTTCGCGTCGGGGCCGGCCTTGATCAGCACGTGGCTCGCGCGCCGCTCCTCCGGCGTGCCGAAGCGCGCGCGGTTCTGCTCGTAGTAGCCGCGCAGGTCCTCGGGCGACACCTCGACCCGCGCCGCGAGCGCCTCGCGGCTCAGCACGACGAGCTCGACGCGCGCCGACTCCGGCGTCTCGAACGCCCGGCCGTTCGCCTCGTGGTACGCCGCGATCGCCTCGTCGGTGGGCTGCACCTTCGACGCGAAGTCGGCGGCGGCGAAGCGCTGCTCGCGGACCTCGCGGCCCTCCTCCTGCAGCGCGATCAACCGGTCGCGCACCGCCTTCGGCAGCAGCACGGAGGCCTGCACCGAGTCGGGCAGCGCCTGCATCGCGAGGTCGGAGCGCAGGCGGGACTCGAAGCCCGCCGGCGTCATGTTCTGGCCCGAGAGCATCGCCTTGTACCGCGCGTCGTCGAAGCCGCCGTCGTCGCGGCGCAGCCCCGGGATGCCGAGGATCGTCTGGCGCACCCGCTCGTCGGTGACGGCGATGCGCCGCCCGGCGGCCTCGTCGGCGATCACGCGCTGCGCGATCAGGCCCTCGACGATCTCGGCGCGCGACTCGGGCGTGTCGAAGAGCTTGGGGTCGACCGCGTCGCCGAGCATGCGGCGCATCTGCTCGATCTGCTGGCGCTGCGCGGCGTCGAACTCCTGCTGCGTGATCTCGCGCCCGTCGACGAGCGCGACGCCGCGGTCGCGGGTCAGCATCCCCTCGTAGCCCGAGATGCCGAAGAACACGAAGGCGGGGAGGATCAGGATCAGCAGCACGAACTGCAGGATGCGCTGGTGCTTGCGGATGGCGTCGAACATGGGATTCGCGTAGGTGGACGGTGCCGGAAAGCAAAAAGGGGCGAACTCGCGTTCGCCCCTTCCTGCTTCAGTCTTGGCGGAGTGGACGGGACTCGAACCCGCGACCCCCGGCGTGACAGGCCGGTATTCTAACCGACTGAACTACCACTCCTGTGTAGCGCATCTTCGCCTGGTGGGTGCTGAGAGGCTCGAACTCCCGACCTACGCCTTGTAAGGGCGCCGCTCTACCGACTGAGCTAAGCACCCGGATCAGCGCTCGACGAAGACCGAAATCTTAGCATGGCGGCGTCGCTCGATGCAAGCGCATCGCATCGACGCCGCCCTGCCGGACGGGCTCAGTGCTTGACCACCTCGTCGGGACCGGCGGCCCCCGCGGCGGGGGCCGCGGGCTTCGCCGGCGCGGGCTCGGCCGCCGAGGCGACCGCCGCGACCTCCTCCTCCGCCACCGGCTCGGGCATCCGCTCCAGCGCGATCTCGAGCACGCGGTCGATCCACTTGACCGGCACGATCTCGAGGCGGTTCTTCACGTTGTCGGGGATGTCCGCCAGGTCCTTGACGTTCTCCTCGGGGATCAGCACGGTCTTGATCCCGCCGCGGTGCGCCGCGAGCAGCTTCTCCTTCAGCCCGCCGATCGGCAGCACCTCGCCGCGCAGCGTGATCTCGCCGGTCATCGCCACGTCGGCCCGCACCGGGATGTCGGTCAGCACCGACACCAGCGCGGTCGTCATCGCGATGCCCGCCGACGGACCGTCCTTCGGCGTCGCGCCCTCGGGCACGTGGATGTGGATGTCGAGCTTCTCGTGGAAGCCGGCCTTGATGCCGAGGCGCGCCTGGCGGCGGCGCACGACGGTCATCGCGGCCTTGATCGACTCCTGCATCACGTCGCCGAGCTTGCCGGTGAAGGTCGTCTTGCCCTTGCCGGGAATCGCGACCGCCTCGATGGTCAGCAACTCGCCGCCCACCTCGGTCCAGGCGAGACCGGTGACCTGGCCGACCTGGTTCTCCTTCTCCGCGATGCCGAACGAGTAGCGCCGCACCCCCAGGAACTTGTCGAGGTTCTTCGGCGTGACGAGCACCTTCTTCTCGTCCTTCTTCAGCAGCAGCGTCTTGACGACCTTGCGGCAGATCTTCGAGAGCTCGCGCTCGAGCGCCCGCACGCCCGCCTCGCGGGTGTAGTAGCGGACGATGTCGCGGATCGCCGACTCGGAGACCGTCAGCTCGCCCGCCTTCAGCCCGTTGTTCTTCTGCTGCTTGGGCAGCAGGTACCGCTGGGCGATGTTGAGCTTCTCGTCCTCGGTGTAGCCCGACAGCCGGATCACCTCCATCCGGTCGAGGAGCGGGCTGGGGATGTTGAGCGTGTTCGAGGTCGCGACGAACATCACGTCCGAGAGGTCGTACTCCACCTCCACGTAGTGGTCGACGAAGGTGTGGTTCTGCTCGGGGTCGAGCACCTCCAGCAGCGCCGACGACGGGTCGCCGCGGAAGTCCATGCCCATCTTGTCGACCTCGTCGAGCAGGAACAGCGGATTGCGCACGCCGACCTTCGACAGGCTCTGCAGGATCTTGCCGGGCATCGAGCCGATGTAGGTCCGGCGATGGCCGCGGATCTCGGCCTCGTCGCGCACGCCGCCGAGCGCCATCCGCACGAACTTGCGGTTGGTCGCGCGGGCGATCGACTGGCCGAGCGAGGTCTTGCCGACCCCGGGCGGGCCGACCAGGCACAGGATCGGCGCCTTGACCTTCTCGACGCGCTGCTGGACCGCGAGGTACTCGAGGATGCGGTCCTTGACCTTCTCCAGGCCGTGATGGTCCTCGTTCAGCACGTCTTCGGCGTG
>DASPJX010000135.1:0-6727 GCA_035628395.1 Burkholderiaceae bacterium | reverse complement strand
CCGAGGTGCTGCCGCTGCCGCGATACTGGCCGGCCGAGTCGTACCACCAGCGGTACTACGCGCGGAACCCGTACCAGGGCTACTGCATGATGGTGGTCGGCCCGAAGGTCTCGAAGTTCCGCAAGCAGTTCGCGCACCGGCTCGCCAGGCGCGCCTGACCGGGCAGAGCGCGCGCCCGACCCGGGCGGGGTCACGCCCGTTATCGGGGCGAAAGGGACACCCCCGACCTGGACGAGGTCACACCCGGGGCGACGGCACACCCGACTGAGGCGAGGGCACACCCGACCGGGGCGAGGGCACACCCGACCGGGACTGAAGCGTGCCCGACCGGGGCCCGGAGCGCGGCGCCGGGCCGCGCCTCCGTCGCTCAGCGGTTGGCGGCCGTCCTGGCGCCGCCGGGCAGCAGCCCGAGCGCGACCAGCGTGTGGATGTCCGGCTCGCCGCGCGGCTCGATGCCGCGCGACTGCTGGAACGCCCGCAGCGCGGTCTCGGTGCGCCCGCCCCACTGCCCGTCGACGCCGACGTCCTGGCCGCGCTCGCGCAGCGCCCCCTGGATCAGGCGGATTGCCGCGGGGTCGAGCGCGGACGGCCCCGGAGGCAGGCCGTTCGCGCGCGGCAGCGGCCGCTGCGAGCCGGGCAGCAGGCCGAGCGCGGCGAGCGTGTGCGCGTCGGGCTCGCCCGAGGCGGGCAGCCCGCGCTGGCGCTGCAGGTTCGCGATCGCGGTGCGCGTGAGCTCGCCCCATTCGCCGTCGACCGAGCCGACCTGCAGGCCGCGGTCCGACAGCGCCTTCTGGATCGTGCGGACGGTGTCGCGGTCGAGGTCGCCGGGGCCGAGCGCGCGCACCGGCGCGGCGGCCGCGCGGGCGGCGGGCGCGCCCTCGGCGGCGACGCCGAGCGCGGCCATCGTCCGCGCGTCGGGCCGGCCGGTGACCGGCAGGCCGCGCACGCGCTGGAACTCGCGCAGCGCGGCGACGGTCTCGGCGCCCCAGACGCCGTCGGCCGAGCGCACCGCGTAGCCGCCCTGCATCAGCGCGTGCTGCAGCGAGCGCACGGTGGCCGGCGCCAGGTCGGGCGCGGCCGACTGCGCGAAGCCGGGCGAGGCCGCGACCGTCGCGGCGAGCGCGCACGCCGACAGGAACGCGCGCGGGCGGATCAGGAACGTCGTGTCCATGCAAGCCTCCGAACAAGGCGGATCGGCGCGTCGCGTCGCGCGACGCTCGTGGACGCGATCGAGCAGCGTTCGTGCCCACGACGGCCGATCGGCCGCCGATTCAGTCGTCCCGCCCGGTTCCGCCCGGCGGCTCGGCCGCGCGCGACGCCGCGGCGGGCAGCTTCGCCGCGATCGCGTCGGCGAGCGCGGCGAGCGTCAGCGGCGCGCTGCCCTCGGCCTTGTTGTTCGCGATCACCGTGACCGGCCGCCCGGCGAGCAGCGCCGCGGCCGCGCGCTCGGCGAGCGGCTCGCGGATCGCCGGATCGGGGTCGACCAGATCGCGGAACGGCGCGTAGCGCTTGCGCGCCTGCTCGTAGCCGATCCCGGCGTGCAGGGACCAGCGCGCGACCAGCGGACCGGGCGCGCCGTCCTCGAGCCGGTCGAGCGCCCGCAGCTGGCGCCCGATCGGCGGCATCCGGTCGTGCAGGCCGAGGCAGTAGCCGACGCCTTCCTCGCGCAGCATGTCCATCAGCCGCGGCGTGAGCAGCGCCGGATCGCGCAGCTCCACCGCGTAGCCCGCGCCCTCGGGCAGCGCGCGCGGCATCGCGCGCAGGAAGCGGCGCAGCGTCTCCACCCAGCCGGGCACGTCGGCGAGCACCGAGGCGGGCATCGGCGAGAACTGGAAGAGCAGCGTGCCGAGCGCGTCGCCGAGGCCGGCGACCGCCGGCTCGACGAACTGCCCGATCGCGAGCGGCGCGTCGAGCCACGCGGCGTTCGGCTCGACGCCGCGCCCGGAGTCGTCGCGGCGCAGCGCGTCGGTCACCGAGCCGGGCGCCTTCACCAGGAAGCGGAAGCCCGGCGGCACCTGCGACGCGTAGTGGACGTGGTCGGCGACCGGCACCGCCGCGTAGAAGCCGCGGTCGATGCCGGCCGCGGTGAGGAGCGGATGCGACGCGTACGCGGGCAGCCCCTCGCGCGAGAGCCGGCTCTCGGCGTACGGCGCGCCCGGGTCGTCGTAGACCAGCCCCTGCCAGCCGGCGAACGACCACGACGAGGTGCCCAGCCGCAGCAGCGAGCGGTAGGGCTGCAGCGCCGCGGGCATCGCGAGCCGCGTGCGGGCCGGGCGGATCGGCGCGTCGGACTTCGTCGAGCGTCGCGTCCGGCCCCGTGCGGGCGCGGCGGGCGGCTCGCCGAAGATCGACAGCTGGTCCGGGTCGGGCGGGGCCGTGCCGGTCGGCTCCATGGGCGCTCCCCGTCAGAAGTCGCGCTCGCGCGCGATCCGGTCGGCCAGCGCGCGCGCCAGGCCGCGTGCGGCCTCGTCGCCCTGGCGGGCGGCGACCGAGTACCACTCGAGCGCGGCGCGCAGGTCCTGCGGCACGCCCAGCCCCTTCTCGTACATCGACGCGATCAGGTACTGCGCGCCGACGTCGCCCCCGTCGGCCGCGCGCCGGTACCAGTGCGCCGCCCGGGCGTAGTCGCGCGCGACGCCGCGCCCCAGGTAGTACTGGGTGGCGAGCGCGAGCTGCGCGTCGGTCAGCCCCTGCTCGGCGGCGCGCGCGTACCAGCCGGTCGCCTCGGGCTGCGAGCTCGGCAGGTGACGGCCGGTCTCGAGCATCGTGGCGAGCATGTGCTGCGCCGGCGCGAAGCCGGCCCGCGCGCTCGCGCGCAGCATCGCGAGCGCGGCCTCGAGCGGCACCGCGCGGCTCTCGTCGCGCAGCCGGATCACCGCGACGTTGTAGCGCGCCGAGGCGTCGCCCTCGGCGGCCGCGCGGCGGAACAGCGCGAGCGCGCGCGCGACCTCGCCCGCCTCGTAGCGCTCGAAGGCCTCGCGGTTCCACGCGCGCACGCGCTCGATCGCCTCGGGACGGACCGCGTCGGGGCCGGGAACCGTGCCGCGCGACGCGGCCGCGGCGGGACGGTCGGGGACGCCGCCCGGCGCGGCGGCGGCGGCGCGGACGGGCATCACCGGAAGCGCGACGAGCGCGAGCGACGCGGCGAGACGTCGGAGGGTGCGGCGGCAGGGCTCGGGGCGCATCGGAGGGGGCGGTCGCTCGCGGCGGCTGGGGTATCTTAAGCGCCGCCGGCCCGTCGGGGCCGAACAAACCGGAGGCTCACGTGCTCAGACGGATGCTGGTCCTGCTGGCGCTCTCGATCGGCCTGGCCGGCTGCGGCTACAACGAGATCCAGGTCGCCGACGAGGCGACCAAGTCCGCGTGGTCGGAGGTGCTGAACCAGTACCAGCGGCGCGCCGACCTGATCCCCAACCTGGTCAACACCGTGCGCGGCTACGCGCAGCAGGAGAAGGAGGTGCTGACGCAGGTCACCGAGGCGCGCTCGCGCGTCGGCCAGGTCAACGTCGATCCGACCGACCCCGAGGCGCTCAAGCGCTTCGAGGCCGCGCAGCGCGACGTCGGCAGCGCGCTGTCGCGCCTGCTCGTCGTCACCGAGAACTACCCGCAGCTGAAGTCCGACCAGAACTTCCGCGAGCTGCAGGCCCAGCTCGAGGGCACCGAGAACCGGATCGCGGTCTCGCGCAAGCGCTACATCGAGACCGTGCAGCGCTACAACGTGATGGTCCGGCAGTTCCCGGTCAACCTGACCGCGATGGCCTTCGGCTACGGCGAGAAGCCGCAGTTCGCCGTCGAGAACGAGCGCGAGATCTCGCGGGCGCCGACGGTGAACTTCGGCACCCCCGCACCCGAGCCCAAGAAGTAGGGGCGGCCGTGCCGGTGCTCGGCGCGACCGCCGCGGTGCTGCGGACGCTCGCCTTCCTGGCCGCGCTCGTGCCGTGGCTCGCGTTCGCGCCGGCCGCGCACGCGCAGCAGCCGGTCGCGGTGCCGCCGCTGCAGGCGCGGGTCACCGACCTGACCGGCACGCTCGACGCGGGCCAGCGCGCGCGCCTGGAGGCCGAGCTCGCCGAGCTCGAGCGGCGCCGGGGCGCGCAGGTCGCCATCCTGATGGTGCCGACCACGCAGCCCGAGACGATCGAGGAGTACGGCCTGCGGGTCGCCGAGGCCTGGAAGCTCGGGCGCGGACGCGAGCGCGCCCAGCGCGACACCGGCGATCGCGGCGCCGCGGCGATCGACGACGGCGTGCTGGTCCTCGTCGCGAAGAACGACCGGCGGGTGCGGATCGAGGTCGGCTACGGGCTCGAGGGCGCGATCCCCGACGCGATCGCCAAGCGCATCGTCGCCGAGTCGATCTCGCCGCGCTTCAGGACCGGCGACTTCGCCGGCGGGCTGCAGGCCGCGGTCGCCGACCTCGCGCGCCGCATCGACGGCGAGGACCTGCCCGCGCCGTGGCAGCCCGCGCAGGGCGACGGCGGCGCGGTGTCCGGGGGCGGGCTGCTGCCGACCGTGCTCGTCGCGTTCGTGATCGGGCTCGTCGTCTCGCGGATCGCCGGCCGGTTCATCGGCGCGACGGTGGGCGGCGGGGCGGCCGGCACCGGTGCGGCGAGCGCGCTCGCCTCGTCCGGGCTCGGGCTCGCGGTCGGCGTCGGCGTGTTCGCGATGATCCTCGCGATGGGCGGACGGGGCGGCGGCGGGGGCGGGCCGGGCGGGCTGCGCCGGGCGGGTCGCCGCGGGATCGGCTCCGGGCCGGTGATCCTCGGGGGCGGGCTGGGCGGATTCGGCGGCGGAGGATTCGGAGGCGGCGGCGGCTTCGGGGGAGGCGGCCTCGGCGGCGGCGGATTCGGCGGCGGCGGCGGCAGCTTCGGCGGCGGAGGAGCGTCCGGTGACTGGTGACTCGACGACGCGGCCGATGCGCCCGCGCGGCGCGCGGCGCTGGCTGCGCCACTGGTGGATCGGGCCGATGCACGTGCGGCGAGCGTTCCCGCCGGCGGGCTTCGACGCGATCGAGCGCGCGATCGCCGAGGGCGAGCGCCGCCACCGCGCCGAGCTGCGCTTCGCGGTCGAGTCCTCGCTGCATTCGCTGCAGCTGTGGCGCGGCACGAGCGCGCGCGAGCGCGCGGTCGAGGTGTTCTCGTCCTGCCGGATCTGGGACACCGAGGAGGACAACGGCGTGCTGGTCTACCTGCTGTGGGCCGACCACGCGGTGGAGATCGTCGCCGACCGCGGCGCGATGCGCGCCGTCGATCCGGCGGTCTGGACGCGGGCCTGCGCGACGCTGGTCGACGCGTGCCGCGCGGATCGGGCGGTCGACGGCGCGGTCGCCGCGATCCGGCTGCTGCACGACGCGCTCGCCCGGGCCTTCCCGGCCGACGCCTCGGCCCCGAACGCGGACGAGCTGCCGGACGCGCCGATCCGGCTCGGCTGATCGCGCCCGCTCAGAGTACCGGCGCGCCGGGGGCGACGAGCGGCGCGAGCACCGACTCGACGGTCTCGGCGACGTCGAACAGCGCCGCGTCGCCGCCCCACCGGCCGACCAGCTGCAGCCCGACCGGCAGCGGCGCGCTGTCGCCGTCGCGGGCGCGGCCGCAGGGGATCGACAGCCCCGGGTGGCCGCTCGCGCTGATCCAGTAGCAGGTCTTCAGCCAGTCGACGTAGGTCGCGAGCGGCACCCCGTCGATCGACGTCGGGTAGGGCACGTCGAGCGGGAAGGGCAGCACCTGGGCCGTGGGCAGCAGGAAGGCGTCGACGCCGCGCATGAAGCCCGCGACGCTGCGGAACACGCGGCCGCGCAGCCGCTGCGCGTGCGCGATGCGGCCGGCGTCGAGCGCGAGCCCCTGCTCGATGTTCCACACCACCGTGTCCTTCATCCGCGCGCGCTCGTCGCGGTAGAGCTCGCCCAGCCACTCGACGAAATAGAGCCCGCGCAGCGTCATGAACGACTCGTCGGCGCCGTCGAAGTCCGGATGCGCCTCGACGAGCTCGACGCCCGCGTCGCGCAGCGCGTCGATCGCGCGGAGGAACGCGGCGCGCACCGGCGCGGCGAGCGGCACGCCGCCGAGGTCGGCCGACCAGGCGAGCCGCAGCGCGCGCGGCTCGGGCCGCGCGGCGCGCGTCTCGAGCCAGTCGAGCCACGCGCCGATCGGCCGGTGAGCGGGACGCTCGAACATCGCCGCGTGCACGAGCCGGCAGTCGTCGACGCTGCGCCCGAGCGGGCCCGCGACCGACAGCGCGTCGAACGCGTTGGGGCCGTCGGCGAGCGTCGGATCGGGCCGGGTCGTCGGCCGGATGCCGACCACGCCGCAGAAGCTCGCCGGGTTGCGCAGGCTCGCCGCGAGGTCGGAGCCGTCGGCCACGACCGCCATGCCGGCCGCGAGCGCGGCCGCCGCGCCGCCCGAGGAGCCGCCGACCGTGCGGGACGGATCGTGCGGGTTGCGCGTCGCGCCGAACACGGTGTTGAAGGTCTGCGAGCCGGCGGCGAACTCGGGCGTGTTCGACTTCGCGATCAGCAGCGCGCCCGCCTCGCGCAGCCGCGCGACGCCGGGGGCGTCGGCCTCGGGCACCCGATTGGCGAAGATCGGCGAGCCGAGCGTCGTCCGCAGGCCGGCGGTGTCGAAGATGTCCTTGGCGACGTAGGGCAGGCCGGCGAGCAGGCCGACCGGCTCGCCGGCCGCGATCGATCGGGCCGTGCGCGCCGCCTCGCGCTCGCACTCGGCGCGATCGCGGCGGG
>DASPJX010000134.1:0-9664 GCA_035628395.1 Burkholderiaceae bacterium | reverse complement strand
CGTGCGCGCCGGCGGCAAGCACAACGACCTCGAGAACGTGGGCTACACCGCCCGGCACCACACGTTCTTCGAGATGCTGGGCAACTTCTCGTTCGGCGACTACTTCAAGCGCGACGCGATCCGCTACGCGTGGAACCTGCTGACCCAGGTCTACGGGCTGCCGCCCGAGAAGCTCTGGATCACGGTCTACCAGGAGGACGACGAGGCGCACGGCATCTGGGCGAACGAGATCGGCGTGCCGCCCGAGCGGATCGTGCGCATCGGCGACAACAAGGGCGCGCGCTACGCGTCGGACAACTTCTGGCAGATGGCCGACACCGGCCCCTGCGGCCCGTGCTCGGAGATCTTCTTCGACCACGGCCCCGAGGTCGAGGGCGGGCCGCCCGGCAGCCCGGAGGCCGACGGCGACCGCTACATCGAGATCTGGAACCTGGTCTTCATGCAGTACGACCGGGACGCCGCGGGCACGCTGCATCCGCTGCCCCGGCCCTGCGTCGACACCGGCATGGGCCTCGAGCGCATCGCCGCGGTGCTGCAGGGCGTGCACAGCAACTACGAGATCGACCTGTTCCAGGCGCTGATCGGCGCCGCCGCGCGCGAGACCGGCGTGCAGGACCTCGCGCATCCGTCGTTGCGCGTGATCGCCGACCACATCCGCGCGTGCTCGTTCCTGGTCGTCGACGGCGTGATCCCGGGCAGCGAGGGCCGAGGCTACGTGCTGCGCCGGATCGCGCGGCGCGCGCTGCGCCACGGCCACAAGCTCGGGCAGACGAAGCCGTTCTTCCACCGGCTGGTGCCCGACCTGGTGGCCGCGATGGGCGACGCCTATCCCGAGCTGCGCGAGGCCGAGGCCCGCGTGGTCGAGGTGCTGCGCCAGGAGGAGGAGCGCTTCGGCGAGACGCTCGAGAACGGGATGCAGATCCTGAACGCGGCGCTCGCCTCCGGCCCCTCGGTGCTCGACGGCGAGACCGCGTTCAAGCTCTACGACACCTACGGCTTCCCGCTCGACCTGACCGCCGACGTCTGCCGCGAGCGCGGCCTGTCGGTCGACGAGGCCGGGTTCGAGACCGCGATGCGCCGCCAGCGCGAGACCGCGCGCGCGGCCGGCAAGTTCCGGATGGGCGGCTCGCTCGAGTACTCGGGCGTCTCGACCCGCTTCCACGGCTACGAGGCGCTCGAGCTGCCCGGCGCGCGCGTCGCGGCGCTCTACGTCGGCGGCACGCCGGTGCGGACCGCCGAGGCCGGCAGCGCCGCGGTCGTCGTGCTCGACCGCACGCCGTTCTACGCCGAGTCCGGCGGCCAGGTCGGCGACCAGGGCCTGATCGAGGGCGGCGACGGCGCGCGCTTCGCGGTCGACGACACGCTGAAGGTGCAGGCCGAGGTGTTCGGCCACCACGGCCGGCTCGAGCGGGGCCGGCTGTCGGTCGGCGACGAGGTGGTCGCGCGGGTCGACGTCGCGCGCCGCGCGCGCACGATGCGCAACCACTCGGCGACCCACCTGATGCACAAGGCGCTGCGCCAGGTGCTCGGCGGGCACGTCCAGCAGAAGGGCTCGCTCGTCGATCCCGACAAGACGCGCTTCGACTTCTCGCACCACTCGCCGATGACCGCCGCGCAGATCCGCGAGGTCGAGGCGCTCGTCAACGCCGAGATCCTCGAGAACCACGCGACCCGCGCGCAGACGATGGGCTTCGACGAGGCGGTCGCCGGCGGCGCGATGGCGCTGTTCGGCGAGAAGTACGGCGACGCCGTGCGGGTGCTCGACATCGGCTCGTCGCGCGAGCTGTGCGGCGGCACGCACGTCTCGCGCACCGGCGACATCGGCCTGTTCAAGATCGTCTCCGAGGGCGGCGTCGCGGCCGGCGTGCGGCGCGTCGAGGCCGTCACCGGCGACGTCGCGCTCGCGTGGGTGCAGGGCGTGGAGAACGTGCTGCACGGCGCGGCCGCCGCGTTCAAGGTGCCGGTCGGCGAGCTGTCGTCGAAGATCGAGCAGCTGCTCGAGTCGACGCGCGCCGCCGAGCGCGAGCTCGCGCGGCTGAAGTCGAGGCTCGCCGCCTCGCAGGGCGACGAGCTCGCCGCGAAGGCGATCGAGGTCAACGGCGTGCGCGTGCTGGCCGCCTCGCTCGACGGCGCCGACGCGAAGGCGCTGCGCGAGACGATGGACAAGCTGAAGGACAAGCTGCGGCCGGCGGCGATCGTGCTGGCGGCGGTCGCCGACGGCAAGGTCCAGCTCGCCGCGGGCGTCACGCCCGAGGCGGTCGGCAAGATCAAGGCCGGCGAGTTGGTCAACTTCGTCGCCCAGCAGGTCGGCGGCAAGGGCGGCGGCAAGCCCGACATGGCGATGGCCGGCGGCACCGATCCGTCGAAGCTCGGCGCGGCGCTCGCGTCGGTCCGGGGCTGGGTGGCCGAGCGCGCGTGAGCGCGGACGGGGAGCCGGACGACGCGCGTCCGGCGCCCGCCGGAACGCCCGGCGGGCCGGGGCCGGCCCCCGGGGTGGCGCGGCCGCTCGGCATCCGCTCGCTGATCGTCCTGTCGATCCTCAACCACGTCGCCTTCGCCGGCGTGCGGGTGTCGCTCACGCTCGCGGCGCTGCACCTGCACGCGCCGACCTTCCAGGTCGGCACGATCCTGTCGCTCTACAGCCTGCTGCCGATGCTGCTGTCGATCCCCGGCGGGCGCTGGATCGACCGGATCGGCGCGCGCGGCCCGATGATCGCCGGCACCGCGCTGATCGTCGCGGGCGCGCTGCTGCCGTTCGCGTGGCTGTCGCTCGGCACGCTGACCGCGACCTCGGTGCTCGTCGGGCTCGGGTTCCTGCCGTTCCACCTCGGCATCCAGAAGCTGATCAGCGAGCTCGGCTCGCCCGAGGAGCGCCGCCACAACCTGAGCCTGATGGCGATCGGCTTCTCGGTCTCGTCGTTCCTCGGCCCGACCAGCGCCGGCTTCCTGATCGACGGGCTCGGCCACCGCTTCGCGTTCGGCACGCTCGCGCTGCTGCCGCTGGTCGCGCTGCTCTGGCTGCGCGCGGTCCGCGAGCGCCTGCCCGGCGCGCGGCTCGTCGTGCCGCAGGGCGGCGGCGGGCTGCGGGTGCGCGACCTGCTCGCCTCGCCCGAGCTGCGTCGGCTGTACGTCGTCGTCGCGCTGATCTCCTCGGCGTGGGACGTCCACCAGTTCCTCGTGCCGCTGTACGGCGCGCGGATCGGACTGTCGGCCTCGGGCATCGGGCTGATCCTCGGCGCGTTCGCGATCGCGACGATGGTGGTGCGGATGATCGTGCCGCTGTTCCTGATGGACGTCTCCGAATGGCGGGCGATCCTGTTCGCGATGGCGGTGACCGGCGTCGTCTACGCGGTCTATCCGCTGTTCTCGACGCTCGAGGCGCTGCTCGCGCTGTCGTTCGTGCTCGGGCTCGGGCTCGGCGTGTCGCAGCCGATGACGCTGTCGATCCTCGCGCGCTCGGCGCCGGCGAGCCGCCTCGGCGAGGCCACCGGGCTTCGGCTCACGCTGGTCAACGGCACGCAGACCGTGCTGCCGAGCGCGTTCGGCGCGCTGGGCGGCGTGTTCGGCGTCGCGGTGCTGTTCTGGGGCATGGCGGCGCTGCTCGGCGGCGGGCTGGTCGGGGTCGGCCGGGCGGTGCTGCGCGACCCGCCGCGCTGAGCGGGCGTCGGGGCCCCGGCCGCGCCGCGCGCTAGAATCCCGATCCCGCATCCGACCCGACCGCCCCGCAAGGCGGCTACCACGATGTCCGAGCCCATCGCATTCGACCGCGAAGTCGACGCCCGCGGCCTGAACTGCCCGCTGCCGATCCTGAAGGCGAAGAAGGCGCTCGCCGAGCTCGCGAGCGGGCAGGTGCTGAAGGTGCTGTCGACCGACCCGGGCTCGCTGCGCGACTTCCAGGCGTTCGCGAAGCAGACCGGCAACGAGATGGTCGGCCAGACCGAGGCCGACCGGATCTGGACCTTCTTCCTGAAGCGCCGCTGAGGGCGCGGCGGAGAACGCGGACGCGTCCTCCACCGGCGGCGAAGGCCGCCACGCCCCGCGATCCCGGGAGGCGATGCGTCCCGGGGGCTCGTCGAGCGCGACCCGGCGTCAGCCCAGCCGGGCGCGCTGCTCCCGCAGCCGCGCGAGCGTCGACTCGAACGCGCCGAGCCGCTCGCGCTCCTGCGCCACCACCGCCGCCGGCGCGCGCTCGACGAAGCTCGCGTTGCCGAGCTTGGCCGACGCCTTGCGCACCTCGCCGTCGACCCGCGCGATCTCCTTGTCGAGCCGATCGCGCTCGGCGCCGACGTCGATCTCCACCTTCAGCATCAGCCGGAAGTCGCCGACGATCTGCACCGGCGCGATCGAGCCGGACGGCAGCGCGTCGACGAGCTCGACGTCCGACAGCTTCGCGAGCACCTGCAGGTAGGGCGCGTGCGCGGTCGCGCGGTCGCGCGGGCCGGCCAGCACCAGCGGCAGCTTCTGCGCCGGCGAGACGCTCATCTCGCCGCGCAGCGCGCGGCACGCGTCGACCATCGACTTCAGCTCCGCGACCGCGGCCTCGCTCGCCGCGTCGACCTTCGCGGGCTCGGCCGCCGGGAAGCGCTGCGTGCAGATCGAGTGACGCCGCTCGACGAGCGCCGCGGCGAGCGCCTCGCCCTCCAGGGTCTGCTCGCCGCGCTCGCCGTAGCGCCCGGCGATCGGGGCGACCTTCTGCCACAGCTCCTCGGTGATGAACGGGATCATCGGATGCGCGAGCCGCAGCACCGCCTCGAGCACGCGCAGCAGCGTGCGGCGCGTGCCGCGCTGCACCGCCGGATCGGGCGACGCGAGGTCGACCTTCGCGAGCTCGAGGTACCAGTCGCAGTACTCGTTCCAGACGAACTCGTAGATCGCGCGCGCGGCGACGTCGAAGCGGTACTCGACGAGCGCCTGCTCGACCTCGGCCTCGACGCGCTGCAGCCGCGACGAGATCCAGCGCGAGACCGGCGTGAAGTGCAGGTAGCCGCCCGGCACGCACTCGTCGGCGCCGTGCGGCGCGAAGCCGCAGTCCTTGCCCTCGGTCTGCATCAGCACGAAGCGCGTCGCGTTCCAGAGCTTGTTGCAGAAGTTGCGGTAGCCCTCGCAGCGGTTCAGGTCGAAGTTCAGCGTCCGCGCGAACGTCGCGAGCGAGGCGAAGGTGAAGCGCACCGCGTCGGCGCCGTAGGCCGGGATGCCCTCGGGATAGGCCTTGCGGATCTGCTTCTCGATGCGCGCCTTGTGGTCGGCGCGCAGCAGCCCGACCGTCGACTTCTCGAGCAGCGTCTCGAGCGTCACGCCGTCGATCAGGTCGAGCGGATCGATCGTGTTGCCCTTCGACTTCGACATCTTCTGGCCTTCGGCGTCCCGCACGATCGCGTTGATGTACACGTCGCGGAACGGCACGCGGCCGGTGAAGAAGGTCGTCATCATCACCATCCGGGCGACCCAGAAGAAGATGATGTCGAAGCCGGTGACCAGCACCGACGAGGGCAGGTAGCGGTCGAGGTCGGCGCCCGGGCCCGGCCAGCCGAGCGAGGAGAAGGGCACCAGCGCCGACGAGAACCAGGTGTCGAGCACGTCCGGATCGCGCACCAGCGGACCGCTCCAGCCGGCCTCGGCGGCCCGCGACCGCGCGGCGGCCTCGTCGCGCGCGACGAACACCGTGCCGTCGTGGATCGGCGCGCCGTCGGCGTCCGCCTTGTACCAGGCCGGGATCTGGTGGCCTCACCAGAGCTGGCGCGAGATGCACCAGTCCTGGATGTTCTCCATCCAGTGGTCGTAGGTGGCGCGCCAGTGCTCGGGCACGAAGCGCACCTGCCCGTCGGCCACCACCTGCAGGCAGACGTCGGCGATCGAGCGTCCGGGGAAGAACCCGTTGCCGTGGTCGCGCCGGCTCATCGCGACGAACCACTGGTCGGTGAGCATCGGCTCGACGACGACGCCGGTGCGCGCCGAGCGCGGCACGGTGAGCCGGTGGGGCTTCTCGGACACCAGCAGCCCGAGCGCGCGCAGGTCCTCGAGCACGCGCTCGCGCGCGGCGTAGCGGTCGAGCCCGCGGTAGGGCCCGGGCGCCGCGTCCGAGACGGTCGCGGTCTGGGTCAGCACCGGGATCGCGGGCAGCCCGTGGCGCTCGCCGAGCTTCCAGTCGTTGAAGTCGTGCGCCGGCGTGATCTTCACGCAGCCGGTGCCGAAGGCCGGGTCGACGTAGTCGTCGGCGACGATCGGGATCTCGCGCCACGAGGCCGCGTCGAGCGGGGCGTCCGAGGACAGCGGCAGCCGCAGCGAGCGGCCCACCAGGGGCGCCCAGCGGGCGTCCTTCGGGTTCACCGCGACGGCGACGTCGCCGAGCATCGTCTCGGGCCGCGTCGTCGCGACGACCAGCGCGTCGACGACGACGGTGCGCGCCGGCTCGGCGTCGGTGGCCGGCAGCTCGACCGTCGCGGGATCGCCGGCGAGCGGATAGCGGATCTCCCAGATCCGGCCGTCCTCCTCCTCGCTGTCGACCTCGAGGTCGGACACCGCGGTCTGCAGCGTCGGATCCCAGTTCACGAGCCGCTTGCCGCGGTAGACGAGGCCCTGCTCGTGCAGCCGCACGAACACCTCGAGCACCGCCGCGCTCATCCGCGCGTCCATCGTGAAGTAGCCGGCCTTCGCGCCCTCGGCGTCGGCGTAGTCCCAGTTGCCCGAGGCGCCGAGCCGGCGCATCTGGCCGATGATCGTCGCGCCCGACTGCTGCTTCCAGCGCCAGACGCGCTCGAGGAAGGCCTCGCGCCCGAGGTCGTGGCGGGTCAGGCCCTGCGCCTGCAGCTGGCGCTCGACCACCACCTGCGTCGCGATGCCGGCGTGGTCGGTGCCGACCACCCAGTTGACGTCGGCGCCCTTCATCCGCTGCCAGCGGATCAGCGTGTCCATCAGCGTCTGCTGGAACGCGTGGCCCATGTGCAGCGTGCCGGTCACGTTGGGCGGCGGCAGCTGGACGCAGTAGCCGGAGGCGGTCGCCGACAGCCCCTCGCCGCGCACCGGAGCGCCCTGCGGCGGGTTGCGGAAGTAGCCGCGCGATTCCCACAGCGGGTACCAGCGCGCCTCGATCGCGGCGGGCTCGAAACTCTTGGCGAGCGCAGCGTCGGCCGCGCCCTGCGGTTGCGGGGCGTTCATCGCGGGTGCCTGGGGATCGGGAGCCAAACCCGCGATTATAGGGGGCGGGGAGGCCCGCCCGGCGGGTCCGCCCGGCCGCCGTTCAGCCCTTGCGCTTCGCGATCTCGGCGTGCACGCGGGTCAGCTCCTCGTCGACCGCGCGCGAGACCACGTCGCGCACCATCTGCGACAGCGACGCGCGCAGCTCCGCGGCGAGGCCGTGCGCGGCGCGCTCGATCACCGCCTCGACGGTCTCGCGCAGGTGCGCGTCGATCAGCGCCTGCGCGCGGTGCGCGAGCCGCTCGGTGACGTTCTCGCGCACCCGCTCGCCGAGCGCCGCCCAGTCGACCTCGGCGAGCGTCTTCGGCAGCTCCTCCTCGACGTAGCGGGGCACCTCGACGATCTCGGTCAGCATCGGGATCGCCTCGTCGGGCCCGCCGGTGCGGGCCGCGGGCTTCGCGCCCGGCGGGAGTCGGTCGGGCGGGGCGGAGCGGTCGGGATCGGGCATGGCGGGATCGGTCAGCGCCGCTCGGCGGCGGCGTCGTGCGTGTCGAGCGGATAGCCGCGATCGCGGTAGAAGCGCCAGCGCGCGCGGCCGCTGTCGCGGTCGGCCGGGTCGTCGGCGACGACCTCGACGAGCCGCTCGAAGCGCGCGAAGCCCTCGGGGGTGGCGTCGCCGAGGTTCACCAGCACGTCGTGCCAGGGCAGCCCGTCGGGCGACACCGCGAGCACGATCGGCGTCTCGTCGGCGAGCGGGTCGCCCGCCATCACGTGCGGCACGAAGTCCTGGGGCGCGAACGTCCAGAGCGCCTGGTCGAAGGCGGCGAGCCGCGCCGGGTCGTCGCAGCATACGACGACCCGCTGGCCGGTGCGGTAGATCTTGCGCACCAGCCGGCAGCCGTAGCCGAGCTTGTCGGGCACGTTGAAGTGGAAGTCGATGCGGGTCATGCGGACCCCGGCGTCGGGTTCCGGCGGGCTCAGGCGCCCGCGCGGCCCAGCACGAAGCGCGCGAGCAGCGGCACCGGCCGGCCGCTCGCGCCCTTCGCGGCGCCGCCCTTCCAGGCGGTGCCCGCGATGTCGAGGTGCGCCCAGTCGTAGGCCTTCGCGTAGCGCGCGAGGAAGCAGGCCGCGGTGATCGCGCCGCCGGCGCGCCCGCCGACGTTGCCCATGTCGGCGAAGTTCGACTTCAGCGCCTCCTGGTACTCGTCGTCGAGCGGCATCCGCCAGCAGGTGTCGCCGGCCTCGCGACCCGCGCCGGTCAGCTCGTCGGCGAGCGCGTCGCTCTTCGTGAAGAGGCCGCTGTGGTGGCCGCCGAGCGCGATCACGCACGCGCCGGTCAGCGTCGCGACGTCGACGACCGCCGCCGGCTTGAAGCGCTCGACGTAGGTGAGGGCGTCGCACAGGATCAGCCGGCCCTCGGCGTCGGTGTTCAGGATCTCGACCGTCTGGCCCGACATGCTGGTGACGACGTCGCCCGGGCGCGTCGCGCGGCCCGAGGGCATGTTCTCGGCCGCGGGCACCACCGCGATCAGGTTGACCTTCGCGCCGATCGCCGCGATCGCGCGCATCGTGCCGAGCACCGAGGCGGCGCCGCACATGTCGAACTTCATCTCGTCCATCTCGGCCGCGGGCTTGATGGAGATGCCGCCGGTGTCGAACGTGATGCCCTTGCCGACGAGCGCAAGCGGTTTTCTCGACTTGGCGCCGCCGGAATAGCGCAGCACGATGAGCTTGGGCGGCTGGTGCGACGCATTGGCCACCGCAAGGAAGGCGCCCATGCCAAGGCGCTCCATGTCGCGGCGCTCGAGAACCTCCACCTGGAGCTTGAACTGCCGGGCGAGCTTCTTCGCTTCCTCGGCGAGGTAGGCGGGCGTGCAGATGTTGCTCGGCAGGTTGCCGAGCGTGCGGGCGAGCTCGGCGCCGTCGGCGGTCGCCTGGGCCTCGGCGAGCGCCTGCTCGAGCTGAGCGTTCGCCGAAAGCGGCAGCGTGACCTCTGAAAGCGCGTGCCCGTTTGGCTTTTTCTGCGTCTTGAGGACATCAAAGCGATAGAGCGCTTCGCGCACGCCGAGCACGGCCTGGCGCACGTTCCACGATACCGGGCGTGCGTTCACCTTGGTGTCGACGAGGAAGAAGCTCGCGTCTTTCGCGTCCAGCTCCTTGAGCGCATTGGCCGCGCCGCGCACCGACTCGCGAAACGCGTTCTCGGAGAATTCCTTGCGCTCGCCCAGCGCCACCAGCAGCACCCGCTCGGCGGCCACGCCCGGCACGCCACGCAGCAGGAGCGTCGCTCCGGGCTTCGGCGCGAGATCGCCGAGCGCCTTCTTTAACGCACCGCGCGAGGCTTGGTCGACGCGCTTCGCCGCGGGTGTGAGCTCCTGGTTGGAGTGCGCGCCCAGCACGATGCAGGCGCTCTTCGCGCTCTCGGGCGAGAGCGCCTTTATGCTAAATTCCACCGGGAAAGTATCGCATGATCTTCCACCGCGCGCTCCTGAGGGAATTCGCGAGCCTCGCGGGCGCAGTCTTCATGGCG
>DASPJX010000133.1:0-2862 GCA_035628395.1 Burkholderiaceae bacterium | reverse complement strand
TCTACCTCGCGCAGGAAGGCTGCGGCCTCGGGCTCGGCAACAAGATGCGCGCGTACCGCCTGCAGGACGACGGTCTCGACACCGTCGACGCGAACCTCGCGCTCGGCTTCGAGATGGACGAGCGCCGGTACGACGCCGCCGCGGCGATGCTGCGCGCGGTCGGCATCTCGCGCGTCGCGCCGCTCACCAACAACCCGTCCAAGCTCGCCGCCCTGCGCGCGGCCGGCCTCGACGTCGAGGAGCGCATCCCGCTGCTCGCGCCGGTGCGCCGCGGCAACCGGCGCTACCTCGAGACCAAGCGTCGGCGCGCCGGGCACCTGATCGGCGAGGGCGCACCGGTCTCCGTCGGCTGAGGCGACCGCCGTGGGCGCCCGCTACACGCCGGTCGCACGCACGTTCCACTGGGTCACGGCGGCGCTCGTGCTCCCGATGGCGGCGCTCGGCTTCGTGCTGCTCGACCTGCCGGCGGGCCGCACGCAGGACCTCGCGTTCGACCTGCACCGCTCGACCGGCGTGCTGCTGTTCGTGCTGACCGCGCTGCGGCTCGCCTGGCGGCTCGGCCATCCGCCGCCGCCGCTCCCGGCCGACGTGCCGACGCCGCAGCGCCGCGCCGCGGGCCTCGTGCACGCGCTGCTCTACGCGCTGCTGCTCGCGATGCCGCTGGTCGGCTGGTGGGCGACCTCGGCGTACGGCGCGACGATCCGCGTCTACGGCCTCTTCGTGCTGCCGCCGCTGGTCGCGAAGGACGAGGCGCTCGCCGAGCGGGCGTTCGCGCTGCACGGCGCGCTCGGGATCGTGCTGCTCGCGCTCGTCGCCGTCCACGTCGCCGGCGCGCTGTACCACCGGTTCGTGCGGCGCGACGACGTGCTGCGCCGGATGGCCTGAGCCGTGGGTGCCTCAGGCGTCGAGCGGGCCGGCGCGCAGCGCCTCGAGCGGGTAGGCGACGACGTCGTCGAGCAGCGCGGCGAGCCGGGTCGCCGCGTGCTCGAGGATCGCGGCGCCGGCGGCGGCGGTCGCGAGCCGCGCGTCGCCGCAGGCCCCCGACGGATGCAGGTCCTGCGTCGCCCAGGCGAGCGATCCGTTGCCGTGGAAGCGCAGCTCGCGCGCGGCGAGGTCCGCCGACGCGGGCCGGAAGTCGTCGACGCGGTCGGTGCGCACGCTCTCCGGCGCGAGCCGCAGCATCAGCGAGGTCTCGCTCGCGCCGCCGTGGATGCCGTGGCGCGCCTCCGCCTCGGGGAAGAGGCCCGCCGGCTCGCCGAAGCCGTAGGTGTTCGCGACCACCGCGACCATCCCGAGCCTGACCCGCAGGTCCTGCGCGACGATCCGCGCGACGTGCCCCTGGCCGCCGTGGGCGTTGACGATCACCAGCTTGCGCACGCCGGCGCGCCGCACCGACTCGCCGATCTCGTACCAGAGTCGCGCGAGCGTGTCGGTCGACAGCGTCAGCGTGCCGGGGAAGGCGAGATGCTCGTCGCTCTTGCCGACCGGCATCTCGGGCAGCACCAGCACCCCGGTGCCGGGCGCGGTCCGCTCGAGCGCGGCCTCGAGCACGCCGCGCGCGATCCGCGCGTCGACGTCGAGCGGCAGATGCGGACCGTGCTGCTCGATCGCCGCGACCGGCAGCACCGCGACCGCGCGCGCGGGGTCGAGCCGCGCGAAGTCCTGCCAGGTCAGCGAGGCCCAGGGGCGATGAGCGTTCGGCACGTGCGGTGTCCTCGTGGACGGGGGCCGCGGACGCGGCGATGCGCAAGGATAATCCGGTGCCGGCCGGGCGACGCCGGAGGCCGGCCGTGATCCGCGGCGCGCGCGCGGCGCTGCTCGCGCTGGCGCTGCCCGTCGCGGCGGGCGCCGCCGGGCCCGTCCCGGTCGACTTCGTCGACGCGAGCCGGCCGACGCGCTGCGCCGAGGAGGACAACGTCTACGTGAGGATCGAGGGTCCGGACGTCTCGTCGTTCCGCATCGTCGCCGAGCATCCGCCGTACGTCGCGTCGATCGTCGAGGACAGCACCGCCCCCGACTTCACCGACTGCGACATGTCGGGCGACCCGGTGTTCCGCTTCGAGCCGCGCACCGTCGTGCTGCACGAGGACGCGACGCTGCGCGTCGTCGGTCACCGGTTCGAGACGTTCTGGCGGCCCGAGAACGTCGACGTCGTCGTCGACGGCCGGCGCGAGCCGGGCCTGCACCTCGTGCAGCTGATCCGGCGCGGACCGCCGCGCGACGTCGAGATGCTCGTGGTCTATCCGTCGGACGGCTACTGGCGGCCGAAGCCGCTGCCGCCGGCGCACCTGCCGGACACCGCCTACGGCAGCTCGTTCCTGGTCGGGCCGATCGACGAGGACGGCCGGCCCTACGTCGCCCTCTCGCGCATCGAGCTCGACACCGCGTCGCTGCGCTTCGCGCTGTCCTTCGCCGACGGCTCGCGCGGCACGCTCGCGATCGAGCGGGCGACGCCCGAGCGGATCGTGCTCGCGGTCGCGCTCGATCCGCCGCGCCCGGCGGGCCGGCCGTTCGCGGCGCTGCGCTCGATGTTCGTGCGCACCGAGCAGGCCGACGTCTCGGTCGCGCGCTGGAGAGGGGCGGACGGCGCGCCGCGCGTCGCGCCGATCCTCGGCTTCGGGCGGGTGCGCGCGCCGTCGGCCCGCTTCGGGCGCGACCTGCCGTCGCGCCACAACCTCAGCGCCCCCGACGTCGTGTTCGAGGGCTTCGAGACCCGCGGCGGCGCGGCGGCGCCGGGCCGATGACCGGGCGGCGGGCCGTCGACCGGCCGGCGGGTGCGGGCGTGGGTGGGCGCGCGGCCCGAAGTCCGCAGTCCGCGGTCCGTAGTCCGTAGTCTGCCGCCCGCCGCCCGCCGCCCGCCGC
>DASPJX010000132.1:0-3335 GCA_035628395.1 Burkholderiaceae bacterium | reverse complement strand
TGGGCGCGATGATCCGCTGGCTCGACTTCAACGACACGTGGCTCGCCGCGGAGTGGGGCCATCCGTCGGACAACCTGGGCGGCATCCTGATGACGGCCGACTGGCTGTCGCGCAACGCGGTCGCCGCCGGGCGCAAGCCGCTGCTGATGCGCGACGTCCTGACGGCGATGATCAAGGCCCACGAGATCCAGGGCGTGATCGCGCTCGAGAACTCGTTCAACAAGGTGGGCCTCGACCACGTGGTCCTGGTCAAGATCGCCTCGACCGCGGTGGTCGCGCAGATGCTCGGCCTCGATCGCGAGGAGATCGTCAACGCGGTGTCGCTCGCCTGGGTCGACGGCCAGGCGCTGCGGACCTACCGGCACGCGCCGAACACCGGCTCGCGCAAGAGCTGGGCGGCCGGCGACGCGACCTCGCGCGCGGTCCGGCTCGCGCTGATCGCGAAGACCGGCGAGATGGGCTATCCGTCGGTGCTCAGCGCCAAGACCTGGGGCTTCTACGACGTGCTGTTCAAGGGCCGGGAGTTCCAGTTCCAGCGCCCCTACGGCAGCTACGTGATGGAGAACGTGCTCTTCAAGATCTCGTTCCCGGCCGAGTTCCACTCGCAGACCGCGGTCGAGGCCGCGATGCAGATCCACCAGGAGCTCCATCGCCTCGGCAAGGGCCCCGACGACATCCGGAAGGTCACGATCCGCACGCACGAGGCCTGCATCCGGATCATCGACAAGAAGGGTCCGCTGGACAATCCGGCCGACCGCGACCACTGCATCCAGTACATGGTGGCGGTGCCCATCCTGTTCGGGCGCCTGACCGCCGCCGACTACGAGGACGAGATCGCCTCGGACGCGCGCATCGACTCGCTGCGCGACCGGATCGTCTGCGTCGAGGATCCGCAGTTCACGAAGGACTACCACGATCCCGAGAAGCGCTCGATCGCCAACGCCCTCACCGTCGAGTTCAAGGACGGCAAGAAGCTGAAGGAGATCGTCGTGGAATATCCGATCGGGCACCGCCGCCGCCGCAAGGAGGGCTGGCCGCTGCTCGAGGCGAAGTTCCGCACGAACCTCGCGCGCCGCTTCCCGAAGAAGCAGCAGGACGCCATCCTCGCGGTCTCGCTCGAGCAGAAGGCGCTCGAGGCGATGCCGGTGCACGAATACGTCGACCTCTACACGATCTGAACCGGAGCCCGACCATGGCCCACAACGCGTTCAAGACCCTGAAGGACTTCTCGCCGAAGTCCGGCAAGACCGCGCAGTTCTACTCGCTGCCGGCGCTCGCCAAGACCTTCCCCAACGTCAGGAAGCTGCCGGTGTCGATCCGGATCGTGCTCGAGGCGGTGCTGCGCAACGTCGACGGCAAGAAGGTCACCGAGCAGCACGTCGAGCAGCTCGCCAACTGGCAGCCCAACGACAAGCGCGTCGACGAGATCCCGTTCATCGTCGCCCGCGTGGTGCTGCAGGACTTCACCGGCGTGCCGCTGCTCGCCGACCTCGCCGCGATGCGCAACGTCGCGAGCAAGATGGGCAAGGACCCGAAGCGGATCGAGCCGCTGGTGCCGGTCGACCTGGTGGTCGACCACTCGGTGATGATCGACCACTTCGGCACGCCCGACGCGCTCGACCTGAACATGAAGCTGGAGTTCCAGCGCAACGCCGAGCGCTACCAGTTCATGAAGTGGGGCATGCAGGCGTTCGACACCTTCAAGGTCGTGCCCCCGGGCATCGGCATCGTCCACCAGGTCAACCTCGAGTACCTGGCGCGCGGCGTGCACTCGAAGCAGGACGGCAAGCACAGCGTGTACTACCCCGACACGCTGGTCGGCACCGACAGCCACACGACGATGATCAACGGCATCGGCGTGGTCGGCTGGGGCGTGGGCGGCATCGAGGCCGAGGCCGGCATGCTCGGCCAGCCGGTGTACTTCCTGACGCCCGACGTGGTCGGCGTGCACCTGAAGGGCCGGCTGCGCGAGGGCGTGACCGCCACCGACCTGGTGCTGCGGATCACCGAGATGCTGCGCCGCGAGAAGGTGGTGGGCAAGTTCGTCGAGTTCTTCGGCGAGGGCACCGAGAGCCTCGCGCTGCCCGACCGCGCGACGATCGCGAACATGGCGCCGGAGTACGGCGCGACGATGGGCTTCTTCCCGGTCGACGACCGGACGATCGCGTACTTCGAGGGCTCGGGCCGCACGAAGGACGAGATCGCGGCCTTCGAGGCCTACTTCAAGGCGCAGGGCCTGTACGGCGTGCCGAAGGCCGGCGAGCTCAACTACTCGAAGGTCGTCGAGCTCGACCTGGCGACGGTCTCGCCCTCGCTCGCGGGCCCGAAGCGTCCGCAGGACCGGATCGAGATCGGCGCGGTGAAGTCGACCTTCGCCGACCTCTTCTCGAAGCCCGTCGTCGACAACGGGTTCAACAAGGACGCCGCCGACCTCGACCGCGCGTACACCACCTCGACGGGCACGACGCTGCGCAACGGCGACGTGCTGATCGCGGCGATCACCTCCTGCACCAACACCTCCAACCCCGGGGTGCTGCTCGCCGCCGGCCTGCTCGCGAAGAAGGCGGTCAAGCGCGGGCTGAAGGTGGCGCCGCACATCAAGACCTCGCTCGCCCCGGGCTCGCGCGTGGTGACCGAGTACCTCGAGAAGGCGAAGCTGCTCGAGCCGCTGTCGAAGCTCGGCTTCTCGGTGGCCGCGTACGGCTGCACGACCTGCATCGGCAACGCCGGCGACCTGGCGCCCGACATCAACGAGGCGATCACCGCGAACGACATGGTCTGCGCGGCGGTGCTCTCCGGCAACCGCAACTTCGAGGCGCGCATCCACCCGAACCTGCGGGCCAACTTCCTCGCCTCGCCGCCGCTCGTCGTCGCCTACGCGATCGCGGGCAACGTGTCGGTCGATCTGATGAGCGAGCCGCTCGGGCAGGACGAGCAGGGTCGCGACGTGTTCCTCGGCGACGTCTGGCCGACCTCGGACGAGATCCACGCGCTGATGAAGCACGCGATGGACGCGAAGACCTTCAAGCGCCTCTACAGCGACCTGACCAAGGACCACACGCTGTGGAACGCGGTGCCGGCCGCCGGCGGCCAGGTCTACGACTGGCCGAAGTCGACCTACATCGCGGAGCCGCCCTTCTTCAAGGACTTCTCGATGTCGCCGGGCCATCCCGGCAACATCAGCGGCGCCAGGGTGCTCGGCATCTTCGGCGACTCGGTCACGACCGACCACATCTCGCCGGCCGGCTCGATCAAGCCGACCTCCCCCGCCGGCATCTACCTGCAGGAGCACGACGTCGCGGTGGCCGACTTCAACAGCTACGGCGCGCGGCGCG
>DASPJX010000131.1:0-3344 GCA_035628395.1 Burkholderiaceae bacterium | reverse complement strand
CGATCACCAGGACGGGCCGGCGGCAGCTGGCGAAGGAAACCGACCACTGGCAGCGCATCGCCGGCGTGATCGCACGGCTCCTGCGCAGCGGCGGACAGGCGTGACATGTGGACGGCGGTGGCTGCGTGCGTATCGCGGCTTGCCTTCAGGTGGGCGCGCCGCCGGGCTCGACCGCGAGCCTCATCGATCCGGCCACGGCGCTGCCGGTCGCCTCGATCGCGCGGACCGCGCCGTCGGTCAGCGGCCGCAGCCAGGGCTGCCAGGGGTTGGTGACGACCGGCCCTGCGGCGTGCTCGTCGGACACCGCGCGCGCATCCGCGACCGGGCCGCCCCGCGCGCCGTCCGCGGGCTGCGCGCCGTCGGTCAGGCTCAGCATCACGCGCACCAGCGCGATGCCGTCGGCGATGCAGTGGTGGATCCGCGCGACCAGCGCATCGGTGCCGCGATAGCCGCGCACCAGGTGGAACTGCCACAGCGGGCGCGACGCGTCGAGCGGCGTGGACGCGAGCGCGGCGACGAACCGCTGCAGGTCGGCGTCGGAGCCGTCGCCGTCGAGGCGGTGCTCGACGAGGTGCGCGTCCAGCTCGAAGCGCGGGTCGTCGACCCACCAGCAGCCGCCCATCGCGTCGCGCTCGACGCGCTGGCGGAAGCGGTCGTGCGCGAGCAGCCGCTCGACGACGACCGCCCGCAGCCGGGCCGGGCGGATCGGCCGCTCGAACACCTTGATGCCGACGATCATCATCAGGTTGCCGGGCCGGTCCATCCGCAACCACGCGGTGTCCACGCCCGACATCCGCTCGCGCCCCGTGCTCGCCGCCATCGTCCCTCCGCCCGGTCCGGCCGGGTGTCGCTTTGCGGCTATGATAGGCCCACCCCCCGGCCCCCCGCGAGGAGACACCGATGTCCGATCTGACCCGCCGTTTCGAGCAGGCCGTCGCCGACTCGAAGTCGCTCGACGAGCGTCCCGACAACGCGACCCTGCTGAAGATGTACGCGCTCTACAAGCAGGCGACCGAGGGCGACGTCGACGGCAAGCGGCCCGGGTTCACCGACATGGTCGGGCGCGCGAAGTGGGACGCCTGGAACGAGCTCAAGGGCGCGTCGAAGGACGACGCGATGCAGCGCTACGTCGACCTGGTCGAGGACCTGAAGGGCTGACGCCGTCCGGGGCGCCGCCGTCGGCCCCGCCCCGGGCATCCGGCCTGCCTGTCCCGACCCGCCCGCGGCACGGCGTCCCGTGCCGGGCGACACGGCGCAGGAGACGGCATGGCCGACCCGAAGGACACCCGAGACGACGGTCCGCTGCACGATCGCAACGAGTCGATCCAGCGCGGCATCGATCCCGACACCCGGCCCTCGCGGCCGCCCAAGGCGAGCGATCGCGACGACGACCGCGACGACGTGACGCCGGCCGCCGACGAGGTGCTGCGCGGCGGCCGTCTCGACGCGGGCGACGCCGCGCCGGCCAGCGACCGCGCGGCGATCGACCGGCTGGTGAAGGGCGGCTGACCCGCGGCCCCGCTCCCGGCGCCGGCCGCGGAGGCGGCTCAGCCGAAGTACTCGTCGAAGTTGCGGTGCAACTGCTCCTCGATCCGTCCGCGGAAGGCCGAGAGCAGGAAGCCGAGCTTGGCGCGCAGCTCGACGTGCGTGCGCGAGACCGCGAGCTCGCCGTCGACGCCGCTGCCCCGGAAGAGCAGCACGTCGCCGTCCCACTCGCTGGTCATCCCGAACTCGCGCTCCATCTCCTCGGCCACGCGCTGCGCGGCCGCGCGGGCCTTCTTCAGCCCGAGCGCGTGCTCGCGGCTGAACTCGATCGTCGCCATGGTGTCGGGTCTCCCGGTACGGATCAGGCGGTGCGCGGCGGGACCGCGTCGACCGGCGTCGGCAATGCCTCGCCCGCGACGAACGCGAGCAGGTTGCGCGCGGCCAGCATCGCCATGCCGAGGCGCGTCGAGCGCGTGGCGCTGCCGATGTGCGGGGTCAGCACGACGTTGGGCACCTCGAGCAGCGCCGGGTGCACCGCCGGCTCGTTCTCGTAGACGTCGAGCCCGGCCGCGGCGATGCGCCCGTCGCGCAGCGCCCGCGCGAGCGCCGCGTCGTCGACGATGCCGCCGCGCGCGATGTTGACCAGCGTCGCGGTCGGCTTCATCAGGGCGAGCTCGCGCTCGCCGATCGTGTGGTGGGTCTGCGGCGAGTACGGCAGCACGAGCACCACGTGGTCCGCGCGCGCGAGCAGCGCGTCGAGCGGCACGCGCTCGGCGCCGAGCGCGGCGGCGTTCGGCGAGTCGCTGCGGTTCGAGTACAGCAGCGTCATCGAGAAGCCGCCCGCGCGCCGCGCGATCGCCGAGCCGATCCGTCCCATGCCGACGATGCCCAGCGTCGCGCCGTGCACGTCGGCGCCCAGGAACTGGTCCCAGGCCCAGCGCCCCCAATGCCCTTCGCGCAGCCAGCGCTCGGACTCGGTGACCCGCCGCGCGGTCGCCATCAGCAGCGCCCACGCCATGTCGGCGGTCGCCTCGGTCAGCACGTCGGGCGTGTTGGTGACCCGGATGCCGCGCGCGACGCAGGCGGGGACGTCGACGTGGTTGTAGCCGACCGAGCCGGTGGCGACGATCCTCAGCCGCGGGCAGGCGTCGAGCAGCGCCGCGTCGACGCGGTCGGAGGCGACGACGTACAGCGCGTCGCAGCCGGCGGCCTTCGCGCGGAGCTCGTCGGCGCTCCAGACGGCGTCGTCCTGGTTGGCCTCGATCTCGAACGCGCCCGACAGCGCGTCGAGCACCTCGGGGAACACCCGGCGGGTGACGAGCAGGCGGGGCCTCACGACGGGCTCCCGACCGGCGTCGCGCCCACGATCACGACGTGCACGCGGTACGGCCCGTGCGCGCCGAGGACGATCGTCTGCTCGATGTCGCCGGTGCGCGAGGGCCCCGACACCAGGTTCGTCGCGCGCGGCAGGCGGCCGCGCTCGACGCGGGCCCGCGCGAAGCCGTCCTCGTAGTGGCCGACGATCCGGTCGGCCTCGACGATCGCGACGTGCGTCTCGGGCAGCAGGTGCATCGAGGCCGGCGTGTCCGGGCCCGACAGCATCATCAGCGTGCCGGTCTCGGCGATCGCGGCGAAGGTGCCGCTGATGCCGACGAGGTCGTCGCCCCGCGGCCGGCGCGCCTCGACCTCGAGGCCGGCGCCGGCCCAGTCGAGCGCGCCCAGCGTGTTCCAGCAGACCGCCCGCATCGGCAGGCCGTGCGCGCCGAGGTAGCGCGCGACCGCGCCCGGGACGTCGGCGAGCGAGGCGACGCGCTCGGTGGTGCTCGACATCCGCGCGGCCTGCGCCTCGAAGTGCGCGA
>DASPJX010000130.1:0-2644 GCA_035628395.1 Burkholderiaceae bacterium | reverse complement strand
CTATAATCGCCCGATGGACATCCGCAGCTTCGATGCGGTCGTCGTCGGCCGCGGTGCGGTCGGCGCGGCCGCGGCGCTCGGCCTCGCCCAGTCGGGCATGAAGGTCGGCTGGATCGGCCCCGCGTCCGCGCCGCACGCCGCGGACGCCGGCTGGGACGCCCGGGTGTACGCGCTGTCGCCGGGCACCCGCGAGCTGCTGCGCGCGCTGCGCGTCTGGGACGCGCTGCCCGCCGCGCGGATCGCGCCGGTCTACGACATGCGCGTCTATGCCGGCCCGCGGGCCGACGCCCCCGAGCTGCACCTCGACGCCTACTCGGGCCGCGTCGACGCGCTCGCCTGGATCGTCGAGAACCGCGCGCTGACGGGCACGCTCGAGCACGCGCTGCGCTTCGCCGGCATCGAGTCGATCGACGACACCGTGGTGGCCACCGGCATCGAGGGCGAGGGCGCCGCGGGCCGCGTGCGCCTCGCGCTCGGCTCGGGCCGCTCGGTCGCCGCCCGGTTCGCGGTCGCCGCCGACGGCGCCGACTCCACGATGCGCGCGCTCGCCGGCATCGAGGCGCGCGTGCGCGACTACGGCCAGCGCGGCGTCGTCGCCAACTTCGACACGACGCTGCCGCACGGCGACACCGCCTACCAGTGGTTCGGCACGGAGCTCGGCGTGCTCGCGCTGCTGCCGCTGCCCGCCGACACGCCCGAGCGCGGCCGCGCGAGCATGGTCTGGTCGGCGCCCGACGCGCTCGCCGACGAGCTGCTCGCGCTGCCGCCCGAGGCGCTCGCCGAGCGCGTCGCCGGGACGGCGCACCGCACGCTCGGCGACATGACCGCGATCACCCCCGCGCAGGCGTTCCCGCTGCGGCTGGTGCGCGTGCCGCGGCTGATCGCGCCGCGCCTCGTGCTGGTCGGCGACGCCGCGCACGCGATGCATCCGCTCGCCGGCCAGGGGATGAACGTCGGCTTCGGCGACGTCGCCGCGATGCTCGAGGTGCTGCGCGGCCGCGAGCCGTACCGCGACCTCGGCGACGCGCTGCTGTGGCGCCGCTACGAGCGGGCCCGACGCGAGGCGGTCTCGCTGATGCAGGACGCGACCGACGGGCTGCAGCGCGCGTTCGGACCGTTGCCCGCGCCGCTCGTCGGCCTGCGCGATCTCGGCTGGCGCGCCGTGGCAAGGTCGCCGTGGCTGCGTCGACGCATGATCGCGCAGGCCGCGCGGTGAACCTTCCATCGTCGCGCCGCACGCCCGGCCGGCCGCATCGAGGACTCCCCATGACCACCCTTCCGTTCCTGCCCGCGCTGCGGGCCGCCGCCGTCGGCGCGGCGCTCGCCGCGTCGCTCCTCGTCGCGCCCGCGGGTGCCCAGGCGCCCGCGCGCTCCGCCGCTCCCGCACCCGCCGCGGCCCCGGCCGCCGATCCGGTGCCCGCGATCCGCAGCGCGGTCGAGACCTGGCTGCAGGGCCGCTTCAAGGTCGAGAACATCCGCCGCTCGGCGGTCGACGGCATCTGGGAGGTGCAGATCGGCACCGACCTGCTCTACGTCGACGAGAAGGCGCAGCACGCGTTCGTCGAGGGCCAGCTGATCGACCTGCGCTCGAACCGCAACCTGAGCCAGGAGCGGATCGAGGAGCTGACCGCGATCAAGTTCAAGGACCTGCCGTTCGCGATGGCGATCAAGCAGGTCAACGGCAAGGGCACGCGCCAGGTCGCGGTCTTCGAGGACCCGAACTGCGGCCACTGCCGCAACCTGCGGCGCGAGCTCGTCGCAGTGCCCGACCTGACGATCTGGACGTTCCCGCTGCCGATCCTCGCGGCCGACTCGGACGAGAAGGCCCGCAAGGCCTGGTGCGCGCCCGACCGCGCGAAGGCGTGGAACGAGCTGATGCTGAACGGCAAGGTGCCCGACAACAAGGGCGCCTGCGACAACCCGGTCTCCAAGGTCTCCGAGCTCGGCCGCAAGCTGCGCATCAACGGCACGCCGACGGTGTTCTTCATGAACGGCAAGCGGCTGCCCGGCGGCGTGCCCGGCGACCGGCTGCGCCAGATGATCGACGAGTACTCGAAGGCCTCCTGACGGCGCGCGGCGACGAACCGCCGCACGCACGATCCCGCCTCGGGGCGCGACCGCGCACGCGCGTCGCATCCGGACGGGTCCCCGCGCGGGCCGTCCCCGCGGCCGCGGCCGCCGGAACGGCCCGTCGCGTTCAGCGACGGACGTCGGCGGCGCCCGCTCGTACGGGCGCCGTCGAGACGGTCGCGGTTCGCCGCGCCGGCACCGGGACGGTGCCCTCGCCCGCGGCGCTCGAGGCGGTCCACGCGATGCCTCCTCCACCGGTGGCGGTGGCGGCCTGCGACGCCGGCTGCGCCGTCGCGGGGCGGGCGTTGGCGGCCGGCTGGCCTTCGCCGGCGAGCTGCGCCGCCGCCGGCAGCGCGACGGCGGCGATCGCCGCGGCGATCAGGGGAACGATGGATCGGGTCATGGTGTTTCTCCTCGGAGGACGATGGCGGACGGGTCCGCTACCGCGTCGATGCCTCCCGGCCGGGTCGGCCGGCCTTCGGCATCGCGCGTTCGCGGCAGCCCATTCTGGTGACGACGGTCCCCCGTATCCAATGACGAGCTTGAATGCGTGACATGATCGGCGTTCATGCCC
>DASPJX010000129.1:0-6820 GCA_035628395.1 Burkholderiaceae bacterium | reverse complement strand
CGGGCTGTCGGCGACGATGAACTTCCGGCGCGCGCCGGTGAAGTAGCGGTACGCGACGTCGATCGTGATGCCCTGCTCGCGCTCCGCTTCCAAGCCGTCGGTGACAAGCGACAGGTCGAGGGCACCGTCGCCGCGCCGTGCCGAAGCGCGCCGGACCGCGTCGAGCTGATCGATCGGCAGCGCACCGGTGTCGTGGAGCAGCCGGCCGATCAGGGTGCTCTTGCCGTCGTCGACGCTGCCCGCGGTGGCGACGCGCAGCAGCGAGCCGCGCACCGGAAGCGTTCCCCGATCCATCAGAAGTACCCCTCGCGCTTGCGCAGCTCCATCGCCGCCTCGTTGGCCTGGTCGTCGAGCCGCGTCGCGCCCCGCTCGGACAGCCGCGAGCGCTGCGTCTCGAGCACGATCGCGTCGAGGTCGGCCGCGTCGGACTCGACCGGCGCGGTGCAGGTCACGTCGCCCACGGTGCGGAAGCGCACGCGCAGCCGCTCGACGGTCTCGCCCTCGCGCGCCGGCGTCAGCGCGGTCACCGGCACCAGCGACGCACCCCGGCGCACGACCTCGCGCTCGTGCGCGAAGTAGATCGACGGCAGCTCGATCCGCTCGCGGCGGATGTACTGCCAGACGTCGAGCTCGGTCCAGTTCGACAGCGGGAACACGCGGATGTTCTCGCCGGCGTCGATCGTCGCGTTGTACAGCGACCAGAGCTCGGGGCGCTGGTCCTTCGGGTCCCACTGGCCGGACGCGTCGCGGAACGAGAAGATCCGCTCCTTCGCGCGCGCCTTCTCCTCGTCGCGGCGCGCGCCGCCGATGCAGGCGGCGAGCCCGAGCTCGCGGATCGCGTCGAGCAGCGTCACCGACTGGTGCGGGTTGCGCGGCTCGTCGGGCCGGCGCAGCCGCACGCGGCCGGCGCGGATCGAGTCGCCCACCGAGCGCACGACGAGCGCGTGGCCGCGCTCGCGCGCGATGCGGTCGCGGAACGCGATGACCTCGGGAAAGTTGTGCTCGGTGTCCACGTGCAGCAGCACGAAGGGCATGCGCTGCGGCCAGAACGCCTTCTCGGCGAGCCTCAGCACCACCGCCGAGTCCTTGCCGCCCGAGAAGAGCAGCGCGACGCGGTCCTGCTCGGCGGCGATCTCGCGCAGCACGTGCACCGACTCGGCCTCGAGCGCGTCGAGCTCGGTCCAGTCGGCGTCCTCGGGCAGCGGGCCCGGAGCGGGCGCGACGTCGGCGTCGAGCCAGGCATCGGTCCTCATGCGGCACCGCCTTCGGTCTCGACGACCCGGGCCCGGACGATCCGGCCGTCGGCCGCCACGTGCAGGCCGCACTCCTTCGATTCCGGCGCCTCCCACCACCAGCGCCCCGCGCGCTCGTCCTCGCCGGGGGCGATCGCGCGCGTGCACGGCGCGCAGCCGATGCTCGGGAAGCCGCGCGCGTGCAGCGCGCTGACCGGCACCCCGTGGCGCGCCGCGTAGCCGCGCACGTCGTCGAGCGTCCATTCGGCGAGCGGCGCGAGCTTCATCAGGCCGTGCTCCGGGTCGCGCGCGAGCGGCTCGAGCGCGCCCCGCGTGACCGACTGCGCGCGGCGCAGGCCGGTGATCCAGAGCCCCCGTCCGGCCAGCGCGCGGCGCAGCGGCTCGAGCTTGCGGATCGCGCAGCAGCGCCTGCGCAGCTCGATCGAGCGCAGGAACGGATTGGCGCCCTCCGCGGCGACGAAGGCCTCGAGCGTCGGCGCGTCGGGATGCAGCGCCCGGATCGGCAGCCGGTAGCGCTCGCGCGCCGCGTCGAGCAGCGCGTGCGTCTCCTCGTGCAGGCGGCCGGTGTCGAGCGTGACCACGTCGACGTCGAGGCCCTCGCGGGCGATCAGGTCGAGCACGACCATGTCCTCCATGCCGAGGCTGGTCGTGAAGACCGCGGGGCCGTGGGCGGCGACGGCCTGCCGCAGTCGGGTGGCGGCCGCGCGGTGCAGCGCCGGCTCGGCCGTCGGGGGTTCGGTGCGGAGGGTGGACATCGGACGGCGGGGACGACCCGGGCGGATCGCGGGAGGACGGAGGGCGGATGCTGCCGCCGCGCCGGGCCGCGGCGAAGCGACCGATCGGCATGCGCTCATCACCGCAGGGCATGACGACCGGTCGCGTCGCTGCTCAGAGCCGCCGGTTATTTGGCCCGCGGCGCGGCGGCGACTAGCCTCGGACGACCGCCTTCCCGCCGGAGCCCCGCACGATGAACGCCCGCACGCCCGACGCCGACCTGCTCGACGCGCCCGCCCCGGACGCGCGCCCGTTCGACGGCGGCACCGACGCCTGGGTCGACGCGCTCGCCGCCGAGGCGACGCTGCAGCGGGCGATCCGCCGGGGCCGCTCGGCCGGCCTCGCCCACGCCGGCGACGTGTCGCCGCGCGACGCGTGGCTGCTCCATCGCGCCGGCGTCGCGCGGCTGGTGGACGTGCGCACCGAGGCCGAGTGGACCTTCGTCGGCCGCGTCGAGGGCGTGCCGCTGGTGGAGTGGCGCGCGTTCGGCGCGCGCGAGCCGAACGCGGACTTCCTCGAGCGGCTGCGTGCGCACGTGCCCCCCGACGTGCCGGTGCTGTTCCTGTGCCGAAGCGGCGTGCGCTCGCGCTCGGCCGCGCAGGCCGCGACCCGGGCCGGCTGGCGCGCCGCGCTCAACGTGCTCGAGGGCTTCGAGGGCGAGCTCGACGCGCACGGGCGGCGCGGCGCGCTCGACGGCTGGCGGCGCGCGGGCCTGCCCTGGGTCCAGTCCTGAGCGCGGGTCGCCGCGCGATCGCGCGGCGCTAGAATCGGCGCCCGACCACCGCATCGCGCGGCCCCCGCGGCCCGCGCCCGTCCGCCATGCCCCAGTACCGACTCGCCGACCGCACGGCGAGCATCGCGCCGTTCCAGGTGATGGAGCTCGTCAAGCGCGCGGTCGCGCTCGAGCAGCAGGGCCGGCCGGTGATCCACCTGTCGATCGGCGAGCCCGACTTCACCGCGCCCGCGCCGGTCGTCGCGGCGCTCGAGCGCGCGGTGCGCGCCGGGCTCACCCAGTACACGGCGGCCACCGGCCTCGCGCGGCTGCGCGAGGCGATCGCCGCGGACTACGAACGTCGCCACGGCGTGCGGGTGTCGCCGTCGCGGATCGTGGTCACCGCGGGCGCGTCGGCGGCGCTGTCGCTCGCCTGCTGCGCGCTGGTGAACCCGGGCGACGAGGTGCTCGTCACCGACCCGAGCTATCCGTGCAACCGGCATTTCGTCGCCGCCTTCGACGGCGTCGCCCGCGCGGTGCCGGTGTTCGCCGACACCCGCTTCCAGATGACCGAGGCGCTGCTCGCCGCGAACTGGGGGCCGCGCACGACCGGCGCGCTGCTCGCCTCGCCGGCCAACCCGACCGGCACCTCGATCCCGTTCGACGAGCTGTCGCGGATCGTCGCGGCGGTCCGCGCGCGCGGCGGCTTCACGATCGTCGACGAGATCTACATCGGCCTCACCTACGACGGCCGGGCGCGCACCGCGCTCGAGCTCGGCGAGGACGTGATCGTCACCAACAGCTTCTCGAAGTACTTCCACATGACCGGCTGGCGCCTCGGCTGGATCGTGGTGCCGGAGCCGCTCGCGCCCGCGTTCGAGAAGCTGGCGCAGAACCTGTACATCTGCGCGTCGACGCTCGCGCAGCATGCGGCGCTCGCGTGCTTCGAGCCCGAGTCGCTCGAGGTCTACGAGGCGCGTCGCGAGGCGTTCCGCGAGCGTCGCGACCACGTCGTCCCCGCGATGCGCGCGCTCGGCTTCGACGTGCCGGCGACGCCCGACGGCGCGTTCTACGCGTGGCTCGACTGCAGCCGCTTCGGCGACAGCGCCGCCCTCGCCTCGCGGCTGCTCGACGAGGCCTCGGTCTCGCTCGTGCCGGGGCACGACTTCGGCGTCAACGAGCCCGGGCGCTGGATGCGGCTGTCGTACGCGACCGATCGGGCGAGGCTCGAGGAGGCGGTCGCGCGGATCGGACGCTGCCTCGGGCGCTGAGCGCGCCGGAGGGTCGGGCGCCGGGCGGCGCCCGATGCGACGTAGGCCGCCGGATGCGATGCCGGCGCTTTGATGCGACGCGCGGGCGCTCCGGATGCGACGCGCGAACGTTCCGGATGCGACGCGCGGACGTTCCGGATGCGACGCGCGGGTGCTCCGGATGCGACGCCGGTGCTCCGGATGCGACGCGGGCCGCCCGGAGGCGGCCCGCGGGATCGACGGACGACCGGGGTCTCGCCGCCTCAGACGTCGCCGGGACGCGTCGGCGCGGCGTTCGCGCGCGGCGTGGCGGGGCGCGGCTCGCCCTCGCGCGCCTCGGCGCCCGACGCCTCGGGCACGACCGGCGCGTGGCGCGGCTCGCGCGTCTCCCGGATCTCGTCGGACGGCGGGGCGGCCTCGACGGGCGCCGACACCGGCTGCAGCGCCGGCGCGGGACGCGGCACCGCGATCTCGGGCGGGATCGGCCGGCCGGCGGCCGCGGCGGCGATCCGCTCGCGGGCGTTCAGCACCTTCATGCCGTAGCCGCCGTCGTGCTCGGCGAGCGCCGCGCCGACGTACGACTTGAGCGCGCCCTCGACCGAGCCCTCGCGCTTCAGGTATTCCTTCAGGATGGCGCTGCCGACGCGGATGTTGGCCACCGGATCGAACGCGGCCGGGATGCCGCCGAACGGCAGGAACTTCTCGGCGTGCACGCGCGTGAGCACCTGCATCAGGCCCTGCGCGCCGGCGGGGCTCTGCGCCTTGGGGTTGAAGCCCGACTCGACCGACATCACCGCGAGCACCAGCAGCGGGTCGATCTTCGTGTCGCGCGCGGCGCGGTACGCGTGGTGGACGAACTCGCCCGTCGCGTCGACCGTCAGCCGATAGCGCTGCGCGATGAACCGCGCGATGTTGGTCTGCTCGCGGTCGAGCTGGGGGGCGGGCGGCGGCGGCGGCTCGGCGGCCGCCGTCTCGGGCACGGCCGGCTCGGCGCGCGCGACCGCGGCCCGCGCCGACGCGACGGGCGCCGGCTCGATCGAGCCGATCAGGTCCGCCGGAGCGTGCACGAACGCGCCGTGCGGGGCGTCCGCGACGTCGCGTCGCGCGTCGCTGCCGCCCAGCGTGCCGTACGCCACGACCAGGGCCCCCGCCGCCATCAGCACCGCCGGTCCGGCACTGCGGACGGCGCGCGCGAGCGCGAGAACCCTGACGGTCGTGGCGAACAGCAGGTCGATCCTGCGCTGTTCCGACATCAGTCACTCCTTGCAGCCCCGGGGGCTGCGGGACCCGACGGCACGCCGACGGGCGACACGATCCGGCGACCGCCGGAGGCGATCGGTCGATCGTTGCGGCCTGAGCCGCGTCGATCGGTCGGGACCACCAGGGGTCTCCGACCGGGCGTGGGCGCGCTGGGCGCCGATGCGCGGTCCTTTCACCGCGCGTGGTCGTCCTCTCAGGGACGATCCGTTGACACAAGACGGATCCCGTCCGTCCGGATGGGGTTCGGGCAAGGCCGAACCGGTGAGTGAGCCGGATTCTACCAGTGGACGCCGACCGGTCAACCCGAGCGGTCGCGACCCCCTGTGAGACCATCGGCGGCCGTCCAACCCCCTTTCTCCGACGATGCGCTACGCGGACCTGCGCGACTTCATCTCGCAACTCGAGGCCCGCGGCGAGCTGCGGCGCGTCGCGCGGCCGGTGTCGCCGCGCTTCGAGATGACCGAGATCGCCGACCGCGTGCTGCGCGCCCAGGGCCCGGCGCTGCTCTTCGAGCGCCCGGTCGAGGACGGCCGCGCGAGCGCGTTCCCGGTGCTCGCGAACCTGTTCGGCACGCCGCGCCGGGTCGCGCTCGGCATGGGCGAGGAGTCGGTCGAGGCGCTGCGCGAGATCGGCTCGCTGCTCGCCTACCTGAAGGAGCCCGAGGCGCCGAAGGGACTGAAGGACGCGTGGGACAAGCTGCCGGTGCTGCGCCAGGTGCTGAACATGGCGCCGCGCGAGGTCTCGCGCGCGCCGTGCCAGGCGCAGGTCTGGGAGGGCGCGTCGGTCGATCTCGGCCGGCTGCCGGTGCAGACCTGCTGGCCGGGCGACGTCGGGCCGCTGATCACCTGGGGCCTGGTGGTCACGCGCGGGCCCGGCAAGCCGCGGCAGAACCTCGGGATCTACCGGCAGCAGGTGATCGGCCGGGACCGCACGATCATGCGCTGGCTCGCCCACCGGGGCGGCGCGCTCGACTTCCTCGAGCACGCGCGGCGCCATCCCGGCACGCCGTTCCCGATCGCGGTGGCGCTCGGCGCCGATCCGGCGACGATCCTCGGCGCGGTGACGCCCGTGCCCGACTCGCTGTCGGAGTACCAGTTCGCCGGGCTGCTGCGCGGCGCCCGCACCGAGCTCGTCAAGTGCCTGGGCAACGACCTGCGGGTGCCGGCGAGCGCCGAGATCGTCCTCGAGGGGTCGATCCGGCCCGATCCGGACGGCGCCCTCACCCGCGCGCACGCGGCGCGCCTCGGCTGGAGCGGCGAGCCGCCGGCGTCGGCGCTGAACGGCTGGGAGATGGCCCTCGAGGGCCCGTACGGCGACCACACCGGCTACTACAACGAGCGCGACTGGTTCCCGGTGTTCGCGATCGACCGCGTGACGCTGCGCGAGAACGCGATCTACCACTCGACCTACACCGGCAAGCCGCCCGACGAGCCCGCGATCCTCGGCGTGGCGCTCAACGAGGTGTTCGTGCCGATCCTGCGCCGGCAGTTCCCCGAGATCGTCGACTTCTACCTGCCGCCGGAAGGCTGCTCCTACCGCCTCGCGGTGGTGACCATGCGAAAGCAGTACCC
>DASPJX010000128.1:0-4430 GCA_035628395.1 Burkholderiaceae bacterium | reverse complement strand
CGACCGGCACGAAGCCGCGCTCGTCGACGGCCAGGCCGATCGCCTCGAGGTTCAGGCCGTCGGTGTTCGGCACGCGGCCGACCGACACGATCAGCCGGTCGACCTCGAGCGTCTGCGCCGCGCCCTGCGCGTCGGTCCAGGCGATCGAGACGCCCTTCTTCGACGCGGCGACCTCGCCGATCTTCACGCCGAGGTGGATCTTCAGGCCCTGCTTGGTGAAGAGCTTCCAGGCCTCCTTCGAGACCGCCTCGTCGCAGGCCGCGAGGAAGCCGGGCAGCGCCTCGAGCACGACGACCTCGGCGCCGAGCCGGCGCCAGACCGAGCCGAGCTCCAGCCCGATCACGCCCGCGCCGATCACGCCGAGCCGCTTCGGCACCGACGACAGCGACAGCGCGCCGACGTTGTCGCAGACGATCTCGTTGTCGACCGGGACGCCCGGCAGGTGCCGGGCCTTCGAGCCGGTCGCCACGATCACGTGGGTCGCCCCGACCCGCTGCGTGCCCTCCGCCGTCGCGATCTCGAGCGCGTAGCCGCCCTCGCCGCGCCCGGTGAAGCGCGCGTGACCCTTCAGCCAGGCGATCTTGTTCTTGCGGAACAGGAACTCGATGCCCTTCGTCATCTTCGTGACGATGCCGTCCTTGCGGGCGATCATCTTCGCGAGGTCGATCCGGGCGCCGGCGACCTCGATCCCGTGGTCGCCGAGGTGGCGCATCGCCTCCTCGTACTTCTCGCTCGAGGCGAGCAGCGCCTTGGACGGGATGCAGCCGACGTTGAGGCAGGTGCCCCCGAGCGCCAGCTCGCCCTTCGGATTGGTCCACTTCTCGGCGCAGGCGACCCGGAAGCCGAGCTGCGCCGCGCGGACCGCCGCGATGTAGCCGGCCGGGCCGGCTCCGATCACGACGACGTCGTACCGTTCGCTCGCCATGCGCGTCCCCTCAGAGGTCGAGCAGCAGGCGCGACGGATCCTCGAGCGCCTCCTTGATCGCGACGAGGAACAGCACCGCCTCGCGGCCGTCGATGATCCGGTGGTCGTACGAGAGCGCGAGGTAGTTGATCGGGCGCACGACGACCTGCCCGTTCTCGACGACCGCGCGGTCCTTGGTCGCGTGCACGCCGAGGATCGCCGACTGCGGCGGGTTGATGATCGGCGTCGACAGCATCGAGCCGAACACGCCACCGTTGGAGATCGAGAACGTGCCGCCCGACAGCTCCTCGAGGCCGAGCTTGCCGTCCTGCGCCTTCTTGCCGTACTCGGCGATCTGCTTCTCGATCTGCGCGAAGTTCATCTGGTCGGCGTTGCGCACGACCGGCACCACCAGGCCGCGCGGCGAGCCGACGGCCACGCCGATGTCGAAGTAGCCGTGGTAGACGATGTCGGTGCCGTCGATCGACGCGTTGACGACCGGGTACTTCTTCAGCGCGTGCACCGCCGCCTTCACGAAGAAGCTCATGAAGCCGAGCCGCGCGCCGTGCTCCTTCTCGAAGCGGTCCTGGTACTTCTTGCGAAGGTCCATGACCGGCTGCATGTTGACCTCGTTGAAGGTCGTCAGGATCGCGTTGGTGGCCTGCGACTGCAGCAGGCGCTCGGCCACGCGCTGGCGCAGCCGCGACATCGGCACGCGCTGCTCGGGTCGACCCTCGATCAGCTTGCCCGGATCGATCGGCGCCGGCACCGCCGGCAGGCTCGAGGCCGGCGCGCCGTTCGGGATCGCGACCGGCGCGGCCGTCGGGGCCGTGGCCGGACGCGCGGCCGCGGCGATCGCGTCGCCCTTCGTCACGCGGCCGTCGCGGCCGGTGCCGGCGACCTGGGCGGCGGACAGGCCGGCCTCGGCGAGCAGCTTCGCCGCGGCCGGCATCGCGATGCCCGCCTTCGAGCCGGCGGCGACCGGCGCCGCCGCGGCGGGAGCCGGGGCCGGCGCGGGAGCCGGCGCCGCGACCGGAGCCGCCGCCGCGGGCGCGGCCGCGGCGGCCTTCGCCGCGGTGTCGATGATCGCGATCACCTCGCCCGAGATCACCGTGCCGCCGTCGCCCTTCATCACCTGCGTGATCACGCCGGCCTCGGGGGCGGGCAGCTCGAGCACGACCTTGTCGGTCTCGATGTCGATCAGGTTCTGGTCGCGCTCGACCGACTCGCCGGCCTTCTTGTGCCACTGCAGCAGGGTGGCCTCCGCGACCGATTCGGACAGTTGCGGAACCTTCACTTCGATCAACGCCATGATGTCAGGACGCCTTCTTGGTCTTCGATTTCGGTGCGTCGCCCAGGGCCGCGTTGAGCAGCTCCTTCTGCTGGGCGTAGTGCTTGTCGTAGTAGCCCACCGCCGGCGAGGCCGAGGCGGGGCGGCCGGCGTAGCTCAGGCGCTGACCGTCCTTCAGGGCGTCCTGGATGTGGTGCTGGACGAAGAACCAGGCGCCCTGGTTCTGGGGCTCGTCCTGGCACCAGACGACCTGCGTCGCGTTCGGGTACCGGCGCAGCTCGGCGTCGAGCGACTTGTGCGGGAACGGATAGAGCTGCTCGACGCGCAGCAGCGCGACGTCGGACTGCTCGCGCTCGCGACGCGCGACCAGCAGGTCGTAGTAGACCTTGCCGGTGCAGATCACGACCTTGCGGACCGCCTTCGGATCCGGCTCGGACGCGTCGCCGATCACCGTCTGGAAGCCGCCGCTCGCGAGGTCCTGCAGCGGCGAGACCGCCTCCTTGTTCCGCAGCAGCGACTTCGGGGTCATGATGACCAGCGGCTTGCGGAACATCCGGATCATCTGCCGGCGCAGCAGGTGGAAGATCTGCGCGGGCGTGGTCGGCTGGCAGACCTGCATGTTGTGCTCGGCGCACAGCTGCAGGAAGCGCTCGAGGCGCGCCGACGAGTGCTCGGGGCCCTGCCCCTCGTAGCCGTGCGGCAGCATCATCACCAGGCCGTTCGCGCGGCCCCACTTGGTCTCGCCCGACGAGATGAACTGGTCGATGACGACCTGCGCGCCGTTGACGAAGTCGCCGAACTGCGCCTCCCAGATCACGAGCGCGTTCGGCTCGGCGGTCGCGTAGCCGTACTCGAAGCCGAGCACCGCCTCCTCGGACAGCACCGAGTCGATGACGGTGAAGCGGCCCTGGTTGTCGCCGACGTGCTCGAGCGGGATGTAGTAGCCGGAGTCCCAGCGCTCGCGGTTCTGGTCGTGCAGCACCGCGTGGCGGTGCGTGAACGTGCCGCGCCCCGCGTCCTGGCCGGACAGCCGGACGGTGTAGCCCGAGGCGAGCAGCGTCGCGAACGCCATGTGCTCGCCCATGCCCCAGTCGAGCGGCAGCTCGCCGCGGCCCATCGTGCGGCGGTCGGCGATGACCTTCTCGACGAGCGGATGCAGCTTCACCGTCTCCGGGATCGTCGTCATGCGCTCGGCGATCCGGTGCAGCTCGGCGATCGGCACCGCGGTGTCGGACGCGTCGGTCCACTTGCGGTTCAGGAACGGCATCCAGTCGACCGCGAACTTGCTCTTGAAGTTCGAGATCACCGGGTCGGACGTGTGGCGGCCCTCGTCCATCGCCGAGCGGAACGCGCGGACCATCTCGTCGCCCCCGCCCGCCGGGAGCACCCCCTGGGTCTCGAGCTTGTCGGCGTACAGCTTGCGCGTGCCCGGGTGCTGCGCGATCTTCTTGTACATCAGCGGCTGCGTGAGCGCCGGGGTGTCCTGCTCGTTGTGGCCGAGCTTGCGGAAGCAGACGATGTCGACGACGACGTCCTGCTTGAACTGCGCCCGGAAGTCCATCGCCAGCCGGGTGGCGAACACCACCGCCTCGGGGTCGTCGCCGTTCACGTGGAACACCGGCGCCTCGATCATCTTGACGACGTCGGAGCAGTAGATCGTCGAGCGCGAGTCGCGCGGATCGGAGGTGGTGAAGCCGATCTGGTTGTTGATGACGACGTGGACCGTGCCGCCCGTGCCGTAGCCGCGGGTCTGCGCGAGGTTCAGCGTCTCCATCACGACGCCCTGGCCGGCGAAGGCCGCGTCGCCGTGCACGAGCACCGGCAGCACCTGGTCGCCCTCGACGTCGCCGCGGCGGTCCTGGCGGGCGCGCGTCGAGCCCTCCACCACCGGGTTCACGATCTCGAGGTGCGACGGGTTGAACGCGAGCGACAGGTGCACCGGGCCGCCGGGCGTGGAGATGTCGCTCGAGAAGCCCTGGTGGTACTTGACGTCGCCGGACGGCAGGTCGTCGGCGTGGCGGCCCTCGAACTCGGCGAACAGGTCCTTGGGCATCTTGCCCAGCGTGTTCACCAGCACGTTGAGGCGGCCGCGGTGGGCCATGCCGATCACGACTTCCTTGGCGCCCTTCACCCCGGCGTTCTCGATGATGGTGTCGAGCATGGGGATCATGCTCTCGCCGCCCTCCCCGGAGAAACGCTTCTGGCCGACGTAGCGCGTGTGCAGGTAGCGCTCCA
>DASPJX010000127.1:0-3416 GCA_035628395.1 Burkholderiaceae bacterium | reverse complement strand
GCTCTACCGACTGAGCTATCGGGGAAGAGCCGGCGAGTATAGCAGCATTCATCGACGCTGCTCGGCCGTGGCGCGCCCCCGCGCACCGTCGCCGCCGCGCGACCCCTCGTCGTCCTCGCGCCGCGAACGCGCGCCGTTCCGGCTCGCGCGTCGACCGATCGTCGGACCATCGGAAAGCCGCAGTGACGCGGCCCCTACCATCGTCCCGTCCACAGCTTGACCGAATCGTGTCCGGCCGATCCTCGGCCGCGCACCCTCCGGTTCCGGCGGCCCCCGTGCCGGATACCCAGGAGCCGAACGTGAACGGGAACCGATCGATCCGCACCACCGCCGTCGAGCGCCGCGCGAACCGCCGCGGCCCGCTCGCGCGCGGCTATACGCTGGTCGAGCTCCTCGTCGTCGTCGCGATCGTCGCGATCCTCGCCGGCACGGCGATTCCCGGCTTCCAGGACCTCGCGGTCTCCGCGCGCGTCTCCGAGGCGAGCGCGACGCTGCGCTCGGCGTTCGAGCTGGCCCGCTCCGAGGCGATGACCCGCTCGGTGCCGGTCGGCGTGTGCCGCAGCACCGACGCGAACGCCGCGGCGCCGCGCTGCAGCGGCGACGCGGGCGAGGGCTTCGGCGGCGGCGACTGGGTCGCCGGATGGATCGTCTACGCGAAGACGGCGCCGAACGCGGCCGACGCCTTCGAGCCGGGCGACGTGGTGATCCGGCGCCAGTCGGCGCTCGCGGTCGGCACGATGCCGTCGCGCACGACGGCCTTCGGTCCCGCGGCCGATCCGGGGCCGGTGGTCTACGGGTGGAACGGCACGCGGATCCGCGGCCCGGTCGGCGCGTTCGCGATCGATCACGGCCCGGCGGCGCTCGGCCCGACCCTGCCGCTCGTCTCGCGCCACGCGCAGTGCGTGACGGTCGGCCTCGGCGGCGCGCTGCAGACGCGCCGCGCCGTCGCGGGGGCCTGCCCGTGAGCGGTCCGCGCGCCCAGTCGGGCCTGAGCCTGATCGAGGTGCTGGTCACGATGGTCATCGTGGCGATCTCGATGCTCGGGCTCGCCGGGCTGCAGGCGCGCTCGATGTCGATGCAGCTCGACTCGGAGTCGCGGCGCGTCGCCTCCGGGCTCGTCTCGCAGCTGCGCGAGCGGATCTCGGCCAACCAGCAGGGCTACGGACAGTCGCTCGCGACCGCGTACACCGTCACGCTGCTGCCCGGCGCCGCGGCGGCGATCCCGTCCTGCGCCGCGCCGGACGCCTGCGACGCGGCGCTCGAGGTGCCGGCCCGCCAGGTCGGCATGTGGCTCGCCGAGGTCCGGCGTCAGCTGCCCGAGGCCGCGGTCGACCTCGGTCCGGCGATCGCGGGCAACGCGCTCGCGATGACGGCCACCGTCGGCTGGCTCGAGCCGAACGCGCGGGCGGTCGCCCCGGACGGCGCGTGCGCGCGCATCGCGGCGATCGCGTCCGACGCGCGCTACCGCTGCCTCTCCGTCACCTTCTTCCCGGGCTGAGCGCGATGAGCCGGGCACCGTCCTCCCTCCGATCCCGCCGCGCCGCGCGCGGGCGCACGCTCGTCGAGCTGATGATCACCATCGCGATCGGCCTCGCGCTGACCGCGGCCGTCACCGGCGCGTACCTCGGCAGCACGCGGACCTCGCGGACGGCGGGCGAGCTCGCGAGCATGGCGGACTCCGGCCAGGCCGCGCTGATGCTGATCGGCGACGCGATCCGTCAGGCCGGCTACGGCGAGATCATCGGCTCGGACCTCGCGCTCGGGGCCGGCGACATCGGCGCCTACCGCGCCCAGACGCTGTTCGCCGACGGGCCGCACCTCGCGGGCTGCACCGGCGCGCGCTTCGCCGACCCGACCGCGGCGAATCCCGTCTGCGGCGCGGCCGCCGATCCGAACTTCGACACGCTGCTGGTGCGGTTCCAGGGCGATGCGGTCATCCCGCCCGCGCAGGGCCGCATCGACGACTGCCTCGGCCTCGCCGTGCCGCTCGAGAACCTGCCGGCCGACCACCTCGGGGCCTCGGTCGTCGCCGCGCGCCCGATGATCCGGAACGCGTACTTCGGCGACGCGGGGCGCCTCGTCTGCCAGGGCAACGGCCGCACCGGCGCGGGCGTCGTGCCGCCGCCGAGCCCGATCGCGAGCGACGTCGAGCAGTTCAAGGTGTTCTACGCGTTCGACGACGTGCGCTACGCCGATCCGGCGTCGATCGCCGCGGCCAACGCGCGCAGCCTGCGCGACGCGGCCTGGCTCAACGCGCTGCCGGCCGACACCGCGCCCTGGGACTACGTGGTCGCGGTGCACGTCTGCCTGGTGGTGCGCTCGCCGGCGGACAACCGAGGCGCCGCGACGCAGGCGACGCAGACGTGGCGGCGCTGTCCGACGACCGCCGCCGAGGCCGAGGCGGACCTGCCGGTCGCGACCGCGAGCGACGGCATGCTGCGCCGCACCTACAGCCAGGTCTACACGGTGCGCGCGCGCTCGACCGCCAACCCCCGACAGTTCCTGAACTGACCATGACCCGTCCGCCGACCGCTCCCGTCCCCGCCCGCCGGCCCGCGCGCCGCGCGATGCGCGACGCGCGCCGCTCGCGCGGCTTCGTGCTCGCGGTCGTGCTGGTGCTGATCGTGTCGCTGACGCTGGTCGTCGTCACGCAGGTGCGGCGCGCCACCGCGTCGCAGGCGATCGCCGCCAACTCCAGCCGCTACATCCAGGCCGAGACCGCCGCGCAGTCGGTGCTGCGCCACTGCGAGGCCTGGGTGATGGCCTCGGTCGGCCAGCCGGTCAGCCCGCGCGTGACCACGCCGGGGCTGCGGGGCACCGATTCGGCCGCCTGGCGCACCGCGCTCAAGTGGACCGACTCCGGGACCTCCTTCGATCCCTCGCCGGTCGCCTTCCCGGGCGTGCGCGAGTACGGGTGCCTGTTCGAGGACGCGACCGGCGACCTGGTCCCCTCGACGATGGCGAACGACATCAGTCCCGAGTCCGGCACCTTCGTGCCGGTGTGCGAGGTGTCGGCGGGCATGAGCCCGCGGCTGTGCAAGTACCGGATCACCGCGCGCGTGGTGCTCGACGGTGGGCAGATGCTCCACCTGCAGAGCGAGATGCGCTTCGCGATCTGAATCCGAACGCCGACACGACGGAGCGACCGCGATGACCACCACGACCCTAGAGCGTTTCGGACCGATCGGCCGGGCCGCCTGCAAGGCCCTGGTGTGGCTGCTGTGCGGGCTGACGGCGATGCCGGCCTGGTCGAGCACCACGCTCGTGCAGGAGCCGCCGTTCACCGCCACCGAGCCGCCGGCGAACGTCTTCCTGATGCTCGACGACTCCGCGTCGATGGGCAACCACTTCCTGCCGATGCCGGCCGGCATCGCGATCGTGCCCAGCGCCGGCGCGACCGTCACGATCCAGGGGGA
>DASPJX010000126.1:0-11035 GCA_035628395.1 Burkholderiaceae bacterium | reverse complement strand
TCGCGCAGATCGACACCTCGATCGAGCGCTCGCGCGGCGGTCTCGGCCTGGGGCTCGCGCTCGTCAAACGCCTGGTCGAGATGCACGGCGGACGCGTGACCGCGGAGAGTCCCGGCAGGGGACGGGGCGCCACGTTCACCGTGCGGCTGCCGCAGGGACCGGCGGCCCCCGGCGGGCATCCCGAGCCCGCGCACGGAGCGGCCTGACGTCGACGGGCCGGCCGGCATTCCCCGACGTCCGGTCGATCCGGGCGCCGTGGTCCCGGATCCGCCGCGCGGCACCGGCCCATGGCCGCATCGGCGCAGGACCACTCGACGGTGGTCGGTCCGCCGACCCGCGGGGGGCCGATCGCTCGATCGACGGGCGATACCGCCGAGCCTACGCTCGAGGCATGAGAGACGTGATCGCGATCTGGGCGCTGACGACCGTGATGCCGATGCAGCGCCGCTGGCGGTTCCGCATCGCGGCGCTGCTCTGGTGGTGGGGGCTGCGACGGCTCGCGCTCGCCGTCGCGGGGGTCGACCGCGTCGACCCGAGGACCCGGCGTCCGGCCCCGGCGCGCGAGCGCTAGGGCCGGGTCGCTCAGACGACCTGGAACGTGTAGTCGAGGCCCGGCAGCGAGCCGTTCAGGTCGACCGGCACGACGTTGCCGGACCGGTCGGTGACCTGCGCCGAGTACGTGTGGACGCCGTCCGACAGGCGCCGCTCCTCGAAGTCGAGCGTCGAGCCGCGGCTCAGCGTCCGGACCGACCCGCCGTCCAGCCTGAGCGTCAGCGTCTCGCCGGTGCCGAGCACGTCCGACAGGCGCAGCGTCACGCGCGGGGACTCGTCGTCGGTGCGTCCGCCCGGCGCGACCGGGCCCTCGTCGCGGCCCCGATCGTCGACGACCGTGAAGCTCGCGACCCGCGGCGCGGACGTCGGAGGCGGTGGCGCCGGCGCGGGGGCCGGGGCGGCGACCGGAGGCGGGGCCGTCGTCGGCGCCGGATCCGCGACCGACGAGGCGGGGGCCGGTGCGGGGCCGGGCGCCGGCGCGACGAGCGTCTCGCCGCCGACCGCGGTGGGCGAGCCGGACGATCCGCCCCCTCCCCCGCCGGCCGCGGCCGCGGCGACGCCGATCGCGATCACGTCTCTCATGCCTCGAGCGTAGGCTCGGCGGTATCGCCCGTCGATCGAGCGATCGGCCCCCCGCGGGTCGGCGAACCGACCACCGTCGAGTGGTCCTGCGCCGACGCGGCCATGGGCCGGTGCCGCGCGGCGGATCCGCGACCACGGCGCCGGGATCGATCGGACGTCCGGGAATGCCGGCCGGCCCGTCGACGTCAGGCCGCTCCGTGCGCGGGCTCGGGACGCCCGCCGGGGGCCGCCGGTCCCTGCGGCAGCCGCACGGTGAACGTGGCGCCCCGTCCCCTGCCGGGACTCTCCGCGGTGACGCGTCCGCCGTGCATCTCGACCAGGCGTTTGACGAGCGCGAGCCCCAGGCCGAGACCGCCGCGCGAGCGCTCGATCGAGGTGTCGATCTGCGCGAAGGGCTCGAAGAGCCGGGGCAGGTCGTCCGCGGCGATGCCGATGCCGGTGTCGCGCACCTCGATCACCGCGTCGTCGCCGTCGGCGCGAAGCTCGACGTCGATGCGTCCGCCCCGGTCGGTGTACTTGCTCGCGTTCGACACGAGGTTCTCGACGATCTGCGCGAGCCGCATCGGGTCGGCCTCGACGACGACCGGACGCGACGGCATCGCGAGCCCGAGGTGCTGCCCGCGTTCGTCGAGCGAGGACGCGAGCGCGTGCGTCACGTCGTGCAGGATCCCCTGCACCCCGACCGGCTCGGGCCGCAGCTCGATCTTGCCCTGCGTGATGCGCGACACCTCCAGCAGATCGTCGACGAGCCGCCCGATCTGCTTCATCTGGCGCGCCCCGATGTGAAGCGCCTGCCGGCCGCGATCGGTCAGCGGCTCGTGCTCCATCAGCTTCAGCGTGTTGCGCAGCGGCGCGAGCGGATTGCGCAGCTCGTGGGCGAGCATCGCGAGGAACTCGTCCTTGCGCGCGTCCGCCTCGCGCAGCGTGTCGAGCGTGCGCTGCATGCGCTGGTAGAGCCGTGCGTTGTCGACGGCGATCGCGGCGTGACCGGCCAGCGCCTGGATCAGGTACTCGCTGCGCGCCGTGAAGCGGCCCGGCTCGGGATGTCCGAGGAACAGGCCGCCGATCACCTCGCCGCCGCGCGACATGACCGGCACCGCCAGGTAGCTGCGCACGGGCAGGTGGCCCGTCGGCATGCCGCGATGCGGGGCGTTGCGGCCGTAGCGCGGGTCGCGCGTGATGTCGTCGCTGCGGACCGTGCCCCGGCCCTCGAAGGTGGGCCCGAACACGGCCGTCCTGCGCGGCACGCCGAAGCGCTCGAACGCCTCGCGCGGCGCGCCCGACAGCGTGTACAGCGCGTAGGCCTCGCCGCGATCGTCGACGACGTTGTAGAAGAACGCGGCGAAGGACGCGTCGACCAGCCGCTTCGCGACGTCGGTCACGGTCTGGACCAGCCGGTCCAGGTCGCGCTCGGCGATCAGCGAATGTCCGAGCGCGATGAGCTCGTCGGCGAGCGACACCTCGCGGGCGTCCGTCGGATCCATCGGAGGCAATGTCGAATCGAAGCCCTGAGTGGGAGTGCGGAGGTGCCGACGGCACCGGGTGCGTCGCCCCCGTCGTCGGCGCACCGGCCCGGCGCCCTCCGACGGGAGGTGACCCCCCGCGATCGCGCGACGGAGCCGTGCGGGCGGCGCGGGCCGTGCGAGGTCCAGCGTACTGCAGACCGACGCGATCGGCGCGTCGGACGGATGCTCCTCGCCCGGCCGCGTCTCGGCCGGGCGCGGCCCGGCTGCGGGACTCGATGCGCGATCGCGCCGCGGCGCGTGTCGTCGGCCGCGGACGGTGTCGAGGACGACTCGACGTGCGGTGTCGTCGGGCGGTGTCGTTGGGCGGTGCCGTCGGGCGGTGCCGTCGGGCGGTGATGCCGCCGGGCTCGCTCATGAGCCGGCCCCGTCGTCGTCGCCGGCCGAGGCGCCGCGCCGACGGGGCCCCGGCGACGCCCGAACGCGTCCGGCGCCTCGTCGCGGTCCGCGCCGGGGCCGTTCGGGCACGCGACGCTCGCGACGGCGATCCTGCGCCGACGCGGGCGTCGACCGACGTGCGCGACGCGACGCACGCATCGGTGCGCGGCCCGTGCCCCTACGCCTCGCGACCCGCGGTGCCGGAGGGCCGGGGCAGCCAGCGCGCGCCGATCGTGCCGTCGGCCCACGACGGATGGGCGGGCCGCCATCGCAGTCGCTCGCGCGCGCACCGGTTGCTCACCCGGAACGACGGCAGCGACGTCGCCGGCCCCGGCTGCACCGGATGTCCGCCCGCCAGGCGCGCCAGCCCCGTCGTCAGCTCGCCCCAGCGCACGGGGGCGTCGTCGACCACCGCGACGACGCCGGGCCCGGTGCGGCGTCCGACGGCATCCGCCACCGCGGCCGCCATGTCGTCGACGTGGACCAGGCTCACGAAGTCGTCGGCGTTCGCCGGCACGACCCACCGGCGCGCCCGGGCCGCCGCGGCCCACTGCTCGTCCAGCGCCGTGCCGGGTCCGTAGAACAGGCCGCCGCGCAGCACGGTGGCCTCGAGCGCGGCCTCCGCGGCGAGGCGCTCCATCTCCCGTGCCGACCGCAGGAAGGGCAGCTCCGCGAGCGGCTCGTCGCCGTCGCACCAGGCGTCGGCGGCGGGCGCGCGGACGAACGCGACGCCCTGCAGCAGCACCCGCGGCACGCCGGCCCGACGGCACGCGTCGATCAGGTGCGCGGTGCCGGCGGTCCGCAGCGCGTCGTTCCTCGCCCAGTCGATCCGTCCGTCCGGCCCCGGTCGCAGCGCCGTCGCGAGGTGCAGCGCGACGTCGCAGCCGTCGAGCCACGAGGGCAGCGTCGACGGATCGAGCAGGTCGCCGACGACGGCGTCCGGGTCGCGGCCTCCGGGCGCGGCGCGCACGAGCGTCCGCACCGCGTGCCCGGCGGCGCGCAGCCGCGCCACCGCGCGACGCCCGAGCACGCCGGTGCCGCCGGCCACCGCCACCCTCACGACGCCTCCCGGACGCCCAGCTGGGCGCGGAGCGTGTCGAGGTCGTAGTAGAACCGCTCGCCGGCCATCAGGCCGTCGCGGAACCCCACGATCACGACGAAGCGGAAGTCGACCTCGCGGCCCGTCGGCGCGAGGCCGTCGAACGTGCCGACGTGCCGCCCGACGAAGCGTCCCTCCGCCACGAACGCGCCGGTCGTCGTGACGTGCCGCGTGTCGCGGTCGCCGCCGCGGAACTCGAGGCCGAACGCGTCCCACCAGCGGCGGTAGTGGGCGGCGGCACCGTCGCGACCGCGGTAGACGCGCCCGGACGGCACGTCCTCGAACACGCAATCGGGGTGCAGGGTGGCCAGCGTCGCCTCCATGTCGTGGGCGTTCTCGGCCTCCACGTGGCGACGGAGCAGGGCTGCGATGTCGTGAGCGTCCATGGCGATCTCCTGGGGACGGGACCGATGGTGCCGCGCATGTGGAACAATCGACAGATCCGGTTTCGGAGCAGTCGATTGGTCCGGTTCGAGCGAACGCCCTGGGTGCCGGCGCCGCCTCGTCGCGAGGCGGGCGAGACCCTCCAGCACTGGATCTACCGCACGCTGCGCGAGCCGATCGCCGAGGGGCGGCTCGCGCCCGGCACGCCGGTGCCCTCGTCGCGCCGGCTGGCGGCCGATCTCGGCATCTCCCGCGGCACCGTCGTGCTCGCCTGCGAGCAGCTGGTGACCGAGGGCTACCTCGTCTCGCGCCCCGGCGCCGGCATGGCGGTGAGCCCGCAGGTGCCCGACCGCGCGATCGCGCCCCGGCCCGCCGCGCGGCGCGCGGCGCCGCCCGGGGCGGTGCGCGCGATCGGCGCCGTACCCGGTCCGTTCACCAGCCCGCCGGCCCCGATCGCCTTCGCGCCGCACCGGTGCGAGACGCGCGCGCTGCCGGTCGACGTGCTGCGGCGCCTGCACGGCCGCCTGCTGCGGCGCGCGAACCCGTGGCTCTTCGCCGACGGTCCGGCCGCGGGGCTGCCGGAGCTGCGGCGGGCGATCGCCGCGTACCTCGGCGAGGCGCGAGGGCTCGCGGTGCACGAGGACCAGGTGCTGGTCGTCGCCAGCATGCAGCAGGCGCTCGACGTCGCGCTGCGCGTGCTGACCTCGGTGGGCGACCCGGTCTGGGTCGAGGACCCCGGCTACCCGGGCGTGCGACGCCTCGTCGAGGCGTCGGGGCGCACGCCGGTGTTCGTGCCCGTCGACGAGCGGGGCCTTCGGGTCGAGGCGGGCGTCGCCGCCGCGCCCGGGGCCCGGCTCGCCTGCGTCACGCCGAGCCGCCATGCGCCGCTCGGCGTGCCGCTCGCGCTGGCGCGCCGGGCGGCGCTGCTCGACTGGGCGAGGCGAACGGGCGGCGTGATCTTCGAGGACGACTACGACAGCGAGCATCGCTTCGGCTCGCGGCCGGTGCGGCCGCTCGCCGCCGACGACCCGTCGCGCGTGCTGCTCGCCGGAAGCTTCAGCAAGGTGCTGTACCCGGGCCTGCGGATCGCGTACCTCGTCTGTCCGCCGGCGTGGCTGGACGCCTTCGCCGCGACCCTCTCGCTCGGCGCGCGCCATCCGAACCTGCTGGTGCAGGCGGTGCTGTCCCGCTTCATCGACGAGGGCCATCTCGCGCGGCACGTCCGGCGGATGCGCCGGCTCTACCTCGAGCGCGCGCAGGCGTTCGACGACGCGGCGCGGCGGCACTGGGCGGGGCTGCTCGAGGTGCCGGCGCTGCAGGCGGGGCTCGACGTCACCGTCCGGCTCCTGCGGGCGGGCGACGACCGCGACGCGGCGCGTCGGCTGCGCGCGGCCGGCGTCGAGTGCATGCCCCTCGCCGGCTATCGCGCGCGCGCCGAGCTGCCGCCCGCGCTCGTGATGGGCTTCGCGGCCGTCGACGAGCACGAGCTGGCCGAGGCGGCGCCGCGGGTCGCGCGCGCGCTGTCGGACCCGGACGGGGCGAACGGAACGTCGCGGACGTCGAGCGGCGGACGTCCGCGCGGCGGGCGGGCTAGCATCGCACCGTGAACATCCGGGACGTCATCGCGCGCCTCGCCGGGATCCAGCGGGACCGGGGCGGAACCTTCGCGGACGCGCTCGGCGGTCTCGACGACGACTGGTTCCACGTCGTCCTCGACTTCGCGCAGAGCGCGCAGGCCGACCAGGACGACGGCAACGCCGCGATCGGGGAGCTGGCGCTCGCCGCGATCGCGCTCGATGCGGACACCGACGACGTCGAGCTGTCCCCCGGCCGGATCGCGGCGTCGTTCTTCGCGGTGCTCGACGCCGTCGAGGCGGAGCGCCGGCGTCGCTCGGCGCCGCGCTGAGGGCGCCCGACGGGATCGCGCCCGCCGCGCGGCGCGCCGGACGGTCGCCCGGACCGTCCGCGAGCACGCGGCCGACGCGGCGCCTCAGAGGAGCCGGGCCTCGACGGATCCGTGACGCTCGATGGCCTGCGCGGCGACGCGCAGGTCCGAGCTCCGCCCGGTGACGCGCGCGGCGACCCGGATCGACGTCAGGTGCTCGCGGCGGAGCTGCCCCCGCTCGCCGCCGAGCATCCGTCTGAGCACCGCGGCGGCGTAGTGGTCGATCTCGAGCAGCGCGCCGGGCCTCGCGTCGGTCCCGGGCAGGTCGGGACGGGGCTGGCCGATCAGGGTGAAGAAGAGAATCGGCATCCGTACGGCCCCGTGTGGACATGGGATGGATATCCCGAGAGCGACCGACGGGTCCGCGGGGCGATGACAACGACGCGCATGCTAGCCCACGACCCTCTCCCACGCTTCTAGGGATCGTCCCCCATCGCCGCGGCGGTGCCGCGGCCCCTGCGGGCTCCGCTCGCCGCCGTCGCGCCGGGCGCGCGTCGATGCGCCGCCGCGTCAGCCCGCTCCGCTCCGATCGACGGGCAGCCGCACGGTGAACGTCGAGCCCGCCCCGAGCCCCAGGCTGTGGACGGACACGCTGCCGGCGTGCAGCTCGACCAGGCGCCTGACGAGCGCCAGGCCGATGCCCAGTCCGCCGTGCGACCGATTCAGGGTCGGGTCGACCTGGTGGAACAGCTCGAACAGCCGCGACTGCTTCGCGGGGTCGATGCCGATGCCGTCGTCCGTGATCCGGATCGCGACCTCGACGCCGTCGCGCGCCGCCTCGATGCGGATCTCGCCGCCGTCGGGCGTGTACTTGCAGGCGTTGTGCAGCAGGTTCTCGAGGATCTGCGCGAGCCGGGTCGGATCGGCGAGGAGGCGGATCGGCTCCGGCGGCAGCCGCACTTCCACCCGGTGGCGGCGCGCCTCGGACTCGGGCGCGAGCGAGTCGACCGCATGGCGGATCGCCGTCGCCACGTCGACGGGCTCGGGTCGGATCTCGATCTTGCCGCGGGTCACGCGGGACACTTCGAGCAGGTCGTCCACCAGCCGCCTCATGTGGCCCGTGTGACGCTGCGCCATCGACAGCGCGTCGCGTCCGCGCGCGCTCAGCGTCCCGTCGCGCTCGAGCAGCCGGTGCGCGTTGACGATCGGCGCGAGCGGGTTGCGCAGCTCGTGAGCGAGCATCGCGAGGAACTCGTCCTTGGCGCGGTCCGCCTCGCGCAGCGCCTCCTCGTTCTGCCGGCGGACGGTCACGTCGCTCGCCGCCCCGAACCACTCGACGATCCCGCCGTGCTCGTCGAACAGCGGCACCGCGCGGGACAGGGTCCAGCCGAGGGTGCCGTCGGCACGGATCACCCGGTGCTCGAGCTCGAACACCGCGCCGGCGTCGACCGCCCGCCGGATCGCGGCCATGACGGACGCCCGCTCCTCGGGCGGGACGTAGTCGGTGAGCCAGAGTCCCGACGGCGCGTCGGCGCTCCGCACGAAGCCCGCGCCGTGGCACTCGAGCATCTGCGACCAGTCGGCGTTCATCCGGTAGGTGACTTCCGCGGTGGCCGTCACCATGGCGTTCAGCCGTGCCTCGCTCCGACGCAGGGCCGCCTCGGCCGCCTTGCGCGCGGTCACGTCCTCGACGACGATGCTGAAGCCCGCGATCTCGCCGCGTCCGTCGCGTACCGGATGCCACTGCTCGAGCCAGGTGTGCACCGACTCCCCGGTCGCCGACGTCGTGCCCACCACCTCGATGTCCCGCCAGGGCTCGCCGGTCTCGAGGATGCGGCGCACGACGAGATCGATCTGGTCGGCGAGGGCCGGCACCATCTCCCGTACGGTTCGCCCGATGTGCGCCTCGACCGAGGCCCCGTTGATGCGGGCCAGCCACTCGTTGATCTGGACGTAGCGCAGCTCGCGGTCGAAGACGGCCAGGCCGACCGGCGCGGCCCGATAGAGCGTCTCGAACTCGACGAGGCGCGACAGCGACCGTCCGACGTCGCTCGGCGCCGGTTCGGGCGCGCCGGACGGCGGGGTGGGACTCGAGCCTTCGCGGATGGCGGACATGCCGGTGGCCTGAGGGGTTCGGATGCGGAGCGGGCGATCCGGGACCGCGTGCGTCGGGAGGATCGCGGACGAGCGTGGCCGATCCTAGACCAGATGCGTCGGTTCGGGAGCAAAGCCCGCATGCGCGCGGCTCCGACGCAGGCGCGGACGGGTCCGGCCGCCGCGCCCTCGGCCGGCACCGGTGTGCGGCGCGGGACGACCGCGTCCGACGGCCCGGAGCCGATCTCCGCGTCCGGAGCGGGCGACTTTGGTGCGAAGCCGCACGGCCGGACCCCGGAACTGGCTCGTTTCGCGGCGCCTGATCCCTCGATCGGTCGAGCCGATCCGTGTGCCCAATGCCTTCGGACCAATCGGAGGCGTGCCATGACGGAATTCCTGGGCAGGTTGCGCGTGTCGGCCAAGCTCTCGCTGTTCGCGGTCGCCGGATTGCTGCTGGTGACGCCTCCGCTGGTCGCGTACCTCAGGGTCAGCGAGGCCTCGATCCGGACGGCGCTCGCCGAGCGCGACGGTCTGCCGCCCGCCGGGGCGCTGGTCCGCACGGTGTCGCTGGTGCAGGCGCACCGCGGCCTGTCGGCACGGGCGCTGAGCGGCGACGCGACCGCCGCGAGCGATCGGGCCGCACGGGCGCACGAGATCGCGCGGGCCCTCGAGGACGCCGAGCGAGCGCTCGCCGGGCGCCTCGCCGATCGAGCCGCGCGCGAGGCCTGGACGGCCACGACCGCGCGGTGGCGGACGCTCGCCGACGCTGTCGATCGCCGCTCGGTGGAGGCCGCCCGCAGCACCGCCGATCACGAAGCGCTCATCGATGCGCTGATCGCGCACCTCGACGACGCGCTCGACCACTACGGGCTCAGCCTGGATCCGGAGGCCGACACCTACCACCTGATCTCGGCGACGCTGGTCCAGCTGCCGAAGCTGGTCGAGACGCTCGGCCGCGCCCGGGCCGCCGGCTCGACGTACCTCGCGCGCGGGACGGCCGCCCCCGAGGAGCGCGTCGCGCTGTCGGCGCGGCTCGAGATCGCGCAGGCGTACCTGCGCGACATGCGGGGCTCGCTCGCCAAGTCGCTCGGCCACCGCGCGGAGCTGTCCGCGACGCTCGGCCCGCGCGTGGAGGCGGCGGTGGTCGCGACGCGCGACGCCTCGGCGCTCGCGCAGGCCGAGGTCATCCGCGCCGCGAAGCTCGAGCTGCCGAGCGCGCGCTACTTCGACGCGTTCTCGCAGGCGATCGATGCGCTCTACGCGCTGAACGGCGCGTCGATCGAGCGGCTCGACGCGCTGCTCGCCGAGCGGGCCGGACGCGAGCGGCGCGTGCAGGCGGCGATGCTCGCCGGCATCGCGCTCGCGGTGGCGGTCGCGGTCGGCATCGGCTGGGTGATCGCGCGGTCGATCACGGCGCCGCTGCACCGGGCGGTCGCGGTCGCCGAAGCCCTCGCCGGCGGCGATCTCCGCGCGAGGGTCGGCGTGACGTCACGCGACGAGCTCGGCCTGCTCGGACGGGCCGTCGACCGGATGGCCGGGCAGCTCGCGGAGGTCGTCGGCCGCGTGAAGTCGGCCGCGGGCCAGGTGTCCGCCGCGTCCACCCAGATCGCGGCCGGCAACCAGGATCTGTCGGCGCGCACCGAGGAGCAAGCCTCCAGCCTGCAGCAGACGGCGGCGAGCACCACCGAGCTGTCCGAGACGGTCCGCAGCAACGCCGAGGCCGGCGGCCACGCGACCGCGCTCGCTCGCGAGGCGGGCGCGGTCGCCGAGCGCGGCGCCGCGGCGATGGGCGAGGTCGTCGCCACGATGCAGTCGATCGGCGCGGCGTCGCGCCGCGTCGCGGACATCGTCGGCACCATCGACACGATCGCGTTCCAGACCAACATCCTCGCGCTGAACGCCGCGGTCGAGGCGGCGCGGGCCGGCGAGCAGGGCAAGGGCTTCGCGGTCGTCGCGGCCGAGGTGCGCACGCTCGCGCAGCGCGCCGCGCAGGCCGCCCACGAGATCAGGTCGCTGATCGGAGAGAGCCTGGACACCGTGGCGGGCGGCGAGACGCGCGTGCGCGTCGCCGGCGAGACGATCGAGGAGCTCGCCGCATCGGTCGGTCGGGTGCGCGAGACGATCGAGGCGATCACGCGGGCGACCGCCCAGCAGAGCACCGGCATCGGGGAGATCGAGCGCGCGGTCTCGCAGCTCGACGAGGCGGCGCAGCGGAACGCCGCGCTGGTCGAGGAGTCGGCCGCCGCCGCCGCGAGCCTCGCCGAGCAGGCGCATGCGCTGACGGACGCGGTGGCCGGGTTCCGGATCGAGCCCGGGCGGGGCTGACCGCGCGGAGGCCGCCCGTCGAGCACGACCGGGGCGCTCCACGGTCGAGCCGTCGGCCGTCCGATCCGGCTCGTCCGGACGGACCGAGTCCGTTCCTTCCCGGGTCCGCCGGTGCGGCATCATGTCGTCCCGATCAGGAACGGAGATGAACGTGCCCGCGCACTTCGGGTCGCCCCCGCACCCCGGCGGTACGACCGTCCCGCCTTCCCGGCG
>DASPJX010000125.1:0-13924 GCA_035628395.1 Burkholderiaceae bacterium | reverse complement strand
CGGCGGCGGTGGCGGCGGCGGTTACGGCGGCGGCGGCGGTGGCGGATACGGCGGCGGCGGCGGCGGCGGTGGTGCCGGCGGCGGCGGCGGCGCCTACGGCGGCCAGCGCCGTCCGCGCCAGTACTGAGTCCGACGCGTCCGGGGGCCCGCGCGGCCCCGGATCGGCTCGATCGAGGGCCGCCCCGGCGTCGCCGGCGCGGCCCGATCGCACTGCCCGTCAGGCGGTCGCGGCGAGCTCGACGCGCACCGGGCAGCCCGTCCGGGCGACCACCTCGTCGGGCGTGACGCCCGGCGCCACCTCGCGCAGCACCAGGCCCGCGGGGGTCACCTCGAGCACGCCCAGGTCGGTGATGATCAGGTCGACCACGCCGACGCCGGTCAGCGGCAGCGTGCAGGAGCGCAGGATCTTCAGGTCCTCGCCGCCGTCCTTGCGGCGCGCGACGTGCTCCATCAGCACCAGCACCCGCCCGACGCCGGCCACGAGGTCCATCGCCCCGCCCATCCCCTTGACCATCTTGCCGGGGATCATCCAGTTCGCGAGGTCGCCCTTCTCGGAGACCTGCATCGCGCCCAGGATCGCCAGGTTGATCTTGCCGCCGCGGATCATCCCGAAGGAATCCGCCGACGAGAAGATCGACGAGCCGGGCAGCGTGGTGACCGTCTGCTTGCCGGCGTTGATCATGTCGGGGTCGACCTCGTCCTCGGTCGGGAACGGGCCGATGCCGAGCAGGCCGTTCTCCGACTGCAGCCACACCTCCATGCCGGCCGGCACGTGGTTGGCCACCAGCGTCGGCAGGCCGATGCCGAGGTTCACGTAGAAGCCGTCGCGCAGTTCGCGCGCGGCGCGCGCCGCCATCTCGTCGCGGGTCCAGGCCATGTGTCGCGTCCTCGCTCGTGTCAGCGGGCAGCGCGCACGGTGCGCTGCTCGATGCGTTTCTCGGGGGTGGGGTTGTGGACGATCCGGTGCACGAAGATGCCCGGCAGGTGGACCGAGTCGGGATCGATCTCGCCCTTCTCGACGACCTGCTCGACCTCGGCGACCGTGACGCGCCCGGCCATCGCCACGTTGGGGTTGAAGTTGCGCGCGGTGCGCCGGAACACGAGGTTGCCGCTGCGGTCCGCCTTCCAGGCCTTGACGAGCGACACGTCGGGCAGCAGCGAGCGCTCCATCAGGTAGGTCTCGCCGTCGAACTCGCGGGTCTCCTTGCCCTCGGCCACCACGGTGCCCACGCCGGTCTTGGTGAAGAACGCGGGGATGCCCGCGCCGCCGGCACGCAGCTTCTCGGCGAGCGTGCCCTGCGGCGTGAACTCGAGCTCGAGCTCGCCCGACAGGTACTGCCGCTCGAACTCCTTGTTCTCGCCCACGTAGCTCGCGATCATCTTGCGGATCTGCCGGGTGGCGAGCAGCAGGCCGAGCCCGAAGCCGTCGACGCCGGCGTTGTTCGAGATGCAGGTCAGGCCCTTGACGCCGCTGTCGCGCAGCGCGGCGATCAGCGCCTCGGGGATGCCGCACAGGCCGAAGCCGCCGACCGCGATCGTCTGGCCGTCGCGCACGATGTCGGCCAGCGCCGCGGCCGCGCTCGGATACAGCTTGCTGCTCATGGGTGCAGGGTTCCTTGTCGGACGGTCGGCGGGCCCGGGGCAGGGCCGGCGACCCGGTGGGCCGTGGTCCCGGGCGCGGGCGGCGCGACGGGCCCGCGATGCTAACGCCGATTGACGCGGTGCATCAACCCGAGCGGCCGCGGCGCACCGCCGCGGGTCGCGGCGCCTCGCCGCGGGGCGCTCGCGCCTCGCCGCACCGCGCGGCCACGGAGACGCTCACGCCGCGTCGCGCGCGATCCGGTCCGACTCGACGATCCGCAGCCCCGGCTCGCCGCGGCGCAGCGCCTCGACGAGGGCCGCCGCCACCGCATCGGCGGCGATCGGCCGCCAGCGCGCCGGGATCAGCGCGGCGAGCGGCCGCGCGAGGCCGAGCGCGAGCCGCTCCGCGGGCCGCGACTCCGCCCGCTCGCCGTCGAGCAGCGAGGGCCGCAGCAGCGTGATCGATGCGTAGTCGAGCCTCGAGAGCTCGGCCTCGGTCTCGCCCTTGACGCGGTTGTAGAACACCCGGGACGACGCGTCGGCGCCGAGCGCCGAGACCGCGGCGAGCCGCTGCGCGCCGCCGCGCAGCGCGACGCGCGCCGTGCCGACGACCGCGTCGAAGTCGACGCGGCGGAACGCCTGCTGCGAGCCCGCCGCCCAGATCGTCGTGCCCAGGCAGAGCGCGACGTCGTCGACGCGGGGCAGGCCGCTGCGGCGCGCGATCGACGCGAAGTCGACCTCGTGCTCGACGAGCCGACCGTCCGCCGCGCCCGGCAGCGCGCGCAGCGCCGCGGGCAGCGGCCGGCGCACCAGCGCGTGCACCTCGCTCCAGCGCGCGTCGGCGAGCAGCCGCGCGAGCACGCGCGAGCCGACGAGCCCGCTCGCGCCCGCGATCAGCGCGCGCCGGCCGCGGGCCGCGTCGTCCACGCCGGCCTCACATGCCCGGATAGTTGGGGCCGCCGCCGCCCTCGGGCACCACCCAGACGATGTTCTGCGTCGGATCCTTGATGTCGCAGGTCTTGCAGTGGACGCAGTTCTGCGCGTTGATCTGCAGGCGGTCCGAGCCGTCGTCGTCCTTCACGTACTCGTAGACGCCGGCCGGGCAGTAGCGCTGCTCGGGGCCCGCGTAGGTCGCGAGGTTGACCCGCACCGGCACCGCCGGATCCTTCAGCGTCAGGTGCACCGGCTGGTTCTCCTCGTGGTTGGTGTTCGAGATGAACACCGAGGAGAGCTTGTCGAAGGTCAGCTTGCCGTCGGGCTTCGGATAGACGATCGGCTGGAACTCGGAGGCCGGGCGCAGGCAGTCGTGGTCGGCGTGCCGGTGGTGCAGCGTCCACGGGAACTTGCCGCCGAGCACCTTCTGCTCGATGCCGGTCATCACCGTGCCGACGACCAGGCCCTTCGACATCCACTGCTTGAAGTTGCGCGCCTGCCAGAGCTCCTCGAACAGCCACGACTTGCGGAAGGCCTCCGGGTACGCGGCGAGCTCGTCGGCGCCGCGGCCGGCCTCGATCGCGTCGAACGCGGCCTCGGCCGCGAGCATCCCGGTCTTGATCGCCGCGTGGCTGCCCTTGATCCGCGACGCGTTCAGGAAGCCCGCGTCGCAGCCGATCAGCGCGCCGCCGGGGAACACCGTCTTCGGCAGCGACATGATGCCGCCCGCGGTGATCGCGCGCGCGCCGTACGACAGGCGCTTGCCGCCCTCGAAGGTGCCGCGGATCGCCGGGTGCGTCTTGTAGCGCTGGAACTCCTCGTACGGCGACAGCCACGGGTTCCGGTACGCGAGGCCCACCACGAAGCCGACCGACACCTTGTTGTCGCCGTAGTGGTAGAGCCAGGAGCCGCCGTAGGTCTTGGTGTCGAGCGGCCAGCCCGCGGTGTGGACGACGAGGCCCTTGCGATGCTTGGCCGGGTCGATCTCCCACAGCTCCTTGATGCCGATGCCGTAGGTCTGCGGATCGCTGCCGCGGTCGAGCCCGAAGCGCGAGATCAGCTGGCGGCCGAGGTGGCCGCGCGAGCCCTCGGCGAACAGCGTGTACTTGGCGACCAGCTCCATGCCGGGCTGGAACGCGTCCGTCGGCTCGCCGTCGCGCCCCACGCCCATGTTGCCGGTGGCGACGCCGCGGACCGCGCCCGACGCGTCGTAGAGGATCTCGGCCGCGGCGAAGCCGGGATAGATCTCGACGCCGAGCGCCTCGGCCTGCTGGCCGAGCCAGCGCACGACGTTCCCGAGGCTCGCGATGTAGTTGCCGTGGTTCTGCAGGGGAGGGGGGATCGCCCACTTCGGCGTCGCGATCGCCCGGGTCTCGGTGAGGAAGAGCACCTGGTCCTCGGTGACCTCGGTCTCGAGCGGCGCGCCCTTCTCCTTCCAGTCGGGGATCAGCTCGGTGATCCCGCGCGGATCGATGACGGCGCCGGACAGCGTGTGCGCGCCGATCTCCGAGCCCTTCTCGATCACGCACACCCCGAGCTCGCGGCCACGCTCGGCGGCCAGCTGCTTCAGCCGGATCGCCGCGCCCAGGCCCGCGGGCCCGCCGCCCACGACGAGCACGTCGAACTCCATCGAATCGCGTTGAATGTCCATGTCCCGTCCTGTCCCGTAACCTCGGGATTTTCGCCCGAGCGGGCGCGGGGCGCAAACCGCGGCGTGCCGGCCGACAGCGGCGATGCGGGGCCGTGTGCGATCATCGCGGCCATTTCCGCGGAGCCGCGCGATGGCAGAGCCCACCCGATTCGATCTCTCCGACAAGACCGCGCTGGTGACCGGCGCCTCGAGCGGCCTCGGCGCGCGCTTCGCGCGGGTGCTGGCCGCCAACGGTGCGTGCGTGGTGCTCGCCTCGCGCCGCGTCGAGCGGCTGAAGGAGCTCCGGGCCGAGATCGAGGCCGAGGGCGGCGACGCGCACGTCGTGCGGATGGACGTGACCGACCCCGAGTCGGTGGCCGCCGGCGTCGCCGAGGCCGAGTCGCAGGCCGGCGCGATCGACATCCTCGTCAACAACTCGGGCGTGAGCACCACCCAGCGCCTGGTCGACGTGACGCCCGACGACTTCGACTTCGTGTTCGACACGAACACCCGGGGCGCGTTCTTCGTCGCGCAGTCGGTCGCGCGCCGGATGATCGCCCGCGCGAAGGACGAGCCGAACCGCCCGGCGCGCATCGTCAACGTCGCGTCGATGGCGGGCCTGAAGGTGCTCGCGCAGATCGGCGTGTACAGCATGAGCAAGGCCGCGGTCGTGCACATGACCCGCGCGATGGCCCTCGAGTGGGCGCGCTACGGGATCAACGTCAACGCGATCTGCCCGGGCTACATCTCCACCGAGCTCAACGAGCACCACTGGGACACCGAGGCCGGGCGCAAGCTGATCGGCATGCTGCCGCGCAAGCGCCTGGGCACGCCCGAGGATCTCGACGGGCTGCTGCTGCTGCTCGCCTCCGACCTGTCGGGCTTCGTCAACGGCGCGGTGATCGCCGCCGACGACGGCTTCGGGCTGGCCTGAGGCGCGCGGCGAGCGCCGCGCACCCGTCGCCGGGTGCGCGGCCCGCGCTCAGGCGGCGTCGGCGCGCGCCGACGCCGCGCGCGCGTCGGACGGGCGCGAGGTGCCCGAGGTCCGCAGGGCGAGCGTGCCCCGCCGGAGATCGCCCATCGCGCTCGACTCCGCCTCGAGCGCGCGCGCGAGCGCCCGGTGCTCGGGCGAGCGCCGCGCGGCGGCGAGCAGCGTCAGATCGAGGACGGCGCGCTGCGCGTGGCTGCCGCCGAAGCGGTGGGCGCGGCTGCGGATCGGCCTCAGCAGCGACACCGCGCGCGCGGCGTCGCCGCGCGCGAACGCGGCGAACGCCTCGGTCGCCGGCGCGCCCACGTCGCGGGTGAAGCCCGCGTTGTCGTCGTCGCGTCCCGCCGCCTCGGCCTGCGCCTCGCGGACCGCCTCGAGCAGGTCCTCGCGTCCGGCACGCGCGAACGCCATGGCGGCGTGCAGGTCGTTGAACGCGTAGTGCCCCGCGCCGGCGTGCGGTGCCCAGCGCGCGGCGAGCGACCCCCAGCGGTCGCCGACGTCGACGCCGGCGAGCTCGAGCCGCCACAGCAGCGAGCTCGCGTCGACCAGCTCGATCGCGGCCGAGCCCGCGCCGACCGGACCGTCGTACAGCGCCAGCGCCCGATCGGCCTCCCCGCGGGCGAGATGGTGGAGCGCCAGATGCCAGCTGTTGTGCACGAGCAGCAGCCCGCAGTCGCGCCAGCCCGACTGCCCGAGCATCCAGTCGACGCCCTCGTCGCGTCGCTCCTGCATCTCCAGCACGTGCGCGACCGCGTGCTGCGCCCAGGCGTCGCGCGGCTCGAGCTCGACCGCGCGTCGGCCGAGCCGCTCGGCCGACGCGTAGTCGCCGGTCTCCTCGAGCCCGAAGGCGTACATGCCGAGCACCGCGTGCCAGCCGGGAACGGCCGGGGACCACGCGGGCAGCGCCCGCGCGATCCGGTCGCGCAGCATCCGCGAGTCGCCGACGAAGAAGTCGATCTGCTGGCCCGCCTGCAGCGCGAGCGCGTCGAGAGGCCACTCCGCGCTCAGGTCCTCGAGCACCCGCGCCGCGTCGTGCCAGCGCCCGGCGCACAGGCGCTCGATCGCGAGCAGGTGCAGGCCCTCGCGTCGATCGTGCGGCAACGCGCGGGCCGCCGCGAGCGATGCGCGCGCGACCTCGACCGCGGCCGCCTCGGTCGACAGCAGGTACAGCCACGCTCGCAGCGCGTGCCCCATGACCAGCTCGGGCGAGGCCGAGAGCGCGGCGTCGACGAGCGCGACCGGGTCGCCGGCGAGGCAGCGGAACGCGTGCACCGCCTGCTCGTACGGGTCGATCGCCCGGGCGTCGCAGCCCGAGAGCGCGTATCCGACGGAATCCTTCATGGTGTCCCCCGTGCATGTACCGCGATCGTCGGCGCACCGGGCCCCGGGATCAAGGGGCGCGGACAGGGCGGGCCGTGGCGGCTCGTCCTCGCGTCCGCGCGCCGACATGCCCGCATGCCCCGGCGGGCGGCGTCGATGGGGGCCTCGTCGGCCCGGACGGCGACCTGCCCCCGGGGCTCGACGTCCCGATCGCGGTGGGGCTCGCTCGCGGGCGGCGGGGCTCCGCTCGACCGCCCCGGCCCCCCGCTCGGTGCAGCGCCGACCCGTCGGCGAGCCGCCGCCGGATCGACCGGATCGCCCGGGCGACGCCGAGCAGGATCGGCAGCACCGCGAACCCGGTCGCGGCCTCCGCGTCGATCGGCGCGCCGGCCTTCGCGGCGGCCTCGAACGGGTACGACGCGAGCCCGGTCGCGCAGTGGGTGATCGCGGCCACCGACGGTGCGGTCGTCGAACTCGCCGTGGCGCTCCCGCTCGAGGCGAAGCGGGCCGGGACCGGCGTCGAACTGGCTCCGGCCGGGCGCGGGCACCGCGTGCCGCACGCGCCGGTCGACCGGCGCCCCCGGCAGCGGGCGGGGCAGGCGCCGCGGCTGCGGCAGGGAGATGTGCGACACTCGATGAGGCGCCCTGACGGGCGGCCTCGATCGCGAATGGATCCCGTCGTGCAGGACGGTGCGCAGCGGGTGCGGATTCGTCGCGGACGCGGCCCTTTCCATCTCCGGAGCGATCCCGATCATGACCGAGGCCGTGCTGGTCTACGAGACGACCCTGCCCATCCGCTGGGGCGACATGGACGCGATGGGGCACGTCAACAACACCGTGTACTTCCGGTACATGGAGCAGTGTCGCATCTCCTGGTTCGAGGCGATGGGCTGGCGCCCCGATCCCGACGGGCAGGGCCCGGTCATCGTCAGCACGTCCTGCGACTTCCGGCGCGAGCTGCGCTACCCCGGCACCGTGCTGGTGCGGCACTGGGTCGGGGAGCTCGGCACCTCGAGCTTCCAGACCCGGCTGGTGCTGTCGCGGACCGACGATCCCGACACCGCGTACGCCGAGGGCGCCGCCCGGGTCGTCTGGGTCGACTTCCCGAGGCGCCGCTCGATGCCCCTCCCCCCGGAAGTCCGCGAGGCCGTCCGGACGCCGCGCATCGGGTCGGTATAATCGCGATTTCTCGTCGGGCGTCATGACCAAATTCGTCTTCGTCACCGGCGGGGTGGTGTCCTCCCTCGGCAAGGGCATCGCCGCCGCGTCGATGGCCGCGCTGCTGGAGTCGCGTGGCCTGCGGGTCACCCTCCTCAAGCTCGATCCCTACATCAACGTCGACCCGGGCACGATGAGCCCGTTCCAGCACGGCGAGGTGTTCGTCACCGAGGACGGCGCCGAGACCGACCTGGACCTGGGTCACTACGAGCGCTTCGTCACCGCGAAGATGCGCCGGTCGAACAACTTCACGACCGGCCAGATCTACGACTCGGTGCTGCGCAAGGAGCGCCGGGGCGAGTACCTCGGCCGCACGGTGCAGGTCATCCCGCACATCACCAACGAGATCCAGGCGTTCATCGAGCGCGGGGCCGGGGTCGGCACGCCCGAGGCGGCGCAGGTCGCGATCGTCGAGATCGGCGGCACGGTGGGCGACATCGAGTCGCTGCCGTTCCTCGAGGCGGCGCGCCAGATGAGCCTGAAGCTCGGGCGCGGCAACGCGTGCTTCGTGCACCTGACGCTGGTGCCGTTCATCGCGTCGGCGGGCGAGCTGAAGACCAAGCCGACGCAGCACTCGGTCCAGAAGCTGCGCGAGATCGGCATCCAGGCCGACCTGCTGCTGTGCCGCGCCGACCGCCGGGTGCCCGACGACGAGCGCGCGAAGATCTCGCTGTTCTCGAACGTGCCGCTCGACTCGGTGATCTCGGTCTGGGATGCCGACTCGATCTACAAGATCCCGCGGATGCTGCACGAGCAGCGCGTCGACGACCTGCTGTGCGAGACGCTGCGCGTCGAGGCCCGGCCCGCCGACCTGTCGGTCTGGGACCGGCTGGTCGACCGCCAGCAGAACCCCAAGCGCACCGTGCGCATCGCGATGGTCGGCAAGTACGTCGACCTGACCGAGTCGTACAAGTCGCTGTCCGAGGCGCTGACGCACGCCGGCATCCACACCGAGTCGCGCGTCGCGATCGAGTACATCGACTCCGAGCAGATCGAGCGCGAGGGCACCGGGAGCCTCGCCGGCTTCGACGCCATCCTCGTGCCGGGCGGCTTCGGCAAGCGCGGCGTCGAGGGCAAGATCGCCACCATCCGCCACGCCCGCGAGCAGGGCGTGCCGTACCTGGGCATCTGCCTCGGCATGCAGCTCGCCGTCATCGAGTTCGCGCGCCACGTCTGCGGCCTCGCGAACGCGAACAGCACCGAGTTCGACGCCGCCTCGCCGCACCCGGTCGTCGGCCTGATCACCGAATGGCTCGACCGCGAGGGGCGGGTCGAGAAGCGCGACGCGGCGTCCGACCTCGGCGGCACGATGCGGCTGGGCGCCCAGCGCTGCCCGGTCGTGCCCGGCACGCTCGCCGCCCAGATCTACGGCGAGACCGTCAGCGAGCGGCATCGCCACCGCTACGAGGTCAACAACCGGTACGTGCCTCAGCTCGAGGACGCCGGCCTGAAGGTCTCGGCGCGCACCCCGAGCGAGGGCCTGACCGAGATCGCCGAGCTGCCGCGTACCGGCCGCCACGCGCATCCGTGGTTCATCGGCGTGCAGTTCCACCCCGAGTTCACCTCCACGCCGCGCGACGGCCATCCGCTGTTCCGCTCGTACGTCGAGGCGGCGATCGCGCACGCCGAGCGGCGCGCGGCCGGTCGCGAAGGGAAGGCGGCATGAACCTCTGCGGATTCGAGGTCGGCCTCGACCGGCCGCTGTTCCTGATCGCCGGCCCCTGCGCGATCGAGTCGCGCGAGCTCGCGATCGAGACCGCCGGCCGGCTCAAGGAGATCGCCGCGTCGCTCGGCGTGCCGTTCATCTACAAGTCGTCGTTCGACAAGGCCAACCGCAGCTCGGGCAAGTCGTTCCGCGGCCCCGGGATCGACGGCGGGCTGCGGATCCTGGACGACGTGCGCCGCGAGATCGGCGTGCCGGTGCTGACCGACGTCCACGACATCGACCAGGTCGAGCCGGTCGCCGCGGTCGTCGACGTGCTGCAGACGCCGGCGTTCCTGTGCCGGCAGACCGACTTCATCCGAGCGGTCGCCGCGACGGGCAAGCCGGCCAACATCAAGAAGGGCCAGTTCCTCGCGCCGCACGACATGAAGAACGTCGCCGACAAGGCCCGCGAGGCGGCGATCGCCGCCGGGCACCCGGGCGACACGATCATGGTCTGCGAGCGCGGCGCCTCGTTCGGCTACAACAACCTGGTGTCCGACATGCGCGGGCTCGCGATCATGCGCGAGACCGGCTGCCCGGTGGTGTTCGACGCGACCCACTCGGTGCAGCTGCCGGGCGGGCAGGGCACGAGCTCGGGCGGCCAGCGCGAGTTCGTGCCGGTGCTCGCGCGCGCGGCGGTCGCCGCCGGCGTGTCGGGGCTCTTCATGGAGACCCACCCGGACCCGGCCAACGCGCTGTCCGACGGCCCGAACGCGTGGCCGCTGCCGCGGATGGCCGAGCTGCTCGCGACGCTCGTCGAGATCGACCGCCTGGTCAAGCGCTCGGGCTTCCCCGAGCGATCGCTCGCTTCCTGATCGCATTTCCCGCGAGGAGCCCCGCCATGCCCGCCGCCTACGTGATCGCCGACGTCGAGGTGTCCGACCCGCAGCGCTACGAGGGCTACAAGGCGCTGACGCCCGGCGCGATCGCCGCCGCCGGCGGCGAGTTCGTCGTCCGCGGCGGGCGGCTCGAGACGCTCGAGGGCGACTGGCGCCCGGGGCGCGTGGTCGTCATCCGGTTCGCGAGCTTCGAGGCCGCGCGCGCGTTCTACGACTCCGGGCCGTACCGCCTCGCGCGGGACGCGCGCGCCGGGGCCACCGCCAAGTTCAACATGATCGTCGTCGAGGGAATCTGAACGCATGAGCACGATCGTAGACATCATCGGCCGCGAGGTGATCGACTCGCGCGGCAACCCCACCGTCGAGTGCGACGTCCTGCTCGAGTCGGGCACGATGGGCCGGGCCGCCGTGCCCTCGGGCGCCTCCACCGGCTCGCGCGAGGCGATCGAGCTGCGCGACGGCGACAAGGGCCGCTATCTCGGCAAGGGCGTGCTGCGCGCCGTCGAGAACATCAACACCGAGATCTCCGAGGCGATCATGGGCCTCGACGCCACCGAGCAGTCGTACATCGACAAGACGCTGATCGAGCTCGACGGCACCGACAACAAGGCGCGCCTCGGCGCGAACGCGACGCTCGCGGTGTCGATGGCGGTCGCGAAGGCGGCGGCCGAGGAGTCGGGCCTGCCGCTGTACCGCTACTTCGGCGGCTCGGGCGCGATGGCGCTGCCGGTGCCGATGATGAACGTCGTCAACGGCGGCGCGCACGCGAACAACAACCTCGACCTGCAGGAGTTCATGATCATCCCCGTGGGGGCGCCGACCTTCCGCGAGGCGATCCGCTACGGCGCCGAGGTGTTCCACGCGCTGAAGAAGATCATCCACGACCGCGGGCTCTCCACCGCGGTCGGCGACGAGGGCGGCTTCGCGCCGAGCGTCGCGAACCACGAGGCGGCGATCCAGATGATCCTCGAGGCGATCGACCGCGCCGGCTACGAGGCCGGCTCGCAGATCGCGCTCGGCCTCGACTGCGCGGCCTCGGAGTTCTTCAAGGACGGCCGGTACGTGCTCGGCGGCGAGGGGCTGACGCTGTCGGCGGCGGACTTCACGAACCTGCTCGGCACCTGGTGCGACAAGTACCCGATCATCTCGATCGAGGACGGCATGGCCGAGAACGACTGGAACGGCTGGCGCACGCTGACCGACGCGCTCGGCGACCGGGTCCAGCTGGTCGGCGACGACCTGTTCGTCACCAACACGAAGATCCTGCGCGAGGGGATCGACGCCGGCATCGCCAACTCGATCCTCATCAAGATCAACCAGATCGGCACGCTGACCGAGACCTTCGCGGCGATCGAGCTGGCCAAGCGCAACAACTACACCGCGGTGGTCTCGCACCGCTCGGGCGAGACCGAGGACACGACGATCGCCGACATCGCGGTCGCCACCAACGCGCTGCAGATCAAGACCGGCTCGATGTCGCGCAGCGACCGGATCGCGAAGTACAACCAGCTGCTGCGCATCGAGGAGGATCTCGGCGACGTCGCGCAGTATCCGGGGCGCGCCGCGTTCTACAACCTGCTGTAAGCTCGCGGTCATGCGCCTCTTCACGCTCGCGCTCTTCGCGCTGGTCGCCCTCGTCCAGTACCCGCTCTGGTTGGGCAAGGGCGGCTGGCTGCGCGTGTGGGAGCTCGATCGGCAGCTCGCGATGCAGAACCAGTCGAACGCGCGGCTGCAGGAGCGCAACCGCGCGCTCGAGGCGGAGGTCCGCGACCTGCGCCAGGGCACCGGCGCGATCGAGGAGCGGGCGCGCTACGAGCTCGGGATGATCCGGCCGGACGAGATCTTCGTGCAGGTCGCCGAGCCCGGCACGTCGGGCGTGCCGGCGGTCGCGTCCGGACCGCCGACGGCGCTCAGTGCCGCGCCTGCGAACCCGGCGCGAGCGATTCGCTGAGGAAGAGCTCGGCGCCCTCGATGGCGTCGAACTCGTAGGGCGAGTTGCAGAACTCGCAGCGCACGCCCACCGTCCCCTGCTCGGCGACGATCGACTCGATCTCCTCGCGTCCGAGCATCCTCAGCATCGCCGCGACCTTCTCGCGCGAGCAGGTGCAGGCGAAGCGCGGACGCCGCAGGTCAAGCCCGCGCAGCGGCTCCTGCCAGAAGAGCCGCCGCAGCACGGTCTCGGAGGGCAGCGTCAGCAGCTCGTCGCGGGTGATCGTGTCGGCGAGCCGCTGCATCCGGTTCCAGCCCTCGTCGGCCTCCTCGTCCGCGTCGAGCGCGGACGGCGGCGGCGCGGCGCCCTTCGGCGCCTCGCTGTCGCGATCGGCGGGCCCCGGCGTCCAGGCGTGGCCGCCCTCGCTCGGCAGCCGCTGCAGCAGCAGCCCGGTCGCGCGGGCCTCGTCGGCGGCGAGCCACAGCCGGGTCGGCACCTGCTCCGAGCGCTCCATGTAGCGCTCGAGCACCTCGGCGACCGTCCGTCCCTCGAAGGGCACGATGCCCTGGTACGGCTGGCGGTTCGGCGAGTCGGTGCGCGGATCGAGCGTCAGCACGAAGCGGCCGCGGCCGTGCGCGTTGACCAGCGCCGCGAGGTCGGCGTCCTCGGGGCAGGCGGCCCCGTCGCGCAGCTTGGCGGTCGCCCGGAACGTGCCGTCGGCCTCGCACTCGACGACCAGCAGCGAGACCGGGCCGTCGCCGTGGATCTGCAGGATCAGCGCGCCGTCGAACTTCAGCGACGCCGACAGCAGCAGCGCGGCCGCGCACAGCTCGCCGAGCCGGTCGCGGACCGAGCGCGGGAACGCGTGGCGGTCGGCGACCTCGCGCCACGACGCGTCGAGCGACACCGACTCGCCGCGCACCGGGGCGCCGGCGAGCAGGAAGCGGCGCAGCGTGTCCTCGCCCGAATCGGGGCCGGGCGGCACCGGGACGCTGCTCATCCGTCGATCCGCTCCAGCCGGTCGCGGAAGAGGGCGGCGCGCTCGACGTAGCTCCGCGCGCCGGCGCGGATGCGCGCGACGTCCTCGTCGGTCAGCTGGCGCACCACCTTGCCCGGGGCCCCGAGCACGAGGCTGCGGTCGGGGATCTCCTTGCCTTCGGGCACCAGCGCGCCCGCGCCGATCAGGCACTCGCGGCCGATCCTCACGCCGTTCATCACGATCGCCTGGATGCCGATCAGGCTGCCGTCGCCGATCGTGCAGCCGTGCAGCATCACTTGGTGCCCGACGGTCACGCCGCGCCCGATCACGAGCGGATGCCCGACGTCGGTGTGCAGCACGCTGTTCTCCTGGACGTTGCTGCCCTCGCCGACGACGATCGGTTCGTTGTCGCCGCGCAGCACCGCGCCGAACCAGATGCTCGCGCCGTCGGCGAGCTCGACGCGGCCCATGACCCGCGCGCCGGGCGCCACCCAGGCGGTGGGGGCGAGCGTCGGACGGGCCTCGCCGATCGAGTAGATGGCCATGCGTGTCCCTGTAGACTGTGTGGAAGGGCCCGCGCGTGCGCCGCGGCGGGCCGCCCGCGCATGCCGCGCGAGCCGCGTCCAGTGTACCGCGCGATGCCCGTCGACCCGTCCGCCCGCCCTCCCGACCCGTCCGCCTCCGAGGCCGTCGCACGGCTCCCCGCCGACGCGGCGGGCTCGCTGCGCCGGGCCGCGCGCGCCGCGTGGGCGGTCGCCGAGCCGCGCGCGAAGGCGGCGGCCGCGCGGGCGGTGGCGGCCG
>DASPJX010000124.1:0-30406 GCA_035628395.1 Burkholderiaceae bacterium | reverse complement strand
TGCCCGAAGATGCCGCCGCGGCCCACGTCCTCGCCGAGCGCGACCACCGCCGGGTCGTCGCGCATCGCCTGCCCGAGCGCGGCCGCGGCCGCCTGCGCGTAGGTCTTCGTCGTCGCGCTCATGCCCAACACCCCGCACCCGTGTCCTGGACGTCGGTGAACGCCGCCCCGGGGTCGGGCCACGGCGCGGCGCCGGCGGCCTCGACCGCGGCGGCGATCTCGGCGCGCGCATCGGCCATGGCGGCCTCGATCGCCGCGGCCGGCACGCCGCAGGCCGCGAGCCGCGCCCGCGCGAGCGGCAGCGGATCGCCCTCGAGCGCGCGCGCGAGCTCGGCCGGATCGCGGTAGGCGGCCGGGTCGACCGACACGTGGCCCTTGAAGCGGTAGGTCCGCGCGTGCAGCAGCCGCGGGCCGCGCCCGGCGCGCACCTCGGCGATCAGCTCGCGCGCGACGCTCCAGACCGCCTCGACGTCGTTGCCGTCGACCTGCACCGACGGCACGCCGGCGGCGTCGGCGCGCGCCGACGCACCCGCGCCCGCCGACATCGCCGCGGTCTTCGTCGTGGCCGACCACTGGTTGTCCTCGCAGACGAACAGCATCGGCAGCCGGAACGCCGCGGCCCAGTTCAGCCCCTCGGCGAACGGCCCGCGGTTGATCGCGCCGTCGCCGAAGAAGCTGACCGCGATCGCGTCGACGCCGCGCAGCTTCAGCGACTGCGCCGCGCCGACCGCGATCGGGATGCCGGCGGCGACGACGCCGTTCGCGCCGAGCATGCCGACCGAGAAGTCGGCGATGTGCATCGAGCCGCCCTTGCCGCCGCAGTAGCCGCCGGCGCGCCCGAAGAGCTCGAGCATCATCCGGGTCGCGTCGGCGCCCTTGGCGAGCGTGTGGCCGTGGCCGCGGTGCGTCGAGGTCAGGCAGTCCTCGCGCCGCAGGTGCGCGCAGACGCCCGCGGCGACCGCCTCCTGGCCGGTCGACAGGTGGAGCGGCCCGCGCACCAGCGCACGGCCCGCCGTCTGCCCGAACGCGGCGACGCCGCCGCGGCTGGCCTCCTCGGCCGCGTCCTCGAACGCTCGGATCCGGCACATCGTCCGGTACAGCTGCAGCAGGGTGTCGTCGCTCGGGCTCATCGTGGCGGTCGGGTCTCGGGGACGCCGGATTGTACGCACGCACCGGTCGGCGCTCGGCCGCGGGCGCCGGTCGCGGTGCGCGATCGCCCCCGAGCGGAACGCCGACCGTGGCAGACTCGCGGGATGCCCGCCCGCCGCGCCCCGCCCGTCCCCGAGCCCGACGCGCATCCGTCGATCTACCTGATCTCGCCGTCCGGCGCGGTGCCCGACCCGGCGCGCGCGCGCGCGGCCGCCGGGGTGCTCGAGGCGCTCGGCCACCGCACCCGCTTCGATCCCGCGGCGCTGCGCCGCGCGCAGCGCTTCGCCGGCGCCGACGACGACCGGGCGGCGGCCTTCGGACGCGCCGCCGCGCAGGACGCGCCGGTCGTGATGATCACGCGCGGCGGCTACGGGCTGACCCGGCTGCTCGATCGGCTCGACTACCGGGCGCTCGCGCGCTCGGGCAAGCGCTGGGTGGGCCTGTCCGACTTCACCGCGTTCCAGCTCGCGATGCTCGCGAAGGCGCGCGCGGTCACCTGGTCCGGTCCGGCGCTGCTCGACGACTTCGCGGTCGACGGACCCGGGGCCGTCGACGAGACGACGCTCGGCTGCTTCCGCGAGGCGATGTCCGGCGAGCTCGAGATCCTGGGCTTCCGCGCCGGCGGGCCCGACGGCGTCGACGCGCGCGGCACGCTGTGGGGCGGCAACCTGTCGGTGCTGTGCGCGCTGCTCGGCACGCCGTGGTTCCCGAAGGTGAAGGGCGGCATCCTGTTCGTCGAGGACGTCAACGAGCATCCGTACCGGATCGAGCGGATGCTGACCCAGCTGCTGCACGCGGGCGTGCTCGACGCGCAGCGCGCGGTGCTGCTCGGCTACGTGAACCGCTACGCGCTGGTGCCGCACGACCGCGGCTTCGACCTGCCGGCGGTGCTGAAGTGGCTGCGCGCGCGCACGAAGGTGCCGATCGTCACGGGGCTGCCGTTCGGGCACGACCGCCCGAAGCTCACGCTGCCGCACGGCGCGACCGTCGGCCTCGCGACCGAGGGTCGCCGCGGCTGGCTGGTGTTCGAGCACGCGCACGACCACTAGGGAGGCGCCCGGTGATCGGCGGCCTGCTCCGTCTGCTCGCGTTCCAGGGGATCGGCGAGGTGCTCGCGCGCTTCGTCGTGCCGGTCGTGCCGGGTCCGGTGCTCGGGCTGGTCGCGCTGCTCGCCTGGCTGCGGCTGCGCGGCGGCGCCGGCGAGGCGCTCGACGCGGTCGCCGGCGCCTTCTCGCGCCACCTGGGCCTGCTCTTCGTGCCGGCGGCCGTCGGCGTGGTGATGTTCGTGCCGCAGCTGCGCGATCACCTGCCCGGCCTGGCGGCCGCGCTGCTCGCGAGCGTCGTCGCGACGATCGCGGTGTCCGCGTGGCTGCTGCGCGCGCTGTCGCCCCCCGAGGCCCCCGAGCCGGCCGACCCGCCGGCGCGTCCCCCGGAGCCCGGCCGGTGAGCCCGCAGCTGCCCGAGATCCGCGAGATCTGGGTGTACCTGTCGGGCAGCCCGCTGCTCGCGCTGACGCTGACGCTCGCGGCCTGGCAGCTCGGCACGCTCGCCTACGAGCGCAGCGGCCGTCACCCGCTGGTGAACCCGGTCGCGATCGCGGTGCTCGTCGTCGCCGCGACGATCCTCGCGATCGGCATGCCGTACGCGACCTACTTCGAGGGCGCGCAGTTCGTCCACTTCCTGCTGGGCACGGCCACCGTCTCGCTCGCGGTGCCGATCCACCGCGGGCTCGCCGCGCTGCGCGGCCGCGCGCTGCCGCTGCTCGCGGCGCTGCTCGGCGGCGGCGCCGCGTCGATCGCGGTGGCGCTCGGCGCCGCCGCGCTGCTCGACGTCGACGACGCGCTGCGCGGCGGGCTGTGGGCGAAGTCGGTCACCGCCCCGATCGCGATGGGCGTGGCCGAGCGGATCGGCGCGTCGCCCACGCTGACCGCGGTGTACGCCGTCGTCACCGGCGTGCTCGGCGCCGCGCTCGGGCGCTTCGTGCTGGACGCGACGGGCTGTCGCGCCCGGTGGCAGCGCGGGGCCGCGATCGGCATCGCCGCGCACGGCATCGGCACCTCGCGCGCCTTCGACGTGCATCCCGACGCGGGCGCGTGGGCGAGCCTCGCGATGGGGCTGCACGGCGTGCTCGGCGCGGTGCTGATCCCGCTCGCCTTCGGCCGCTAGGACGGCCGCGCCGCGGCGTGCACCCGCCGCCCGCCGCGACAGCTCGGCCGACCGGCGAGCGGCGCGCGGATCGTACGATCGATCCCGTGACGCTGCCCGTGCCCCCTTCCGATCCGGTCACCGACGACGCCGATCCCCGGGCCGCCGCCTGGACCGCGCGCCGGCTCGCGCTGCTCGCGATCACCGGGCTCGTGCTGTACCTGTGCTGGCTGATCGCGCGGCCCTTCGTCGCGTCGCTGACCTGGGCGACCGCGCTCGCGGTGATCGCGTGGCCGCTGCACAAGCGCTTCGCGCGCTGGCTGCGACGCCCGGGCATGGCGGCGGTGCTCTCGTGCCTCGTCGTGCTGATCGTGATCGGCGTGCCGACCACCGTGCTCGTGCCGCGCATCGTCGAGCAGGCGGCGAGCGCGATCGACCTGATCCGCGAGTGGCTCGCCTCGGGCCGGGCCACGCAGATGCTCGAGAGCCAGGCGTGGCTGCGCCCGATCTGGGCCTGGGCGCAGGACAACCTCGAGGCGGGCGCGCTGATGCAGCGCGCGGGCGACGTGCTCGCCAGCGTCGGCAAGGTCGCGGTGCAGGCCTCGCTCGACGGCGTGCTGCAGCTGACGCTGACCTTCTTCCTGCTCTTCTACTTCCTGCGCGACCGCGACGACGTGCTGCGCTCGATCGGGTCGCTGCTGCCGCTGTCGCGCGTCGAGGGCCGCACGCTGCTGCGCGAGGTCGGCGACACGCTGCACGCCACGCTGGTGGGCAAGGTGCTCGTCTCGCTGCTGCAGGGCGCGCTCGGCGGCGCGATGTTCGCGGTGCTCGGCGTGCCGGCCGCGCTGTTCTGGGGCGTGGTGATGGCCGTCACCGCGCTCGTGCCGGTGCTCGGCACCGTGGTCGTGTGGGGCCCGGCCGCCGCGTGGCTCGTCCTCGAGGGCGAGCTGGGCAAGGCGACCGTCCTGGTCGTCTGGGGCACCGCGGTGGTCGGCATGGCCGACAACCTGATCTACCCGATGATGGTCGGCAACCGGGTGCGGATGCACACGGTCCCGATGCTGCTGTCGATGATCGGCGGGCTGTTCGTGTTCGGCATGGCGGGCTTCTTCGTCGGGCCGGTGATCCTCGCGACCGCCCTCGGCCTGCTGCGGATCTGGTCGGCGCGCTCCGACGGCGAGGCGACGCCGCCCGAGGCGGCCGGAACGCAGAGCCGGACGACGGGCGGTGCCGCGCCGCCGGGCTTCGCGCCTTCGGCGACCGAGCCGACCCGTGCGACGACGACGGCGAAGCGAGCGCTCGCTCAGGCCGAGGAGCCCGTGGCGAGCGGACCGTCCGCGCCCGCAGCGGCGCCTGCCGCCGTTGCCGCGCCGTCCACCTTCGTCACCGGCGCCGCGCCGGGCGGCCCGTCCGCCACCGCCCCCGTCGCCCCCGTCGCCCCCGCCCCCGCCGCCCCGCCGGGCGGCCCGTCCGCGCCCGCCCCCGTCGCCGCGCCGGGCGCGCCGATGCCCGCGGCGACGCCCGCCGCACCGACCGAGGCCGCCTCCCGACCGTCCCCGGACCCCGCGCCGGTCGCGTCCTCCGCACCGCTGCGCTGACCCGGCGCCGGGCGTCGCGGCATCGGGCGACGCCGCCTCCGGTCGGTACGCGCGCGGGCGAAGCGGACCGGGCGTCCCGCGCGGCCGGGCGCCGGACGCGGGGGGCACGTATGCCCGCGCCGCGCCGTCCGACTCCTCCCGATGCGCTTCGACTCCTCCCGCCGATCCTTCGTCCGCCGCGCCGGCCTCGTCGCCGGCTCGCTCGCCGGCGTCGTGGCCTCGCTGCACGCGCGGCCGGCGGCGACCGTCACCCTCGAGCGCCTGTCCGAGCACGTCCCCGGTCCGTACGGCCCGCTGCGCCCCGTCGCCGACGAGGCGACCGGCCTGACGCTGGTCGCGCTGCCCGAGGGGTTCACGTACCGCAGCCACGGCTGGACCGGCGACCCGATGGCCGACGGCCGTCCCTGCCCCGGCGCCGCCGACGGCATGGCCGTGATCCGCGCCGACCGCGACGGGCTGGTGCTGGTGCGCAACCACGAGCTCGACGGCAGCGCCGCCCCCTCCGCGCTCCTCGAATCGGCCGCCGGCCTCGCCTGGGACCGCGGCACCACCGGCGTGCTGCGCCCGAGCTTCAGCGCGGGCGGCGCGACCCGCCTGCGGTTCCGCGACGGCGCGTGGATCGGCGCGCCCGAGCCGGTGCTCGGCGGCACGCGCAGCAACTGCGCGGGCGGCGCGACGCCGTGGGGCACGTGGCTGAGCTGCGAGGAGGTGTCGAGCGACGCGGCCAGCAGCCACGACGGTCGACGCCACGGCCACGTGTTCGAGGTGCCGGCCGAGGGCGTGCACGAGGCGCGGCCGATCGTCGGGCTGGGGCGGATGCGCCACGAGGCCGCCGCGGTCGACCCGGCCACCGGCGTCGTCTACCTGACCGAGGACGACGCCGGCCGATCGGGGCTGTACCGCTACCTGCCGCGCGAGACGCCGGGCGACGCGCGCGGGGCGCCGGGCTCGCTCGCGCGCGGCGGCCGGCTCCAGGCGGCCCGCGTGCGGGGCGCGCCGAACGCGGTGCTCGTCGACGCGCCCGCGGTGCACGTCGGCGCGACGTATCCGCTCGACTGGGTCGACGTCGCCGATCCCGACGCCGACCGCGGGGTCGCGATCGGCGAGGACGGCGAGCGGATCGAGAACTGCTCGGGTCCGTTCGCGCAGGCGTGGGCGCAGGGCGCGCTGCGCCTGAACCGCGGCGAGGGCCTGTGGCACCACGACGGCCGGATGCTCGTCGTCGACACGCTGGGCTCGCGACGCACCGGCGCGCTGTGGTCGCTCGACCTCTCGGCGCAGACGATCGAGTGCCTGCACGCCGGCCAGGCGAGCGGCGGCGCGGTGTCCCCGGCCACGCTCGCCGGCAACATGGTCGACAACGTCTGCGCGAGCCCGCGCGGCGGCATCCTCGTCTGCGAGGACGGCCGCGGCGAGGTCGCGGCCGTCGGCCAGCGCCTGATCGGCGTGCTGCCCGGCGGCGACGTCTACGCGTTCATGCGCAACGCCTGCGCGCTCGACGCGGCGCAGGTGGCCGGCGCGGGCAAGGTGCCGAGTCGCGCCACCGTCGGCGACCGGCGCGACGCCGAGCTCGCCGGCGCGTGCTTCGATCCGTCGGGCCGCTGGCTGTTCGTGAACCTGTACGGGCCCGGCATCACGCTGGCGATCACCGGGCCGTGGGAGCGGGGGAACCTGTGAGGGGAGACCCGGGGACCCGGAAACGGCCGCGGCGCGGGCCTCTCGGAAGAAGCCCCGCGCCGCGGGGATCGTGCGCCGGTCCGCGGCCCCGGTGGAGCCGCGGATCCGTCCCGGTCAGGGACGGACGACGCTGATCGAGGTGAACCAGGTCGCGGACGCGCTCTGGTTCAGGTTCACCACCGGCACGATGCCGGCGCCGGTCGGGAACAGGATCGCCGGGGCGATCTGCGGGGTCGCGCTCGTGTTGCCTTCACGCACGCGCAGACCGTCGGTGAACCGGTTGTAGCGCAGCACGTCGACGCGTCCGTCGCTCTGGCGGCTGCGGGTCACCGAGTTCGCCGCCGTGTCGACGGCGGTGATGGTCGTGGCGTCGGCCGTCGGCGCCTGCACCGACTGGTGCGCGCGGGTGCTCGCGGCGCGCAGGACGCTCAGGTCCCAGTACCGCGATTCGGAGCCGACCGCGGGCAGCACCTGCGGCGTCGGCCGCTTCGCGATGAAGCTCGTGCCGCTGACCCCGTTGGATGCGGGCACGCCGGAGGGCGGGATCACCGCACCGGCGACGTTGCTCGAGCCGAACAGCGTGACCGTGCCGTTCGGCGCGCGGAACGCGTAGACCACGCCGGCCGGCTCGCCGCCGTCGGTGATCGTGAAGCCGCCGTCGGCCGCGGACACGGCCTTCAGCTGCGACTCGGTCGAGGGCCGGGCCGTGCAGGCGACCGTGTCGAGCGACCCGAGCGTGAAGTTGCATTCGCCGATCGCCGTGTCCGGCGTGGCGGGGATGTCCAGGCGCGTGACGTAGTGCTCCCACGGGTTCGGCTCGTCCGCGTAGAAGCCGTTCTCCATCGACAGCCAGGTCCCCGCGAGAATCGAGTACGGATGCGACTGGACCGGGAACACGTAGCCGACCGAATGGCGCTGGCTGGAATCCTCGAGAATTCGGGTCGACTGGTAGCCGCCGGCGCCCTGCGGGCCCATCGCGACCTTGAGCACCAGCGAGGTGGTCGCCGGCGTCGTGACGCCGCGTCCTTCCGACGTCGCCGTCAGCGTCATCTCGCAGGGCTTCGACGGATCGGTCGCGATCGACGACATCACGGTGCCGTTCGAGTCCTTCACCGTGCCGGCGGCGAAGTCGATCACCCGGACGCTCATGCGACCGTACACGTCGAGCAGACGGTAACTGCCGCTCGGGACCTGCGGGCAGTTCGGCATCGCGCCGGCGTTCACGGCCGTCATCACGTCGGCCAGCGTCACCGACGGCGTCGAGCCGGCGGGCGCGCTCGCGGCGGCCGCTGCGGCGGTCGCGATCTGCGTGACCACGAGCGGCAGCGCCGCGGGCGGCACCTTGTCGCCGAGCTGATCGAGCAGCCGGTCGTAGACGTTGCCGGCCGTCGGCGCGGTCGGCGTCGCGGCCACCAGAGGCGCCTTGAACGGGTCGATCGAGCCGAGGTCGATGCCGGTCGCCGTGCGCAGCGCGCCGACCACGGCGGTGGTCGCCGCCTGAAGCTGCGTGGCGGTGACCGCGACCGGGGTCGTCGTGAAGGTGTCGAACAGCGCGGTCGGCTGCGAGCCGGCGAGCTGCGCCACGATCATCTCGGTCAGCGGGGTCACGTTCGCGGTGACGGTGCCGCCGGTGGTCGCCGCGCCGCTCTCGACGACGGAGTGCAGCACGACCGGAGTACCGCTCGCGGTGCCGCTCACCTGCAGCATGCAGGGCAGCGTCGCGTTCTCGACGTTGACCGTGTAGGCGCCGACGGCATTGGTCGTGGCCGAGCCGGTGCCGGCCGCACACTTGACGGTCACCGTGGAGTCGGCGAGCGCGAGGCCGGTGGCCGCGGTGCCGGCCAGCGTCAGCACGCTCGACGCCGGAGCGGGCGCGACGGGCGTGCCACCGCCGTTGCCGCCGCCGCACGCGGAGAGCAGCAGTGCGACCAGCGTGCCGGACGCGAGGGTTCCCGAAACCTTGATGTTCATGGTGTCCTTTTCTTGTTTGAGCTCGTCGGGGCGGCGCCGGTCCGCACGCGCGGATCGTCGGCACGACGCCCCGTCTCGATGCCCCGCGGCACGAGGATCGACCTCCGCGACGCAGGCGGACGGATTCTCGATGGAGCGAAGAACCGTCGAGCGTGCGATGTGCGCGGTGCCGATCGCGTTTCCGACCGGCGGCGCCGTGCGGCGCGCGGACGGCGCGGGCGGCCGCCGGCCGCGACGCGAAGGCGCCACGGCCGGGCCGTCGGCGCGTCGGGCCGTCGGCGCGTCAGTGCGTCGCGATCGTCGCGAGCGCGCGCTCGCAGGCGAGCTCGCACATCAGGCACGCGTCGGCGCACACCGCGCAGTGCTCGTGCGTCGCCGCGTGGCGCGCGCACTCCTCGGCGCAGAGCCGGCACGCGACGCGGCACGCGCCGAGCACCTGCGAGATCACGACCTCGTTGCTGCCGGTGCGGCGCGACGCGATCGAGCCGGCCGCGTCGCACAGGTCGGCGCCGTCGAGGCACAGGCGGATGCACTGGCGCAGCCGCTCGACGTCGCCGTCGGCGACGCAGGCGTCGGCGCAGCTCGTGCAGGCCTGCGCGCAGTCGTAGCAGGCCTCGATGGCCTGCAGCAGGGCCGGGTTCGGGGTGCCGCGGACCTCGGGATGGGTGGCGATCATCTGCCGGACGTGCATGGCGGTCTCCTCGCGAAGGACGGGGAATCGCCGGGAGGCACGCGCGGTGCCCGAGGCGCGGCGGTCCGCCGGCGGGTCGCGCCGCGGGGCGCGGCCCGGCGATCCGCCGGCTCAGCCCATCCGGAACGTGCCGCTCGCCCGCGCCACGACGCGCGCCCCGACGACCGCCCGGCACTCGACGAACGCGAGCGTGCGCCCGGCGCGCACCACCGTCGGCACGAGCTCGAGCAGATCGCCGGGCCGGGCCGGCTCGACGAAGTCGACCGACAGCGACACCGTCAGCGCGCCCTGCGGATCGAGCCCGTCGGCGCGCGCGGCGAGCATCGCCGACAGCCCCATCGCGTTGTCCGCGAGCGCCGTGATCAGCCCGCCGTGCGCGAGGCCGCGGCCGTTGCAGTGCGCCTCGCGCACCTCGACCGCGAGCCGGAGCGCGCGCGGCTCGCGCCGGGCCCAGATCGGCTCCCAGGGCGCGGTGAGCGGGCTGCGCCGGTCGTGCGGGACCCAGCCGGTCGGCGGCTCGGGCGGCGTCGTGGCGGGCACGTCGTTCGGGAGGGCGGGCATCGTCGCGCTCGAGGTCGTCGGAGCCGTCGACTCTAGCCGAATCGTCGCGTCGCGGGCCGGCGGCACGCGGCGCCCGGGCGGACCGCGGCCGACGCTACACTGGCGGGCCCGTGCCGCGCGGGACGCGCGCGCTCCTCCCCGATGCCGCTCCGCCCCACGATCCCCGACCCGACGCCCGCCGGCCCCCGCCCGCCGTTCGACGACGGCGACGCCGCGCCCGCGCGTCGGCCCGACTGGGCGGCCACGCCGCTCGGCCCCGTCGAGACGTGGCCCCCTCGCCTGCGGGCGGCGGCCGACGCCTGCCTCGACGCGGCCGGGCCCGCGGTGCTGTGGTGGGGCCCGGATCGGATCCAGCTGCACAACGCGGCCTTCGCGGCGCTCGCCGGCGACGGCGCCGACGCCGCGCTCGGACGCCCCGCGGAGCCGCGCTGGCGGTCCCTGCTCGAGCGCGTCGCGCCGGACGTCGCGACGGCCGGCGACGCGCCGCTGCGCATCGACGACGCGCGCGGCGACGCCCGGTGGTTCGTTCCCGCCCCGATCCCGGTGCGCGACGACCTCGACGCGACGCGGGGCGTGCTGGTGCTGCTCGCCGAGGTCACCGGCCTCGTGTCCGCCGAGCGGGCCGCGGGAGCGCGGCTCGCCGAGCGCGATCGCGAGATCGGGCGGCTGCACGACGGCGACGCGCCGCTGCGCGCGCGCGAGGACCGGCTGCGGTCGAGCGAGGAGCGGCTGCGCTTCCTCGCCGCGCTCGGCGAGGCGACGCAGGACCTGCTCGACGCGCCCGACATCCTCGCGACGATCACGCGCGCGCTCGGCGAGCGGCTGGGTGCGGACCGCTGCTACTACGCGCTGATCGACGCCGACCAGAGCAGCGCCGAGATCGGCGGCCAGTGGCAGCGCGATCCGGCCATGCCCGCCCTCCCCGTCCGCGCGCACCGCGTCCACTTCTGCGACGCGCGGTTCCGGTCCTTCGACGCGGGGCTGCCGTTCGTGGTCGACGACATCGACCGCGACGAGCGGGTCGCCGCCGAGCGCGAGTCGTACCATCGGGTCCGCGCGATCGCGAACCTGTCGGTGCCGCTGCGCCAGGACCATGCGCTCGTCGCCGTGATCGGCGTGCACCAGCACGCGCCCCGGCGCTGGACCGACGACGACGTCCGGCTCGTGCGCGAGGTCGCCGCGCGCTCGTGGGAGACGCTGCGTCGCGCCCGCTCGCAGCGCGCGCTGCTCGAGAGCGAGATGCGGCTGCGGCTCGCGACCGAGGCGGTGGGGCTCGGGCTGTTCGACCGACGGCTCGAGACCGACGAGGCCTGGTGCTCGGCGCGCGTGCGCGAGCTGTTCGGGCTGGCGCCGGACGAGCCGGCGACCGGCGGGCGGCTCGACGCGTCGATCCATCCCGAGGACCGCGCCCGCCACGCGCGGGCCTTCGCCGCCGCGGTCGATCCGTCCGGCGACGGCCTCTACGCGTGCGAGTACCGCGTGCCCGGCCCCGGCGGCGTGCGCTGGCTCGGCATGACCGCGCGCGTCTCGTTCGAGCCCGCCGCGGACGGCCGGCCGGTGCCCGCTCGCCTGACCGGCGTCGTGCTCGACGTGACCGAGCACCGCCGGCTCGTCGAGGCGCTCGAGGAGGCCGACCGGCGCAAGGACGAGTTCCTCGCGATGCTCGCGCACGAGCTGCGCAACCCGCTCGCGCCGATGCGTACCGTGCTCGCGGTGCTCGGGCGCGAGGCGCTGTCGGCCGGCGGCCGCCGCGGCCTCGAGATGGGGCACCGGCAGCTGCGGCAGCTGACGCTGCTGGTCGACGACCTGCTCGACGTCGCGCGCGTCACGCGCGGCCGGATCGAGCTGCGCCCCGAGCCGGTGGCGCTCCAGCGGATCGTGGGCGAGGTCGCCGACGACCACGGGCCCGCGCTGCGCGAGCGCGGTCAGCGGCTGGTGCTGCGGATGCCCGAGGCGCCGGTCGTGGTCGTCGCCGACGCCGTGCGTCTCGCGCAGATCGTCGAGAACCTGCTGTCGAACGCGATCAAGTACGGCGAGCCGGGCGGGCGCGTGGAGGTGTGCGTGCGCGACGAGGGCGACGCGGTGTCGGTCGCGGTCGAGGACGACGGCATCGGCATCGCGCCCGATCAGCTGTCGCGGGTGTTCGAGCTGTTCACGCAGATCGACACCGCGATCGACCGCTCGCGCGGCGGCCTGGGCATCGGGCTGGCGCTGGTGCGCACGCTGGTCGAGCTGCACGGCGGCACGATCGCGGCGCGCAGCGAGGGCGTCGGGCGCGGCGCCGCGTTCGTCGTGCGGCTGCCGCGCGACGGCCCGGCCCGCCGGGCGGACGACGCGCTCCCCGGGCCCGGCCGCTGAGCCGCCGGCCGCGGCGGCGCGCCGGGGCGGGAGCGCGCCGCGACGCGCGCGCTGGCCGCGCCGGCCGCCGCGCGGCATGCTGGCGGTCGATTCCCGGAGAGCCCCGATGCCCGCACGCTCCTACCTGTACGTCCCGGCGGACCGTCCCGACCGCTACGCGAAGGCGCTCGCCGCCGGCGCCGACGCGGTGATCGTCGACCTCGAGGACGCGGTCGCCCCCGACGCCAAGGCGTCGGCGCGGCGCGCGCTGGCCGACTGGCTCGCCGCCGGCGTGCCGGGCGGCGCGGTGACGGTCCGGATCAACGCGCCGGCCACGCCCTGGTTCGACGACGACCTGCGCGCCTGCGCGGCGCCGGGCGTGGTCGCGGTGATGGTGCCCAAGGCCGAGCGCGCCGAGGTCCTCGCCGAGGTGGCCGCGCGCCTGCCCGGTCGACGGCTGCTGCCGCTCGTCGAGACCGCGCGCGGCATCGCCGACCTGCGCGCCGTCGCGTCGGCGCCCGCCGTCGAGCGGCTCGCGTTCGGCTCGATCGACCTGTCGCTCGACCTGGGCGTCGCCGACGAGCACGAGGCGCTGCTCTACGCGCGCTCGCGCATGGTGCTCGCGTCGCGCCTCGCCGACCTCGCCGCGCCGATCGACGGCGTGACCACCGCCCTCGACGACGCCGAGGCGATCGGGCGCGACGCCGAGCGCGCGCGCCGGCTGGGCTTCGGCGCCAAGCTGTGCATCCACCCGCGCCAGGTCGCGGTGGTCAACCGCGCGTTCGCGCCGTCGGAGGCGGAGCTCGACTGGGCGCGCCGCGTGCTGGCCGCCGCGCGCGAGGCGGGCGGCGCGGCGGCGTCGCTCGACGGCAAGATGATCGACCGGCCGGTGATCCTGCGCGCGGAGGCGCTGCTGCGGGAGGCCGACGACGCGGGCCGGCGCGCGGCTCGGCCGGCCGCGGGGGTGTAACCTCGATCGACGAGGTCGTTTCCGCGGCGCCGCCGCGGCCCCGACGTCCCGGGCCCCGCGGGCCGCGGCGACCCGGGTCCGCCACGGGAGCGCGCACCGCATGACGCTGTCCGAGTTCATCGAGCGCGAGCTCGACCGCATCGTCGACGAATGGGCGGAGTTCGCCCGGACGCGGATCGCCGCGGCCCGCGGCCTGTCGCCCGAGGCGCTGCGCGACGGCGCGCGGGCGCTGCTGCTCGACGTCGCCGACGACATCGAGTCGCCGCAGACCGGCCGCGCGCAGCGCGAGAAGTCGCGCGGCGACCGTCCCGACAACGCCGCGCCGGTCACGGGCAAGGCGCGGGGCCACGCGTCCGACCGGCTCGCGCAGGGCTTCACGCTCGACGAGCTCGTCGCCGAATACCGCGCGCTGCGGGCGAGCGTGGTGCGGGGCTGGATCGACCGCCGCCTCTTCGAGACGGTCCCGGAGCCGCTCGCCGAGCTCGTGCGCTTCGACGAGGCGGTCGACCAGGCGCTGACCGAGTCGATCGCCTGGTACTCCGCCAAGGTGCGGGAGTCCCGCGACCTGCTGCTCGGCGCGCTCGACCACGACCTGCGCGATCCGCTGGGCGCGGTCGGGAACTCGGCCCGCTGCCTCGTGCGCGCCGACGGATTGACGGGCCCGCAGGCCGAGGCCGTCGGGCGCATCGTCGACGGCACCGCCCGGATGCAGCGGAGGGTGGACGACCTGCTCGACTTCACCCGCACGCGCCTCGGCCGCGGACTCTCGATCGAGCCCGAGCCCGCCGACCTGGGGGCGGTGTGCCGGGAGACGGTCGACGAGATCGAGGCCGTCCACCCCGGGCGCACGCTGCGGCCGGAGTGCGACGGCGAGCTCGCGGGTCGCTGGGACGTGCCGCGCCTGAAGCAGCTGCTGTCGAACCTGCTGGCCAACGCGATCCGGCACGGCGCACCGGCGACGCCGGTGACGGTGACCGCGCGCGGCGAGCCCGACGGCGTCGTCCTGCGCGTCCTCAACGAGGGGCCGCCGATCGCCCCGGACGCGCTGCCCTCGCTCTTCGAGCCGACGATGCGGGCCGTGGTGCGGGAGGTCGATCGGCGCGAGGGCTCGTCCGGGCTCGGGCTGGGTCTCTACATCGCCCGGCAGATCGCGGTGGCCCACGGCGGCTCGATCGAGGTCGCCTCGTCCGCCGCCGACGGGACCGCGTTCACCGTCCGGCTGCCGCGCGGCGCGGGCCCGGGCGACGAGCGCTCGGCCGGGCTCGCCTGAGGCGCGGCGGGCCCGCTCCGCGTCCGGTGGGCGCCGCCGCGATCGCGGCGCGGCCCTGCAGAAACCCCGTATTGGCTCGACCGCGACGGGTTTCCCAGACTGCGGCTCCCTCCCGCCCGAGACGAACGCGGATCGCCCCAGCCCGCCGACGCCGGCGTCGCGACCCCGCCCGAACGGGGTGCGCGCGCCGCCCCGACGATCCGGAACGCCCTCCCCGTGAAGCACTCCGACACTCGAGACGGCGCGCCCGCCGGGCTCGCCGCACCGGCGGCCGGGCCGGTCGGCGCCGACGAGGCGGCGCGCCGCTCGCACGCGCTGCTCGAGGCCCTGACCGGCGACACGGACGAGCTCGTCGCGGCGCAGGACCCGGCGTTCCGCTACGTGTTCTTCAACGAGGCCTACCGGCGCGAGTTCCGCCGCCTGTGGGGCCTCGAGCTCGAGGTCGGCGTCTCGATGCCGGAGGCGATGGCCCGCTGGCCCGGGGAGGCACGCAGGGCGCGCGAGCTGTGGAGCCGCGCGCTCGCCGGCGAGAGCTTCGCCGTCACGACGGCGTTCGGCCCGTCCGACGACGACAGGCAGGTCTACGAGCTGCGCTTCCGGCCGGTCCGCGACGAGGCGGGGCGGCCGAGCGGCGCGATCCACGTGGTCCGCAACGTGACCGAGCGCGAGCGGCTGCGCCGGGCGGCGCTCGGCGGCGATCCGCTGCGCCGCCGCGTGCTCGACGGCCTCCCCGGGTTCGTCGGCCTGATGCTGCCCGACGGCACGCTCGTCGAGGCGAACCGGGCGCCGCTCGAGGCGGCCGGCCTCGCGGCGGCCGAGGTGATCGGGCGCAAGCTCTGGGACTGCCGCTGGTGGAGCCACTCGCCGGACCTGCAGGCCCGCGTGCGCGACGCCGTCGAGCGGGCCGGCCGCGGCGAGACCGTGCGCTTCGACGTGCCGGTCCGGATGGCCGGCGACGGCCGGATGTGGATCGACTTCCGGCTCGCGCCGCTGCGCGGCGACGACGGCCGGATCACGCACCTGGTCCCGTCGGCGACGGACCTGACCGCGCGCCGGCAGGCCGAGCGGGCGCTGTCGGCGAGCGAGGCGCGGCACCGGTTCCTGCTCGCGCTGAACGAGGCGACGCAGCACCTGGCCGAGCCCGCGCTCGTCCTCGCGACGGCGATGCGCATGCTCGGCGAGACGCTCGGCGCGGACCGCGGCCTGTACGCGCTGGTCGACGAGGCGGCCGACCGGGCCGACGTCGCCGGCACGTGGGCCCGCGACGACGCGTTCGCGTTCCCGACGGGCACGCTCCGGCCGTCCGACTTCGGCGCCGAGCCGCTGCGGCACTACCGCGCGGGACGCCCGTTCGTCGTCGTCGACGTCGACCGCGACGAACGGGTCGCGCCGTTCCGCGACGCGTACCGCGCGACGGGGACGATCGCGAGCCTGTCGCTCGGGCTGCTGCGCGGCGGCCGGGTCGTCGCCGTCGTCGACGTGCACCAGTCCGCGCCGCGCGCCTGGAGCGACGACGAGGTCGCGCTGGTGCAGGACGTGCTGCTGCGCGTCCGGGGCATGCTGGAGCGCGTGCAGGCGCAGCGCGCGCTGCTCGACAGCGAGTCGCGGTTCCGGCAGCTGGCCGAGGCGATGCCGCAGATCGTCTGCGTGATCGAGCCGCCCGGCGGGATCGTGTTCGTCAACCGCAGGTGGCGCGAGCACACCGGGCTGGCCGGCACCGACGCCGGGGAGCTGGCCCGAGCCGTCCACCCGCAGGACCTGCCGGGGCTCGCCGCCGCCTGGCGCGACGCCACGTGCGCCGGGTCGGCGATGACCGTCGAGTTCCGGCTGCGCCGCGCCGACGACGGGCGGTACCGCTGGTTCCTGACGCGCGCGGTGCCGGTGCGCGACGACGCGGGCCGCGTCGTCCGCTGGTACGGCACGTCGACCGACATCGACGGGCAGAAGCGGCACGCCGAGGCCGTGCAGGTCGCGAACGACGCGCTGCGCCAGGCGGACCGCCGCAAGGACCAGTTCCTCGCGACCCTGGCCCACGAGCTGCGCAACCCGCTCGCGCCGGTCCGCACCTCGCTCGCGCTGATCGACCGCGAGACCCTGACCGAGCGCGGACGGTGCGCGGTCTCGATCGGCCAGCGTCAGCTGCGGCACATCACGCGTCTGGTCGACGACCTGCTCGACGTGAGCCGCATCTCGCGCGGCAAGATCGTGCTGCGGACCGAGCCGCTCGACCTCGGTCCGGCGATCGAGTCGGCGGCCGAATCGATCCGGCCGGCCGCGGCCTCGCGCGCGCAGACCCTGCGGGTGTCGCCGCCGGCGACGCCGATCACGCTGGTCGCCGACCGGGTCCGCCTCGCGCAGGTGATCGAGAACCTGCTGGCGAACGCCGTCAAGTTCACGCCGGAGGGCGGCTCGATCCGCGTGGAGACCGAGCGCTCGGGCGACTCGGTCGAGATCCGCGTGGTCGACAGCGGGGTCGGCCTCGCGCCCGGGCAGCTGCCCTGGGTGTTCGAGCTGTTCGCGCAGGCGGACCAGCCGCTCGACCGCTCGCAGGGCGGGCTCGGCATCGGGCTCGCGGTCGTGCGCCAGCTGGTGGAGCTGCACGGCGGCAGCGTGCGCGCCGACAGCCCGGGGCTCGGGATGGGCGCCACGTTCACGGTGCGTCTGCCCTGGCCCGGGGCGTCGCGGCCCGACGCCCGCGACGCCGAGCCCTCCGCGGCCCGCTGAGCGACCGGACCGGCGCCGGCCGCGCCGGGCGTCGATGCGCCGTCCGCGCCCGACCGCGCCCGACCGCGATCGTCCGCGCCCGTCCGCGCCCGTCCGTGCCGACCGCGACCGCGCGCGCCGGATGCAACTTCCGAGGCCGAGCCGCGTCGGGATCCGACGTCGACGGAACGCGACGCCGGGTGCGGCATCGCGGATCCGCCTCCTTCGAAGGCGTCTTCCCGTGCCCGTCCTCTTCTTCGAGACCTCCCTCGCACCCGCCGGCGCGGATCCCGGCCGCGCGCGTCCCGGCATGCTCATCGAGATCGACGGGCACGCGGTCGACGTGATCGCGTCGGCGGTCGGCGGCGGCGAGGGCGTGCTCGGCCCGGAGCACCTCGCGGCCGTCCGGCTCGCGATCGCCCGCGGCGAGCGCTGGTCGGACCTGCGGCTGCTCGCCGAGGCGATCGAGCGCCACGGCCGGGTCCGGTGCCGCGTGCTCTGAGCGCGCGGCGCGCCGGCGCGCCGCTTCGACGCGGACGATACGTTCGAGGCGGAGCTCGCGGGACCGCCGGGCGACCACGCCCCGCCCGGCGGTCGGCTCGATCTCGCGACGCTCGACGGCGTGCCGGTCGGTTGCGTCGCCCTGCGCGGGATCGATTCGGAGCGATGCGGGATGAAGCGGATGTTCGTCCACCCGGAGCACCACGGGAAGGGCGTCGGACGCACACCGGGCGAGGCCGTCATCGGCGCGGCGACGTCCGCCGGATACAGGGTGATGCTGCTCGACACCGGCATCCGCCGGAAGGAAGCGCGGACGCTCTACGCGCGGCGCGGGTTCCGGCGGATCGACCCCTGCCACGACATGCCCGACGACCTGCGGCGTCGGCTCGTGTTCATGGAGCGTCCGCTCGCGGCCTGAACGCGGCGCCTCCCGCCGGATCGCGGTCCGGGGAGACGGACCGGCGAGCGGTCGCCCCGGCGGGCCGGACGCATCGATGCCGACACGCGGCGGCCCGTACGCCGGCCCCCGGCCGGGGCTCGTGCTCCGGTGCGGAACATGGACGCCCGACCGTCACGGTCGGCCCCTCGCCGGACCGGGCCGCCGTGACCCCGGGCGGCTTCGGCTCCCCCTCGTCCCATCGCGCCCGCGCTCCCGGCCGGCCCGGCGCGACGCGCCCGCCGATGCCGGCGTCCCGCTCCGCTCGCACGCCGGCCCGGTGCACCGGCGCGCCGCCCGGGCTCGGCGATTGCCGGTGACCACGTCATGGCGACGCCCTCCCGCCCCGCACCGGGGTCCGGCCACCCGCGGCGGCTCGTCGCGATCGGGGCGTCGGCGGGCGGCGTCCGGGCGCTGCGCACGCTCGTGTCGCGGCTGCCCTCCGGCTTCGACTCGACGCTCCTCGTGGTCCTGCACACCGGCGCGCACAGGAGCCTGCTGCCGGGGCTGCTGTCGAGCCAAGGGGCGCTGCCCGCCTCGTTCGCCGCCGACGAGCAGCCGATCGCCGCGGGCCGGATCTACGTGGCGCCGCCCGACATGCACCTGCACGTGGAGGGCGACCGCCTGCGCGTGAGCCACGGCCCGAAGGAGAACTTCGCGCGGCCCGCCGTCGACCCGCTGTTCAGGTCGGTCGCGATCGCCCGCGGCCCGGCCGCCGTCGGCGTGGTGCTGACCGGCCACCTCGACGACGGCACGGCCGGCCTGCAGGCGATCAAGCGGCACGGCGGCATCGCGATCGTCCAGGATCCGGTGCAGGCCGAGGCGCCCGGCATGCCGCGCAGCGCGATGCGGTACGTCGACGTCGACCACTGCCTGCCGATCGAGGCGATCGCGGACACGCTGGTCGCGATCGCGGCCACGCCGCCGGCGGCGGCGCCGCGACCCGACCGCGTCGCCGACACCGAGCATTCGGTCTGGCTCGCCCGAGGAGATCCCATGAAGCAGCTCGACAGCCTCGGCGAGCCGTCCCGGCTCGTCTGCCCCGAATGCGGCGGCTCGCTGTGGCACCTCGCGGGATCCCGGCCCAGCCGCTACCGCTGCCACACCGGCCACGCCTACTCGCTCGGCAGCCTGCACCATGCGCAGGCCCACGAGGCCGACCGCGCGATCTGGACCGCGATCCGCGCGCTGCAGGAGAAGCAGCGGATCCTGGAGGAGATGGCCGACGGATCCGAGCCGGACGCCGAGCGCGGCGCCGACGAGCTCCACGCCGAGGCCCGCCAGCTGCGCGAGCACGTGGCGATGCTGAGGATGCTCGCCGAGCGCACGCCGGCCGACCCGATCGACTGAGGGTGCGCGGCGCGCCCGACGGACCGCCCCCGCGGCCGTCGGGCGGAGCGCCGCCCCTAGAATGACACCCGCCGTTGCCGTCCGCGCCGCACGACGACCGGGCGCACCGGCCGTCTCACCGGTGCATGGCGACGACGAGCCCCAGGGGGAGAGAGCCGATGAGCGACGCAACGCAGAACGAGGGCGGGCCGGACCCGACGGACGGCATCGAAGCGTCGATGTCCGCCGCGGACGAGGCGTCCGGCGCCGAACCGGTCGCCCGGACGCCGCTCGGCACGCCCATCGACGTCGTCCACCTCGGCGACGTCGTCGACGTCACCGACGGCAGCAGCGCCGCGGCCCTCCCGTTCCCGGTGGTCGGCATCGGCGCGTCGGCCGGCGGGATCGAGGCGCTGCGCCGGTTCTTCGCGGCCCTGCCGGCGCGCACCGGCATGGCCTTCGTGGCCGTGATGCACCTCGATCCCGGGCGCGACAGCGCGCTCGCCGCGCTGCTGCAGGCGGTCACGCCGATGCCGGTCGCGGCGCCGCAGGACGGCGACGCGGTCGAGGCCGACCGCGTGTACGTGATCCCGCCCGGCCGGTTCCTGACCCTGCACGGCGGACGGTTCCGTCTCGAGCCGATCGGCCGGCGCGGGAAGGGTCCGCAGGCGGTCGACCGCTTCATGATCTCGCTCGCGGCCGAGCAGAAGGAGCGCGCGATCTGCATCGTGCTCACCGGCCTCGACAGCGACGGCTCGGCCGGCGTCAAGGCGATCAAGAGCGAGGGCGGCATGGCGATGGTCCAGGCGCCCGAGACCGCCGCGCACCCGAGCATGCCGACCAACGCGCTGGCCACGGGGGTCGTCGACTACGCCCTGCCCATCGAGGCGCTGCCGAAGGCGCTGCTCGGGTTCGTCGAGAGCGCGCAGCTGACGGCCGTGCCGGCCGACCAGTACGCGGCCGGCGGCTCCGAGGGCGAGCTGCTCGTCGAGGTGCTCGCGGTGCTGCGCCAGCGCACCGGCCTCGACTTCCGCGGCTACAAGAAGGGCATGCTGCTGCGCCGCGTGCGACGCCGCATGGGCCTGTGCAGCATCCGCGAGCTGGACGGCTACCTGCAGCACCTGAGGCGGCACGTCGAGGAGGCGACGGCGCTGGTCGACGACATGCTGATCGGCGTGACCGCGTTCTTCCGCGAGCCCGACACCTGGACCGCGTTCGCCGACGGCATCCTGCCGGGCCTGCTGGCCGGCAAGTCGGCGAACGCGCCGCTGCGGGTCTGGGTGCCCGCGTGCTCGACCGGCGAGGAGGCCTACACGCTCGCGATGCTGGTGCTCGAGCGGCTCGAGGACGCCGAGCGCGGCACGCAGGCGTACGTGTTCGCGACCGACGTCGACCGCGGTGCGCTCGACTTCGCGCGGCGCGGACTGTATCCCGAGAGCGCGGCCCGCTCGGTGTCGACGGAGCGGCTCGAGCGCTTCTTCCAGCGCGTCGAGGGCGGCTACCAGGTGCGCAAGGCGCTGCGCGAGATGGTGGTGTTCGCGCCGCAGAACGTCGTCGCCGACCCGCCGTTCTCGCGCCTCGACGTGATCAGCTGCCGCAACCTGATGATCTACATGGAGCCCCCGCTGCAGCAGAAGCTGCTGCAGGTCTTCCACTTCGCGCTGAACCCCGGGGGGTTCCTGCTGCTCGGCAAGTCGGAGAACATCGGCCACCAGCAGGCGATCTTCGAGCCGGCCGCCGCGGGCCCGCTGCGGATCTACCGCAGCATCGGCGCGGCCAGCCCGCGCCGCGGGCCCGCTCCCCCGCTGCCGATCGCGCTGCGCGACGGGACCGACCCGCGGCGCCCTGCGGGCCCGCCGCTGCGCCGCGGCCCGGACTTCGGCGAGCTCACGCGCCAGGCGCTGCTCGAGCTGCACGCGCCCGCGGCGGTGCTGGTCGACCGCCGGTTCCAGGCGCTGTACCTGCACGGCCCCACCGAGACCTACCTCGCGCTGCCCGCCGGCAAGCCGACCAGCGACCTGCTGCAGCTGGTGCGCGAGCCTCTGCGGCCGGTGCTGCGCGCCGCGCTGCACGGCGCGGTGACCGAGGGCCGGCGCACCGAGCTCGCCGCCACCGACGAGACGATGCGGCACGTGTCCATCGTGGCCGTCCCGCTGCCCGACCGCGGCATCGACGGCCTCGCGCTGGTGACGTTCCAGCTCGCGCCGGCGACCGGCGATGCCGAGGGCGCCGCCCGCTACGGCGACGCCGACGGCGACCTCGTCGGCCGCCTGGAGTCGCAGATCAATGCGATGCGGCGCCAGCTGCAGGGGGCGATCGAGGAGCTCGAGACGGCCAACGAGGAGCTCAAGGTCGCCAACGAGGAGGCGATGTCGATGAACGAGGAGCTGCAGTCGACCAACGAGGAGCTCGAGACCTCGAAGGAGGAGCTGCAATCGGTCAACGAGGAGCTGATCACGGTCAACAACCAGCTGTCGGAGAAGGTCGACGAGCTGGAATCGATGAACGACGACCTCGGCAACCTGCTGACCAGCTCCCACATCCCGACGCTGTTCCTCGACCGGCGCCTGCACATCAAGCGCTTCACGCCGGCCGCGACCCGGCTGTTCAGCCTGATCGCGTCCGACGTCGAGCGTCCGATCACCGACATCGCGAGCCGCTGCGGCACCGGCACGCTGGTCGAGGACGCCCACCGGGTCCTCGCGACGCTCGCGCCCACCGAGCGCGAGATCCGCGCCGACACCGGCGAGTACTACCTGCGCCGCACGCTGCCCTATCGCACCGGCGACGACCGGATCGACGGCGTGGTCGTCACCTTCGTCGACATCTCGGAGCTGCGCCGCGCCACCGAGGACGTGCGCAAGCTCGCCGCGGTGCTGCGCATCTCGAGCGACGCGATCCTCGTGCACGAGCTCGACGGGCGCCTCGTCACCTGGAACGCCGGTGCCGAGGCGATGTACGGCTGGACCGAAGCCGAGGCGCTCGGCATGAACGTGTCGGCGCTGGTGCCCGAGGAGGCGCGCGACGCGCACGCCGCCGCGGTGGCGCGCGCCCGCGCGGGCGAGACGGTGCATGCGCACGAGACGCCGCGCCGCACGAAGGACGGCCGGCGGATCGACGTCGCCGTGACGCTGTCGGTGCTGCGCGACGAGCGAGGCGAGCCGGTGTCGATCGCCGCGATCGAGCGCGACGTGACCGAGCTGCGGCGGGTCGCCCACGAGCTGCGCGAGCGCGAGGCACGCTTCCGCACGCTGGCCGATTGCGCGCCGACGGCGATCTGGATGGCCGATGCCGAGGGTCGGTTCGACTTCGTCAACCGCCACTTCGCGCAGAGCGCCGGCCGACGCCCCGAGCAGCTGCTGGGCGTGCGCTGGCTCGACTCGGTGCATCCCGACGAGCGCCGGGCGACGTCCCGCGCGTACGGCGACGCGGTCCGGCGCCGCGGCCGGTTCGAGGCGACGTTCCGGATGCAGGTCGCCGACGGCGGCTACCGGTGGACGACCGTCGTCGGCGTGCCGCGCACGGACCCGGCCGGCCGCCTCGAGGGTTGGGTCGGGATCGGCATCGACGTGCACGAGCACCGGACGGCGGAGGGCGTCCTGCGCGATGCGGACCGCCGCAAGGACGAGTTCCTCGCGATGCTCGGGCACGAGCTGCGCAACCCGCTCGTGCCGATCCGCAACGCCGTGGAGGTGCTGCGCCGGCTGAAGCACGGCGACGCGCGACTCACCTGGATCGGGGCGACGCTCGTGCGGCAGACCGATCACCTGCAGCGGCTGGTCGACGACCTGCTCGACCTGTCGCGGATCACGCAGGGGACGATCTCGTTGCACCGCGAGCCGGTCGACCTGCTCGGCATGCTGCAGCGGGCCGGCGACGGCATCGCCGATCGCCTCGCGCATCGCGGCCAGCGCCTGACGGCGACGCTGCCGGACGCGCCGCTGTGGATCGACGGCGATCCGGTGCGCCTGCTCCAGATCGTCGACAACCTGCTTACCAACGCGAGCAAGTACTCGGGCGCGGGCGAGGAGATCCGGCTCGAGGCCGTGGCGGTCGACGGGAACGCGGTCGTCAGCGTGACCGACGACGGCATCGGCATCGCGCCCGAGACGCTGCCCCACGTGTTCGACATGTTCGTGCAGGAGGCGCGTGCGCTCGACCGCTCGCAGGGCGGGCTGGGCATCGGGCTCGCGCTGGTGCGCCAGCTCGTGGGGCTGCACGGCGGCACGATCGAGGCCTCGAGCGCGGGCATCGGCCACGGCTCGCGGTTCACGCTGCGACTGCCGCTGATCCACCCGGCGACGGCGGTCGCCGCCGATCCGGTCCGCGAGACCTCGCCGGCCGGATCGGGACTGCGGGTGCTGATCGTCGACGACGATAGCGATGCTGCCGAGAGCACGGCGATGGTGCTGCAGCTCGAGGGATTCGACGTGCGGACCGCGCCGAGCGCTCGCGCCGGCGTCGCGCGGGCGCGCGAGTTCCTGCCGCAGGTGGTGCTGATGGACATCGGGCTGCCGGACGAGAGCGGCTTCGCCACGGCGCGCCGGTTGCGCACGATCGACGGGCTCGCCGGCACGGCGATCGTCTCGGTGTCGGGCTTCGCGCAGCCCGAGGACCACGAGCGGAGCCGCGCCGAGGGGTTCGTCGCGCACCTCGTCAAGCCGGTCGACGCGGCCACGCTGTGCGAGACCATCGTCCGGGCGGCGGGCGGGCAGGACGGGACGCGCGCGCGCTGAGTGCGACCATCACGACGCGCTCACGCTCGTCGGGTGACCGGTCGTGCTCCGAAGGCGTGCTCGAACGTGTACGCGTCGGCGGTCGACTCCGCCCGGACCCGAGCGCACCTCCCCGGGACACACGGCCGGGAAATCACCCGGTCACTGCCGTACCGTGGATCACGGGGGATTCCCCGGGAACCTGCCCTACTTCCCGATGCAGAACGTCGAGAAGATCACGCCGAGCAGGTCGTCCGCCCCGAACTCGCCGGTGATCGCGTTCAGCCGCTCCTGCGCGAGCCGCAGCTCCTCGGCGAGCAGGTCGAGCACCTCGTCGCGCCGGGCGGCGTGGGCGGCCGCGGCCTCCAGGTGCGCGCGCGCGTCGCGCAGCGCCTGCAGGTGCCGCTCGCGCGCGATGAACGTGCCCTCGCCCGCGCCGTGCCAGCCGGCGAGCCGGAGCAGCGCCGCGCGCAGCAGCTCGACGCCGCGTCCGTCGCGCGCCGACAGCCACACCGCGTCGTCGGTCGCGCGCGGCGCGAGCCCCGCGAGGTCGATCTTGTTCCACACCCGCAGGATCGGCCGGTCGCCCGGCAGCCGCGCGGCGATGCCGGCGTCGAGGTCGGCGGCGAGCGCGGCGCGCGCGTCGCCGGCGGACGCGTCCCGCCCGCCCGGCGACGCACCGCCCGCGCCCTCCGCGGCGTCCGCGCCCTCCCCGCCCCGCTCCGGCTCCGCCACGCCGAGGTGCAGGATCACGTCGGCCCGCTCCACCTCCTGCCAGGTGCGCTCGATGCCGATGCGCTCGACCTCGTCGTCGGTCTCGCGCAGCCCCGCGGTGTCGACGACGACGAGCGGCACGCCCTCGAGCTGGATCGACTGCGCGATCCGGTCGCGCGTGGTGCCGGCGACCGGCGTGACGATCGCGACCTCGGCGCCGGCCAGCGCGTTCAGCAGGCTCGACTTGCCGACGTTCGGCGCGCCCGCGAGCACCACGTGGAGCCCCTCGCGCAGCAGCGCGCCCTGCCGCGCGCCCTCGAGCAGCGCGTCGAGCGCCGCGCGCACCCGCGCGAGACGCCCGCGCGCGTCCGACCGCTCCAGGAAGTCGATCTCCTCCTCGGGGAAGTCGAGCGTCGCCTCGACCAGCATCCGCAGCTCGACGAGCGCGTCGACCACGCCGTGCACCGCGGTCGAGAACGCCCCCGCCAGCGAGCGGCTCGCGCTGCGCGCGGCCTGCGCGGTGCTCGCGTCGATCAGGTCGGCGACCGCCTCGGCCTGCGCGAGGTCGAGCTTGTCGTTGAGGAACGCGCGGCGGGTGAACTCGCCGGGCTCCGCGACCCGCAGCCCGAGCCCCGCGCCGGCCTCGAGCACGCGCTCGAGCAGCAGCTGCATCACCACCGGGCCGCCGTGACCCTGCAGCTCGAGCACGTCCTCGCCGGTGTACGAGTGCGGCGCCGGGAAGTGCAGCGCGAGCCCGGTGTCGATCGCGCCGCCGTCGGCCGCGCGGAACGGCAGCAGCGTCGCGGTGCGCGGCGCGAGCGCGCGTCCGCAGACCGCGTCGATCACCGGCCCGAGCGCGCGGCCGGACACGCGCACGACGCCGATGCCGCCGCGGCCCGGGGCGGTGGCGATCGCGGCGATCGGATCGGCGTCGGAGCGCATCCGCGGATTGTATCGACCGCCCCGGCGCGAACCGCGGGCCGGTGCTCGGGTCGGGCTCCGCCGCCGAGACCGCCGATGCCGACCCGCCCGCCCGCCGACCGGCACCGCGACGCTGCGCGAGCACTATGCGCGGCGGCCCGACGGCGGGGCGGCCGACGGGCGCGGCGCGCACGCGGTGTTCCGACCGGGCGCGGGCCGCGCCCCGCGCTCAGGCGGCGGCCGCGATCGGCGGCGTCGCGCGCCCGGCCTGCCCGTGGCGGAACTCGCGGACCATCTGCACGAAGCGCCGCTCGAAGGGCAGCAGCGGCATGCCGATGCGCGAGGCGATCCGCGCGGTCTTCTCGGGGAACAGCCCGTCGGCGTCGATCCGCACCAGCCCGCGGTCGCGCTCGACGTCGACCGCGACGTCGGCGATCACGCCCACCCCGAAGCCGAGCTCCACGTACGCCTTGATGACGTCCGAGTCGATCGCCTCGAGCACGACGTTCGGCTCGTGCCCGATCCTCGCGAACGCGGCATCGATGCCGCGACGGCCGGCGAACTCCGCGGTGTAGGTGATCAGCGGCTGCCCGGCGAGCTCGGCGAGCGTGGGCGGCGCGGCGCGCGCGGCGAGCGGATGGCCGGGCGGCACGATCAGGCAGTGGCGCCACGCGTAGGCGGGCCGCGTGTCGAGCGACGGATGGTCGTCGAGCGTCTCGGTCGCGAGCCCGAAGGTCGCGTCGCCGTGCACCACGTACTCGGCGACCTGCTGCGGGTTGCCCTGCAGCAGCCTGAACTGCATCGCCGGGAACTCGGCGCGGAAGCGCGCGAGCACCGCCGGCAGGACGTAGCGCGCCTGCGTGTGGGTGGCCGCGATCGACAGCGTGCCGCCGTGGCCGGCCGCGTACTGCTCGCCGATGCGGCGCAGCGCCGCGGTCTCGTCGAGCACGCGGCTCGCGGCGGCGAGGATCTTCTCGCCGGCCTCGGTCAGCTGCGTGTAGCGCTTGCCGTGCCGCACGAACAGCTGCACGCCGAGCTCGTCCTCGAGCTCGCGGATCTGCTTGGACAGCGCCGGCTGCGAGGTGTGCAGCACCTCGGCGGCGGCGGTCAGGTTCAGGCCGCGCCGCACGGTCTCGCGCAGCGAGCGCAACTGCTGGAAGTTCACGGGGATGGCCGGTCGTGGAGGGTCGACCGTGCAGGCTACCGGAGCTCGACCGTCGCGCCGAGCTCATGCGCGGCGCGACGAAGCTCATGCGCCCGCCGCATGAAGGGCGGGCGCCGGCGGGGCGGGCTCAGGCCGCCGCGCGCCCGAAGACCGGCTTGCCCTCGATCCGGCGGGTGACCACCCACTGCTGGGCGATCGAGAACAGGTTGTTCACCAGCCAGTACAGCACCAGGCCCGCCGGGAAGAAGAAGAACATCACCGAGAAGATCAGCGGCATCCACATCATCATCTTGGCCTGCAGCGGATCGGGCGGCGTCGGGTTCAGCTTGGTCTGCGCGAACATCGACACCGCCATCAGCAGCGGCAGGATGTAGAACGGATCGGGCGAGGCGAGGTCGCGGATCCAGCCGAGCCAGGGCGCGCCGCGCAGCTCCACCGACGCGAACAGCACGTAGTACAGCGCGATGAACACCGGGATCTGGACCACGATCGGCAGGCAGCCGCCGAGCGGGTTGATCTTCTCGGTCTTGTACATCTCCATCATCGCCTGGTTGAGCTTGACCCGGTCGTCGCCGTAGCGCTCGCGCAGCTGCTGCAGCTTCGGGCCGACCTTCTTCATCTTCGCCATCGAGCGGTAGCTCGCCGCCTGCAGCGGGAAGAACGCGAGCTTGATGATCAGCGTCAGCAGCACGATCGCCCAGCCCCAGTTCTTGACGATGCCGTGCAGGAACTGCAGCAGCTCGAAGATCGGCTTGGCGATCACGGTCAGCCAGCCGTAGTCGACGACCAGGTCGAGGCCGGGCGCGAGCTCGCTCAGCACGCGCTGGTCCTGCGGGCCGACGTACAGCGTCGACTCGGCGGTCGTCGCGGCGCCCGGCGCGATCTCGGGCAGCGGCTGGCGCACGCGCACCGTGTAGAGGTCGCCGTCGAGGCGGGTCGTCTCGATCGTGCGCTCGACGCCCTGCTTCGGCACCCACGCCGACACGAAGTAGTGCTGCATGAAGCCGATCCAGCCGTCCTTGGCGGACTTCGCGTGGCTCTGGCCGCCCTTGTCGATGTCGGCGAAGTCGACCTTCTGGAACTTCTCGGCGTCGGTGTAGACCACCGGCCCGTAGGTGCCGATCGGCACGAAGGTCGACGCGATGCCGGCGACGTTCGACGGCGGGCGCTTGTCGCGGGTGAGCTGCATGTACAGCGTCGGGCGCACCGGCTCGGCGCCGCGGTTGGAGATCTCGTTGCGCACCTCGATCGCGTACGAGCCGCGCCGCACGGTGTACGTGCGCTCGACGCGCACGCCGCCCTGCTCGGCCGACATCCTCAGCACCAGGGCGTCGGCGCCCGGGGCGAGCTCGCGCGCGCCGGGCTCGACGACGAACGGCGTGCGGTGGTTCGGCAGCGTCTGGCCGGCCGCGCCGACGAGGCCGGTCTGCGCGACGTACACGTGGCCGGGCTTCTCCTCGAAGAGCACCAGGTTGGCGGTCGCGCCGCTCTCGTTGTCCGGGTACTTCAGCAGCTCGGCGCGCTGCACCTCGCCGCCGGCCGGATCGATGTCGAGGGCGAGCACGTCGGTGACGAGCCGCACCGGCGGCTGCGCGGCGGCCGCGGGCGCGGCGGCGCCGGGCACCGGCGCCTGGCCGGCGGGCGGCACCGCCTGCGCGCTCGGCTGGGGCAGCGTCGGGTCGGCCTTCGACGCGGGCGCCGCGCCGGGGGCCTGCTGCGAGGTCGCCGCCGGCGGGGCGCCGAACAGCGAGGGCTGACCGTTGTGCCGCTGCCAGGCGTCCCAGAGGAACAGCAGCGACATCGAGAAGATCACCCACAGGATCGTGCGTTGGGTCTGCATATGGCGGGACGGGCTCTACGATTGGCGGGGCGAGGGGAGGCGCGCGCCGGTCGGGGCCGGCCCCGGCTCGCGCAGCGCGCGTCCGAGGTAGCGGCCCGGCGCCGGCGCGTCGGGTTCGTCGCCGGGCGGCAGGTCGATCCCGCCCGGGTTCCAGGGGTGGCAGCGGACGAGCCGGCGTGCGGTCAGCCACGCGCCGCGCACCGGGCCGGCGCGCTCGAAGGCCTGCAGGCCGTACTCCGAGCAGCTCGGCCAGAAGCGGCAGCGCGGCCCGAGCAGCGGGCTCACGCCGTAGCGGTAGCCGAGGATCAGCCCGCGCGCGAGCGCGACCGCGACTCGGGCCGCACGGGACGGGGCGGGGCGGGGCGCCATCGGCCTCGGCGTCGCGGCGGCGCTCAGCCGCGGCGCGGCGCGAGGCGCCCGAACAGGCCGTCGACCTCGGCGCGGACCAGGCGCGCGAGCGCGCGGTCGGTCGGACGGCGCGCGAACGGGCGCAGCGCCCGGCCGTCGGGACCGGCGAGCGGCGCGGCCGGATCCTGCGGCAGCTTCACCAGCTGCACGCGCACCGACGGCGCGGGCTCGCCGGCCGGACGGGCGGCGAGCCACGCGCGGTGGGACTCGCGCACGACGCGCCGGATCAGGTTGCGGACCGGCGACGAGGGCACCTGCTTCTTGGGGACGGCCATCATCAGTCGGGGGCTCGCTGCATCGGTCGTGCGCCGGGCGCCGACCACGAAATGGGCGCCGACGAGTCGGACCGGGCGATCGGAACCGCCGCGGCGCGCACCGGGTGTCCCCGGGGAGCCGGACGGAGGAGCGGCCGCGGCCGGCGATCCCGCGACGGCGCCGGGCGGCCCGGCGACGGGCACGCGCGCCATCCCGGGACCGGGGCGGGTCAGACGCCCAGGCGCTTGCGACCCTTGGCGCGACGCGCGCGGATGACGGCGCGGCCGCCACGGGTCTTCATGCGGACGAGGAAGCCGTGGGTGCGCTTGCGGCGGACCACCGAAGGTTGATACGTACGTTTCATGGCAGTCGTCGGGTTGGCAAAAAGCCTGCCATTACAGCAAGCGACCCCCGCGCTGTCAATGCGAGGATCGCCGCGGGTGCCCGGGCGCCGTCAGCGGCCGCGTCCGCCGCCCACGCCGCGGGGCGTCCGCGGCCCACGGGCCGGCTTGGCCGGAGCGGCGCGCGCGGCCGTGCTTTCGGCCTGTGGATAAGGTAAAATTATCGTTTCCTTTCAGCACATTCGGGATCGGGCGCGCGGTGTCGCGGCCGCCTCGTCCCGAACCGCATCGAGCACGACGCGCCCACCGATGAACGATCTCTGGCAAGCCTGCGCGTCGCACCTGGAGAGCGAGCTCCCGGCCCAGCTGTACCGGACCTGGATCAAGCCCCTGGTGTTCCTCGGCTACGACGAGGACGTCCACACCCTGAAGCTCGGCGCGCCCAATCGCGTGAAGCTCGATTGGGTGCGCGCGCAGTACGGCGAGCGGATCGCCGAGCTCGCGACGCAGCTGATCAGCCCCGAGACGCGCGTGAGCTTCGAGATCGCCGGCGCGAGCGAGGAGGGCGCGCCGGCGCCCGCGACCAACGGGCACCACGCGCCGGTCGGCGCCGACGCGCTGCGGCTCGAGCCCGAGGCGATGCCCGGCTTCGAGGTGCAGACCGGCCAGCCGGTCGGACAGCCGCAGCCCGGGTTCTCGGCGCTGCAGCC
>DASPJX010000123.1:0-3545 GCA_035628395.1 Burkholderiaceae bacterium | reverse complement strand
CGCAGCAGAAGGAGATCCTGAAGACCATCCGCCGACTCGCCGACGCCGGCGAGATCGCGCTGGGCAGCGGCGGCGACGATGCCTTCGTCTAGCAGCCGGATCGTCTTCGCCGAGGACCTCGTCGGCGCCACCCCGTGGCGGCCGTCGGCCATCGAGGGCACGCGTCCGCCCGGCCCCGAGCGGCGCAGCGGCGCGGAGCGGCGCGAGGCGCCGCCGGCGCCCGCTCCGACCTACGAGGACGGCCTGCGCGACGGCTACGCGCGCGGGCTGGAGGCGGCGCGGCGCGAGGCCGCCGACGCGATGGGCGCGGAGATCGCGCGGATCGCCGCCGGCGGCGACGCGCTGCTCGCGGCGTTCACCGCCGAGCTCGCCCGCGTGCAGGGCGAGCTCGCCGCCGACGTCACCGCGCTCGCCGTCGAGATCGCGCGCAGCGCGGTCGGTGTCGCGCTGAAGGTCCGCGAGGACGTGGTGGGCGCGGCCGTCGCCGGGGCGCTCGAGTCGATCGTCGGCGACCACGCGCGGCCGCAGGTGCGCGTCTCGCCCGAGGACGCGGCCCGGCTGGCCGAGCGGCTCGAGCCGCTGCTCGCCGCCCGCGGCGCGCAGCTGGTGCCCGACGCGTCGGTCGCCCCGGGCGGCTGCGTCGTCGAGACGCCGCGGGCCGAGGTCGACGCGACGGTGCGCACGCGCTGGCAGCGCGCGCTGGCCGCGATCGGCCGCGACGACGACTGGATCGGCTCGTGAGCGCCGCACCCGCCTCGCCCCCGCGGCTCGCGACCGGCGACGACTTCCGCCGGCTGCTCGGCGACCTGCGCGAGTTCGCGTCCACCGGGACGCGCCACGCCGCGCGCGGGCGCCTCGTGCGCGTCGCGGGCCTGGTGATGGAGGCGAGCGGGCTGCGGCTGCCGGTCGGCGCGGTCTGCTCGATCGAGCCCGACGGCGGGCCGCCGATCGAGGCCGAGGTCGTCGGCTTCGACGACGACCGCCTGTACCTGATGCCGCTCGCCGACGTCTCGGGCGTGCGGCCCGGCGCGCGCGTCGTGCCGGTCGAGGAGCCGGTGCAGCTGCCGACGCTGACCCGGCCCCGCCATCCGGCCCGCCGCAGCGAGGACCGCTCGCGCTGGCTGCCGGGCTGCGAGTCGCTGCTCGGGCGCGTCGTCGACGCGCTCGGCCGCCCGCTCGACGGTCGCGGCCCGCTCGTCGACGCCGAGCGCGCCCCGATGCTGCGCCGGCCGATCAACGCGATGGAGCGCGAGCCGGTGCGCGAGCCGCTCGACACCGGCGTGCGCGCGATCAACGCGCTGCTGTCGGTCGGCCGCGGCCAGCGTCTCGGCCTGTTCGCGGGCAGCGGCGTCGGCAAGAGCGTGCTGCTCGGCATGATGGCCCGCCACACCTCGGCCGACGTCACCGTCGTCGGGCTGATCGGCGAGCGGGGGCGCGAGGTCAAGGAGTTCATCGAGGACATCCTCGGGCCCGAAGGGCTCGCGCGCGCGGTGGTCGTCGCCGCGCCCGCCGACGCCTCGCCGGTGCTGCGGATGCAGGGCGCGGTCTACGCGACCTCGATCGCCGAGCAGTTCCGCGACCGCGGCCTGAACGTGCTGCTGCTGATGGACTCGCTCACCCGCTACGCGATGGCCGCCCGCGAGGTGGCGCTCGCGATCGGCGAGCCGCCCGCGACCAAGGGCTATCCGCCGTCGGTGTTCGCCCGCCTGCCCTCCCTCGTCGAGCGCGCCGGCAACGGCCGCGCGGGCGGCGGCTCGATCACCGGCTTCTATACGGTGCTGACCGAGGGCGACGACCAGCAGGACCCGATCGCCGACTCGGCCCGAGCGATCCTCGACGGCCACCTGGTGCTCGACCGGTCGCTGGCCGAGTCCGGCCACTACCCGGCGATCGACATCGAGCAGTCGATCTCGCGCGTCATGCACCAGGTCACCGACGCGCGCCAGCTGCGCCTCGCGCGCCGGCTGAAGGCGCTGTGGTCGCGCTACCGGCGCAGCCGCGACCTGATCTCGGTGGGCGCGTACGTGCAGGGCAGCGACCCCGAGACCGACCTGTCGATCGCGCTGATGCCCCGGATCGCCGCGCTGCTGCAGCAGGGCATGGACGACGGCGCGGACTTCGCGTCGAGCCGCGCGGCGCTCGACGCGCTGATCGGGCCGACGCTGCCGCCCGACGACGGACGGGGCGGCTGATGGACGAGAAGCTGCTGCAGCTGCTGATCGAGCAGGCCGGCGAGCGGCGCGACCAGGCCGCCGGCGCCGCGGCCGAGGCGCGCCGCCAGCGCGAGGCGGCGGCGGCGACGCTGCGCACGCTCGCGGACTACCGCGAGGAGTCGCTCGGACGCGCGCCCGCGCGCGCCGGCACGCCGGTCGGCATGGAGCAGCTGCGCGCCGCCGGGCAGTTCGACGCGCGGCTCGTCGCCGCGATCCGCCAGCAGCACGAGGTGCACGCGCAGCGCCAGGCCGAGGCCTCGGTGCGCGACGCCTCGCTCGCCGACCGTCAGCGTCGGCTGACCGCGCTGAAGACGCTCGAGGAGCGCCGCGCGCTCGCGTCGTCGCGCCGCGAGGCCAAGCGCGAGCAGCGCGCCCTCGACGAGTACGCCACGCAACTCGCCGCCCGGCGCAGGCCGGGCAAGGACCGACCATGAGCCTCGATCCCCTCCTCGCCGCGCCGGCGATGCCCGGCCGCGGTCGTCCGCCCGCCGCCGGCGGCCCGCCGGCCGACGGCGCCCCGCGCTTCGCCGACCTGCTGCAGGCGGCCGGCGAGCGCGCCGCCGAGCCGGATGCGGGCGAGCCGCCCGCGCGGGGCGCGTCGCGCCGCGACGGCGCGCCGAAGCCCGTCCCCGGTGCCGCGGGCGCGCGTCCTCGCACGGACGCCGAGCGGGCGCGCGCCGCGGGTGGCGAGCGCGCGCCGGGTGCCGGGCGCGCCGACGCGGAGCCCTCCGGACCGACCCGCGGTGTCGACGACGCGGAGGCGGTGGGCGAAGGCACCGAGCCGAACGCGGCCCGGAAGGCGCGCGAGGCGCGCGTGTCCGCCGACGGCGAGCCGGCCCTCGCGCCGTCCGCGCCGCCGCTCCCGCCGTCCGCCACCCTCGCCCCGGGCGCCGCGGCGAACGCCGCCGACGGCGCGGCGAGCGCGACCGAGGTCGCCGCGACGGCGTCGTCGTCGGGCACGGCGCCGGTCGGCGACGACCGGTCGGCCGCCGGACCCCCGACCGCCGACGGCCCGCTCGCCTCGACCGAGACCCTGCCCGGCACGCCGGACGCCGGACGCGACGGGACGACCGACGCGACGCGCGCCGCGGCCCGCGAGCCGTCGACGTCGTCGGCCGCGGACGCCGCGGATCGCGCGGCGGCGCGGCGCGCGCCCGCGGACGGGCGCGATGCCGCCGACACCGTGCACACCGACGCCGCCGCGGCGGCCGGGGCCGCGCCCGGTGCGGACGCGCGCGGCCGCGGGGCCGTCGACGGCGGCGCGCCCGGCTCGACGGTCGCCGACGCGAACCGCGCCGCGCAGGCGCTCGCCGCCTCGACGGCCCGCGGCCC
>DASPJX010000122.1:0-4043 GCA_035628395.1 Burkholderiaceae bacterium | reverse complement strand
CTCGTCGAGTTCGACTCGCCGTTCGGCGCCGCGACGCCGTGAGGATCGCGCTCACCGGGGCGACCGGCTTCATCGGCCGCGCGCTCGCGCTGCGCCTGGCCGCGCGCGGCGACGCCGTGCTCGCGATCGCGCGCGCGGGCAGCGAGGTCTCCGGGCTGGCCGCGGGCGGCGCGTCGATCGCGGTCCATCGGCACGACGGCTCGACCGCGTCGCTGCAGGCCGCGCTCGCCGCGTTCGCGCCCGACGCGGTCGTGCACGTCGCGTCGCTGTTCCTCGCGCAGCACGGCCCCGAGGACGTGCAGCGGCTCGTCGAGTCGAACGTGGCCTTCCCCGCGCAGCTGCTCGAGGCGATGGCCGGCGCCGGCATCGGCCGGCTCGTGAGCACCGGCACCTCGTGGCAGCACCTCGACGACGCCGACTACGACCCGGTCAACCTGTACGCGTCGACCAAGCAGGCGTTCGAGTCGGTCCTCGCGTACTACGTCGCCGCGCGCGGGCTGTCGGCGGCGACGCTGAAGCTGTTCGACACCTACGGGCCCGGCGACACGCGCCGCAAGCTGTTCGCGCTGCTGCGCGACGCCGCCCGCGGCGGCACGCCCCTCCGGATGTCGCCCGGCGCGCAGGCGATCGACCTCGTCTACGTCGACGACGTCGTCGACGCGTTCCTCGCCGCGCTCGCGCACGTCGCGACGCGTCCGCCCGGGACCGCCGAGACCTTCGGCGTCGGCGCCGGCACGCGGCTGCCGCTGCGCGAGCTCGTCGACGTCTACGCGCGCGTCGTGGGCCGGCCGCTCGCGATCGAGTGGGGCGCGCTGCCCTACCGGCCGCGCGAGGTGATGCGCCCCTGGACGCGCTGGGCGCCGCCGCCGGGCTGGCGCCCCCGCGTCGGGCTCGAGGACGGCATCGGCCGGATGGAGCGCGACGCCTCGATCGGCGGGCTGCTCGCCGCGCCGGCCCCGTGAGCCGCGACGTCGCCTGGGGCTACCTCGCGCAGTTCCTGCAGTACGGCGCCGCGCTGCTGGTGCTGCCGCTGCTGCTGCGCGAGCTCACGGCGCCCGAGCTCGGCCTCTGGTACGTGTTCATGACGATCGCGGTGCTGGTGACGATGCTCGACATGGGCTTCACCCCGACGCTCGCGCGCAACGTCAGCTACGTGATGGGCGGCGCCCGTCGGCTGCTCCCCGACGGCTTCGAGACCGCCGACCGCCCCGGCGAGGTCGACGACGCGCTGCTCGCGGCGGTCGTCGGCGCGTCGCGCACGATCTTCCGCTGGGCGAGCGTCGCGGCGCTGGCGCTGCTGGCCGGGCCCGGGACCGCCTACGTCGTGCACGTGGCGCGCGGCGAGATCGAGCCGGCGGTGCTCGGCGCGTCCTGGGCGGTGTTCGTGCTCGCCACCGTCGTGAACCTGTACTTCAAGTACTACACGCCGCTGCTGCAGGGCCGGGGGCTGTACGCCGCGTTCTACCGCGCGAGCGCGATCTCCAACCTCGCGTTCGTGGGCGTCACCGCGGTCGCGCTGCTCGCCGGCGGCGGGCTGCTCGCGGTCGCCGGAGGCTACCTGGTCTCGGCGCTGGTGGGCCGCGCGCTGAGCGCGCGCTGGACCTGGGACCCGGCGTTCCGGCGGCGCGTCGAGGCCGCCGGCCCGCCGCCGGTGCCGCCGGCGACGATCGTGCGCACGCTCTGGCACAACGCCTGGCGGCTCGGCGTCGGCGTGATCGGCGCGTTCCTGATCCTGCGCGGCAACACGCTGCTCGCCTCGGCCTACCTGGGGCTCGCCACGACCGCCGCGTACGCGCTGACGCTGCAGGTGATGTCGGCGGTGCAGAGCACCGCGACCGTCGCCTTCAACGTCCAGCAGCCGCGGCTCGCGCAGCTGCGCGTGGCCGGCGACCGCGTCGGGCTCGCGCGCACCGTGGAGCGCAGCCTCGAGCTGTCGGTCGCCGTCTACGTCGCCTGCGCGCTCGCCCTGCTCGCGGTCGGGCCGGCGCTGATCGCGTCGATCGGGGCGAACACCTCGCTGCTGCCCGTGCCGCTGCTCGCGTGGGTCGCGGCGATGGTGCTGCTCGAGCTCGTGCACACGCTCGCCGCGGGCGTGATCGTCAGCGGCAACACCGTGCCCTTCGTCGCGCCCGCGCTGCTGTCGGGCCTCGCGATCGTCGCGATCGCGTGGGCCGGGCTGCACCACGGCGGCCAGGGCGTCGCCTGGCTGATCGGCACGCAGTTCGCGGTGCAGCTCGCCTACAACAACTGGAAGTGGCCGTATGTCGTCTACCGGGACGTCCTCCGCGGCGCGCGCGATGCCCGCTGACGCGCGCGCCGACGCGCCGCCGTCGGTCAGCGTCGCGATCCCGACGTTCCGTCGGCTCGCGCTGCTGAAGCGCGCGGTCGAGAGCGCGCTCGCGCAGGACCATCCCGACCTGCAGGTGATCGTCTCCGACAACGCGAGCGGCGACGGCACCGCCGAGTGGCTGCGCTCGCTCGACGATCCGCGGCTCACCGTGCTGACCGGCGATGTCAACGTGGGGATGGTGGGCAACTGGGACGCCTGCCTGCGGGCCGCGCGCGGCGAGTGCTTCGTGCTGCTGTCCGACGACGACGCGCTCCGGGGGCCCGACGCGCTCGCCTCGCTCGCGCGCGCACTCTGCGCCGACGACTCGATCGGCGTCGCGTTCTGCGACGTGACGATGGAGCGCGTCGGGCCGGACGGCGAGCGCCTGGAGGACACGCGCGGCGCGCGCGACGCGTATCGCGCCGCCGAGGCGATCGTCGACTTCTTCGAGAACCGGCTGTCGATCTTCCCGTGCGCGACGATGCTGCGCACCGAGGACCTGCGCGCGCTCGGCGGCTACGGCGCGTTCGGCGTGCGGCTCGCCGCCGACGCGTGCGCGTGGATCGCCGTCGCGTGCCGGCGCGGCCGGATCGCCCGCGTGCCGCGCCCGCTCGCGCTCTACCGCGTCCACGCGAGCCTGTCGTCGTCGTCGGTCGAGACCTGGAGCCACGACCTCGACGTGCTGCGCGCGCTGTTCGAGCGCGAGTCCGAGGGGCGGCTGAGCGCTGCCGAGCGCGACGCCGTGCGGCGCGCGATGCGCGAGGCCTGGCACCGCACGCCGCTCGGCTACGTCGGCCGGCGCTGGCGCGACGACCCCGACTACGGCTGGGGCGCGCTCGCGGCGGACCTGCTGCGCTGGCGGCGGCGGCTGCTCGTGCCGAGCAACCTGCGCTTCGTCGCGGGGCGCCTCGCCCGGCGGATCAGCCGCCGCGCTCCATCGGGCGCGCCGGGTTCCCGACCACGGTGACGCCGGGCGGCACGTCGCGGGTCACGACCGCGCCCATGCCGACCGTCGCGCCCGCGCCGATGCGCAGCGGCTGGCCCGGGCGCCCCTGCTTCAGCACCGCGCCGGTGCCGACGTACGCATGGTCCTCGATCAGCACGTTGCCGTTGCACTTGACCCCCGGCGCGAAGGTCACCCAGTCGCCGATCCAGCAGTCGTGCGCGACGTACGAGTAGATGTTCGCGTGGAAGAACCGGCCGATGCGCGCGTTCGACGTCACCATCGTGTAGCCGCACAGGATCGCGCCCTCGCCGATCTCGTTGCCGTCGAGCACGACCGCGCCGGGCGCGTGGATCGGGAACGGCCGCGCGCCGGCGGCGGTCAGCCGCTCGACGATCGCCTCGCGCACCCGCGAGTCGCCGACCGCGACGTTGAACGCCCGATCGCCGGGCAGCGCGAGGAAGTCCGCCTCGGCCATCACCGGCACGCCGTTGACCTCGGCGGCCTTCGGCGCGGTCTCGACGAAGCAGACCGTCGCGCCCGCCGCGGCCGCGAGCGGGCGCAGCAGCGGCATCACCTCGCGGCCGAAGCCGCCGACCCCGATCAGTCCGATGTGCATGGTCCCCTCCGTGCGTCGCCGCATTCTAGCGGTCGACGCGGGCGCGGCCGCGTGGTCGGCGTGGACCGCGTGGGCCGGGCCGAGCGCGTGGACCGGGGCGAGTGCGTGGACCGGGCCGAGCGCGTGGATCGGGCCGACCGCGCGGGCCGCAT
>DASPJX010000121.1:0-5711 GCA_035628395.1 Burkholderiaceae bacterium | reverse complement strand
GAGGCGAGCGCCCGCGCGATCGACAGCCGCTGGCGCTGGCCGCCGGAGAACTGGTGCGGGTACTTGTCGGCGTCGGCGGCGGCGAGCCCGACGTGCCGCAGCAGCGCCTCGACGCGCGCGCGGATCGCGTCGCGGCCGTCGATCAGGCCGTGCACGCGGATCGGCTCGGCGACGATGTCGGCGACCTTCCAGCGCGGGTTCAGGCTCGCGTACGGATCCTGGAAGATCATCTGCACGCGCGAGCGCATCGAGCGGCCCTCGCGCGTCGTCATCCGCGCGATGTCGACGCCCTCGTAGGTGATCCGGCCGCGCGACAGCGCGTACAGGCCGACCAGCATCCGGGCGACCGTCGACTTCCCGCAGCCCGACTCGCCGACCAGCGCGAGCGTCTCGCCGGCGGCGATCGAGAAGCTCACGCCGTCGACCGCGCGCAGCAGCGTGCGCGGCTTGCGCTCGAGCACGCGATTGAGCCACGGCGGCGACACGTCGAACAGCTTGGCCGCGTCCTCGACCACCACCAGCGGCGCGGCCGGCACCGCGACCGGCCCCGGCGGCTCGAGCGCGGCGACCTCGCCGGCGGGGCCGGCGCGGCGCACCGCGGCGCGTTCGATCGGGCTCATGCCGATACCTCCCTCGGCGCGACGGCCGGATCGTGCAGCCAGCATGCGGCGAGGGACGTGCCCGCCCGGATCAGGTCGGGCCGTCGGTCGCGGCAGGCGTCGAACGCGCGCGGACAGCGGGGGTTGAACGCGCAGCCGCTCGGGATGGCGTTCAGGCGGGGCATCGAGCCGTCGATCTGCGCGAGCCGCTCGCGCTCGTCGCCGACCGAGGGGATCGAGCCCATCAGGCCGACGGTGTACGGATGCCGGGGCGCGTGGATCACGTCGGCGACCGGTCCGATCTCGGCGATGCGCCCGGCGTACATCACCGCGACGCGGTCGGCGGTCTCGGCGATCACGCCCATGTCGTGGGTGACCAGCATCACCGCGGTGCCGTGCTCGCGGCACAGCCGCTTGATCAGCGCGATGATCTGCGCCTGGATCGACACGTCGAGCGCGGTGGTGGGCTCGTCGGCCACGATCAGCCGGGGCTCGGCCGCGAGCGCGAGCGCGATCACGACGCGCTGGCGCATGCCGCCGGAGAACTGGTGCGGATAGTGGTCGATCCGCTGCTCGGCCGCCGGGATGCCGGTGCTCTTCAGCAGGTCGATCGCGCGGGTGCGGGCCTGCGCGCCGGTGAGGTCGAGGTGGGTGCGGATCGTCTCGACGAGCTGGCGGCCGATCGTGTACAGCGGGTTCAGCGAGGTCAGCGGGTCCTGGAAGATCGCGCCGATCTCCTTGCCGCGCACGCGCCGCATCGCGGCCGGGTCCAGGTGGTCGATCCGCCGGCCGGCGAGCCGGATCTCGCCGCCGGCGATCCGTCCGGGCGGCTCGAGCAGGCCGATGATCGCCGAGCCGGTGATCGACTTGCCGGCGCCCGACTCGCCGACCACGCCGAGCACCTCGCCGGGCGCGATGTCGAAGGAGACGTCGTCGATCGCGACGAGCGTGCCGCGGCGCGTCGGGAACTCGACGCGCAGCCCGCGGACCTCGAGGAGGGGTTCGGTCATGGCGCTCACTGCAGCCGCGGGTTCAGCGCGTCGCGCAGCCAGTCGCCGAGCAGGTTCACCGACATGCACAGCAGGATCAGCGCCGTGCCGGGGAACACCACGAGCCACCACTCGCCGGAATACAGGAAGTTGTTGCCGTTGTTGATCATCGTGCCGAGCGAGGGGGAGGTCGGCGGCACGCCGACCCCGAGGAAGGACAGCGTCGCCTCGGTGATGATCGCGGTCGCGACGTTGATCGTCCCGATCACGAGCACCGGCCCGAGCACGTTGGGCAGTACGTGGCTCAGCATGATCTTGATCGGCCGCACGCCGATCACGCGGGCCGCCTGCACGTACTCCTTGTTCTTCTCGACCATCGTCGAGCCGCGCACGGTCCGTGCGTACTGCACCCAGTTCGCGAGGCCGATCGAGCCGATCAGCACCGCGAGCGCCATCGCGTCGATGTTCGAGTCCTGGGGCAGCACCGCGCGCGCGACGCCGTTGATCAGCAGCGCGATCAGGATCGCCGGGAACGACAGCTGGACGTCGGCCACGCGCATGATGATCGCGTCGAGCCGGCCGCCGACGTAGCCCGACAGCAGGCCCGCCGAGATGCCGAGCACCATCGCGAACGCGACCGACGCGAGGCCGACCAGCAGCGAGATCCGCGAGCCGTAGAGGATCGTGGACAGCACGTCGCGGCCCTGGTCGTCGCTGCCGAGCGGGTAGGCGGCCTGGCCCTGCTCGCTCCAGGCCGGCGGCAGCAGCGAGTTGTTCAGGTCGAGGCTGGCCAGGTCGAACGGGTCCTGCGGCGCGATCCAGGGCGCGAGCAGCGCCCCGAGCACCATCAGCGCGGCCACGATCGAGGCGCCGATCGCGACCGGGCTCGAGCGGTAGCTGTGGAAGACGTCGCCGTCGAGGAAGCGCGCGATCGCGGACGTGCTCATGACGGGACGCTCAGTGGCCGGAGGTGCCGCGCTCGATGCGCAGCCGCGGGTCGACGACGAAGTAGAGCAGGTCGACGACGAGGTTGATGGTGACGAAGATCAGCGCGATCAGGCACAGGTACGCGGCCATGATCGGGACGTCGGCGACCTGCACCGACTGGATGAACAGCAGCCCCATGCCGGGCCACTGGAACACCGTCTCGGTGATGATCGCGAACGCGATGATCGCGCCGAGCTGCAGGCCGGTGATCGTGATGACCGGCACCAGCGTGTTCTTCAGCGCGTGGCCGAAGTACACCGAGCGGTCGGCGAGCCCGCGGGCGCGCGCGAACTTGATGTAGTCGGTGCGCAGCACCTCGAGCATCTCGCTGCGCACCAGCCGCATGATCAGCGTCGTCTGGAACAGGCACAGCGTGATCGCCGGCAGCACCAGGTGCGACCAGCCGTCGCGGGTCAGCAGCCCGGTGCTCCACCAGCCGATCTGCACCGTCTCGCCGCGACCGAACGACGGCAGCCAGCCGAGCAGCACCGCGAACAGCAGGATCAGCAGGATGCCGATCAGGAAGGTGGGTAGCGACACGCCGATCAGCGACACCGCGAGGAACAGGTTCGCGAGGAAGCCCTTGCGCCGCAGCGCGGTGTAGACCCCCATCGGGATGCCGACGATCAGCGCGAGGCCGGCGGCCGCGAACGACAGCTCGAGCGTGGCCGGCAGCCGCTCGCGGATCAGGTCGGAGACCTTGCGGCCCTGGCGGTACGACAGCCCGAAGTCGCCGCGCGCCGCGTTCCCCACGAAGGTGGCGAACTGCACCGGGATCGGGTCGTCGAGGCCGAGGTCGCGCCGCAGCTCGATGCGCTGCGCCTCGGTCGCGTCCTGCCCGAGCATCGCGACCACCGGGTCGCCGACGAACTGGAAGAGCGAGAACGAGACGAAGGCGACCACCCCCATCACGATGACCGCCTGCACGAGGCGGCGCACGACGAACGCGAGCATCATCGAAGGGGGCGCCTGTGTCGGTCCGGGAGCGTCGCCGCCGCTCAGGCGGCCGGCAGGAAGCGCTGCACGAGCCGCGCCCAGTAGCTTCCGCCCAGCGGGATCAGCTCGTCGTTGAAGTCGTAGCTCGGATTGTGCAGCATGCACGGACCCAGTCCGTGACCGAGGTCACGATGCGTGCCGTCGCCGTTGCCGATGAACGCGTAGCAGCCGGGCTTCTCGAGCAGCATGAACGAGAAGTCCTCGGCGCCCATCGTCGGCTCGTGCGCGGCGTCCACCGCGTCGGGCCCGACGAGCTCGCGCATCACCGAGACCGCGAACTCGGTCTCCTTCGGATGGTTGATCGTCGGCGGATAGTTGCGGTGGAAGTGCAGCGAGCCGCTCGCGCCGAAGGCGACCGGCAGCTGCTCGACGATCGTGCGCATCCGCGACTCGATCAGGTCGAGCGTCTCGATCGTGAACGTGCGGACGGTGCCGCGCACGACCGCGTCGTCCGGGATCACGTTGGTGGCGTGGCCCGCGTGGATCTCGGTGACCGACAGCACCGCCGCGTCGACCGGCTTCTTGTTGCGGGTGACGATCGACTGCAGCGCCTGCACGACGTGGGTCGCCACGAGCACCGGGTCGACGCCGTTGTGCGGCAGCGCGGCGTGCGCGCCCTTGCCGCGGATCGTGATCTCGAACTCGTTCGACGAGGCCATCATCGGCCCCGGCGTGACCGCGAAGGTGCCGGTCGGGGCGCCCGGCCAGTTGTGCATGCCGAACACCGCCTCGCACGGGAAGCGCTCGAACAGCCCGTCCTCGATCATGCGCTTCGCGCCCGCGCCGCCTTCCTCGGCGGGCTGGAAGATGAAGTGCGCGACGCCGTCGAAGCCGCCGTGCAGCGACAGCCAGCGCGCGCCCGCGAGCAGCATCGCGGTGTGGCCGTCGTGGCCGCAGGCGTGCATCCGGCCCTCGTGCCGCGAGGCGTGCTCGAAGGTGTTGTGCTCCTGCAGGGGCAGGGCGTCCATGTCGGCGCGCAGCCCGATCGCGCGCGTCGAGGTGCCGCGGCGCAGCGTGCCGACGACGCCGGTGCCGCCGAGGCCGGTGGTGACCTCGAGGCCCCACTCGCGCAGCTTCGAGGCGACGATCCCGGCGGTCCGATGCTCCTCGAACCGCAGCTCGGGGTGCGCGTGGAGGTCGCGTCGGATCGTGCGGATCTCCGACTGGAGCTCGAGAATTCCTTCGGCCAGCAACATGATGAAATTCCCCGGAGAAAACCTTTAGCTTAACATCGCTCGATGGCCGCCAACCCCGCCGTACCGCCACGCCCGCCCGTGGAGACCGTCGTCCGTGCCGCCTGCCCGCACGACTGTCCCGACACCTGCGCGATGCTCGTCACCGTCCGCGACGGCCGGGCCGTGCGCGTGGCCGGCGACCCCGAGCACCCGCCCACCCGCGGCGTCCTCTGCACGAAGGTCTCGCGCTACCTCGAGCGCACGTACTCGCCCGAGCGCCTGACGGTCCCGCTGCGCCGCGTCGGCCCCAAGGGGTCGGGCCGCTTCGAGCCGGCGACCTGGGACGAGGCGCTCGACGCGATCGCGGCCCGGCTCGGCGCGATCGCCGCGCGCGACCCGCAGCGGATCCTGCCGTACAGCTACGCCGGCACGATGGGGATGGTGCAGGGCGACGGCATGGGCCTGCGGCTGTTCAACGCGCTCGGCGCCTCGCTGCTCGACCGGACGATCTGCTCGTCGGCGGGCATCCACGGGCTGACCTACACGCTCGGCGGGGCCGTCGGGATGGACGTCGAGCGCTTCGTCGACTCGAGGCTGATCCTGATCTGGGGCTCGAACCCGATCACCTCGTCGGTGCACTTCTGGGGCCTCGCGCAGGAGGCGAAGCGCCGCGGCGCGAAGCTGGTGGCGATCGACCCGTACCGCACCGCGACCGCGGAGCGCTGCGACGCGCACCTGGCGATCCTGCCGGGCACCGACGGCGCGCTCGCGCTCGGCCTCGTGCAGCAGCTCGTCGAGCAGGGGCTCGTCGACCGCGAGTGGGTCGGGCGGCACACGATCGGCTTCGAGGCGCTCGCCGAGCGCGCGGCCGCCTGGACGCCCGAGCGGGTCGCGCGCACCTGCGGGCTGCGGCCGGAGCAGGTGGTCGAGCTCGCGCGCGACTACGGCACGATCGCGCCGGCGGC
>DASPJX010000120.1:0-6377 GCA_035628395.1 Burkholderiaceae bacterium | reverse complement strand
GCGTCGTGCTGCACCGCGCGATCTTCCGCCAGGCGGACTTCATCCAGATCGCGGTCGACAACGTGAAGGCCGCGCTCCGCGACGGGTCGATCCTGGTCGCGATCGTGCTGTTCCTGTTCCTGCTGAACTTCCGCACGACGTTCATCACGCTGACCGCGATCCCGCTGTCGCTCGTCGTCGCGGTGCTCGTGCTCCGCGCGCTCGACTACTCCATCAACACGATGACGCTGGGCGGGATGACGATCGCGATCGGCGAGCTGGTCGACGACGCGATCGTCGACCTGGAGAACATCGTGCGCCGGCTGCGCGAGAACGCGCGCGCGGCCGCGCCGCGGGGGGCGCTGGCGGTGGTCCGCGACGCGAGCCAGGAGGTGCGCGCGTCGGTGGTCTGGTCGACGGTGGTCATCGCGCTGGTGTTCGTGCCGCTGTTCGCGCTGCCCGGCATCGAGGGCCGGCTCTTCGTGCCGCTCGGCATCGCGTACGTCGTGTCGATCCTCGCGAGCCTGGGCGTGGCGGTGACCGTCACGCCGGTGCTCGCGTACTTCCTCGTGGGCCGCCGGATCGACCGGATCGCGCATCGCGAGCCCCGGGCGGTGACCGCGCTGAAGGCCGGCTACCGGCGCGCGCTCGAGGCGGCCTTCGACGCGCCGGCGGTGCCGGTCGCGATCGGCGCGATCGGATTCGCGCTCGCGCTCGCGCTGGTGCCCACGTTCCCGCGCACGTTCCTGCCCCCGTTCAACGAGGGCTCGGCGGTCGTCACGCTGCGGCTCGATCCGGGCGTCGCGCTCGAGCAGTCGTCGCGCATCGGCGCGGTGGCCGAGCGCGCGCTCGCCGCGGTCCCCGAGGTCGCGCACGTCGCGCGGCGCACCGGGCGGGCCGAGCTCGACGAGCACGCCGAGGGCGTGCACGTGACCGAGCTCGAGGTGGGGCTGCGGCGCACCGGCCGTCCGCTCGACGCGGTCCACGCGGACCTGCGCGCCGCGCTCGCGCCGCTGCCGGTCGCGGTCAACATCGGCCAGCCGATCTCGCACCGGCTCGACCACCTGCTGTCGGGCGTGCGCGCGCAGATCGCGGTGCGCATCGTCGGCGACGACCTCGACGTGCTGCGCGCGCAGGCGGCGCGGCTGCGCGAGCGGCTCGCCGCGGTGCCGGGCCTCGCCGACCTCGAGATCGAGAAGCAGGTGCCGGCGCCGCAGCTGCGCGTGCGCGTCGACCACGAGGCCGCCGCGCGTCACGGGCTCCCGGCCTCGCGCCTGCTGCTCGAGCTGCAGGCGCTGGTCGAGGGCGAGCGCGTCGCGCAGGTGGTCGACGGCGGTCGCCGCTTCGACCTGGTGATGCGGCTGCCCGAGTCGGCCCGCGGCCCGCAGGGGCTCGAGACGCTGATGATCGACACCCCCGTCGGGCGCGTGCCGCTGTCGCGGCTGGCCTCGATCGAGGAGGGCGACGGGCCGAACCAGATCTCGCGCGACGCCGGCCGCCGGCGGATCGTGATCTCCGCGAACGCGCAGGGCCGGCCGCTGTCGGACGTGGTCGCCGACCTGCGTCGCGAGATCGCCGCGCTGCCGCTGCCGGCGGGCTACTTCGTCGCGCTCGGCGGGCAGTTCGAGGCGCAGGAGGAGGCGACCCGCCTGATCGCCGTGCTCGCGACGGTGTCGGGCGTGCTGGTGTTCCTCGTGCTGTACTCGCGCTACCGCTCCACGACGCTCGCGCTGCTGGTGATGACCAACGTGCCGCTCGCGATGACCGGCGCGGTGTTCGGGCTGAAGGTCTCGGGCCAGCCGCTGTCGGTGGCCGCCCTCGTCGGGGCGGTGACGCTCGCCGGCATCGCGACCCGCAACGGCATCCTCAAGGTCGGGCACTGGATCCACCTGATGCGCGAGGAGGGCGAGGGCTTCGACCGGGAGATGATCGTGCGCGGCTCGCTCGAGCGGCTCGTGCCGGTGCTGATGACCGCGCTGACCGCGGCGCTCGCGCTGTCGCCGCTGCTGCTCGAGGCCGAGCAGCCGGGCACCGAGATCCTGCACCCGGTCGCGGTCGTCGTCTTCTCGGGCCTGATCGCGTCCACGCTGCTCGACGCCTTCCTGACCCCGGTGCTGTTCGCGCGCTTCGGCGAGCGCGCGTCGCGTCGCCTGCTCGGGCGGGCGGATGCGGAGGCGCCGTGAGCGCGTCCGCCGTCCGCCCCGTCCCGGGCCCCCATCCACGTCCACGTCCTCACGTTCCGCGAGGCTTCGCCATGAACCGATCCGCTCTTCCGTCGCTGCGTCGCGCCTGCGCCGCCGCGCTGCTCGTCGTCCTGCCGGTCGCGTCCCCCGCGCACGAGCAGCACGGCCGCCCGATGCACGGCGGCGTGCTCGCCGAGGCCGGCACCTTCCAGGGCGAGCTGGTCAACGGCCCGAAGGGTCCGGTGCTCTACGTCACCGATCACGGCGCGCCGGTGGCCACCGCCGGCGCGAGCGCGAAGCTGACGGTGCTGGCGGGCGGCGCGCGCAGCGACCTGCAGCTCGTGCCCGCCGGCGCGAACCGGCTGGCGCCGGCGCAGGGCGAGGCGCCGCTCGCGCGCGGCGCGCGCGCGGTCGCATCGGTGAAGCTCGCCGACGGCCGCAGCGGGGCGCTGCGCTTCGAGCTGAAGTGAGGCGTCGCCGGCCGCGCGCTCAGGCGACGGCCGCCGCCTCGAAGTCGGGGGCGGGCAGGGTCTCGAAGGCGGGCCGCGCGAACAGGTAGCCCTGCTGCAGGTCGAGCCCGAGGTCGAGCAGCGCCGCCGATTCGGCGGCGGTCTCGACGCCTTCGGCGAGCACGCGGATGCCGAGCGAGACGCACAGGCGCGCCACCGAGTCGACGATCGCCCGGCGCACGCGGTCGCCCTCGATGCCGCGGACCAGCGCCATGTCGAGCTTGACGATGTCGGGCTGGAAGTCGGCGAGCAGGTCGAGCCCCGACCAGCCGGCGCCGAAGTCGTCGATCGCGGTCAGCAGCCCGCGCCGCCGGTACTCGCGGAAGATCGCCACCAGGTGGGCGCGATCGGCCACGCGCTCGCCCTCGGTCACCTCGAAGACGATCCGCTCGGTCGGGAAGCCGGTGCGCGCCGCGGCCTCCAGCGTCGCCCGGATGCAGGTCTCCGGACGGTAGACCGCGTTCGGCATGAAGTTGATGCTGAGCAGGCCCGGCGCCCGCAGGCCCGCGGCGAGCTCGATCGCCCGGCGCCGCGCGGCCTGGTCGAACAGGTAGCGGTTGCCGTCGTCGACGCGCGAGAGCACGCTGTGCGCCGGCTCGCCGGCGGGGCCGCGGACCAGCGCCTCGTGGCCGATCACGCGACGCGCGCGCGCGTCGACGAGCGGCTGGAACGCCATGCTGAACTCGAAGTCGAGCCGGCGCGAGGGCTCGCACCAGCGGCACGGCGCGGGTCCGCCCGCGGACGCGCCGCCGGGGTGGGGCGCGACGTCGGGCGCGGGAGCGGACGGGGACGGATCGCGTCGATCGACGGAGCGTGCGATGGGTATCATGACCGAGACTATCGGCCCGGCCCGGGGATCGCGGCAGGCCGCCGGTCGGGCGCCGGACGCCGTGCGGACCGCCGGTGCGGGATTTCCCGTAGGGTCCGTCCGGACGGGCGGTCAGTGACCGGGCCCGCGACGGCGCGCCGGTATCCGCAGCGTGAAGGTCGAGCCGCGGCCCGGCCCCTCGCTGTCGACCACGAGCGTGCCGCCGTGCATCGCCACCAGGCGTCGCGACAGCGCGAGCCCGATCCCCAGCCCGCCCTGCGCCTCGCCCGGCATCGGCTCGCTCTGCGCGAACAGCTCGAAGATCCGGTCCCGCGCCTCGGGCGCGATGCCGATGCCGGTATCCCGGACGCGGAACTCGATCGCGTCGTCGGCCGGCCCCGCCTCGAGCGAGACCCGGCCGCCCTCCGGCGTGAACTTCGCCGCGTTGCCGAGCAGGTTGGTGAGCACCTGCGACAGCCGCGCCGGGTCGGCGTCGAGCCACACCGTCGCGTCGGGGCGCCGGACCTCGAGCTCCAGCCGACGCCCGTCGACCAGCGGCTGCACCGACTCGAGCGCGGCGTCGACGATCTCGTCGAGCGGCACGCGCCGCGGCTCGAGGCGCAGCACGTCGCGCTCGATCCGGTTGACGTCGAGCAGGTCGTCGACGAGGCGCCGCATCACGCGGACCTGGCGCTCGATCGTCTCGACCGAGCGGCGCGCGATCGGCGAGTCGCCCACGATCGCCGACAGCACCCGCGCCGAGGTCGCGATCGGCGCGATCGGGTTGCGCAGCTCGTGGGCGAGCGTGGCCAGGAACTCGCTGCGCCGGCGGTCGGCGGCCGTCATCACGTCGAGCGCGCGCTGCAGGTCGCCGCGCATCCGGTCGCGGTCGAGCTGCACCGCGACCATCGCCGCGAAGTCGCGAAGCGCGTCGACGTCGCGCGGGCCCCAGCGGCGCGGCGAGACGTCGGCCGCGCAGACCGCGCCGATCGGCTCGCCGGCGACCACCAGCGGCACGCCGGCGTACGCGACGATCCCGAGCTCGGTGTACGCCGGGTGCATCGAGAAGATCGCGTCGGCGCGCGCGTCGTCGATCAGCAGCTCGTCGCCGAGCGTCACGACGTGCGCGCACAGCGACTGCGACAGCGGCGTCTCGCGCGACGTCGCGAGCGGAGCGGGAAGCCCGCAGGCGCCCCGGAACACCTGCCGGTGGGCGTCGACGAGGGAGACCATCGCCATCGGCGCCTCGAGCAGCCGGGCGCACTGGCGCATCGCCGCGTCGAGGAGCTCGTCGGATCGCCCGTCGAGCAGTCCGGCCCGGGCGAGCGCGGCCAGACGCTCCGGTCGGTGCAGCGGGCCGGATCCGGGACGCCGCATCGAAATGGGCGGGGATTCCATGGATCACGGCTTACTCCGTTCGCGCGGATGATGCAATCGGAGCCGTGCGACGGAATACCCGGAGTAGGTACGAGCCGAGGGCCGGGCGGCGGATCCGGCCGTCGAGGCGCCCGCGCGGCGAGGCGGGCGCGGCCCCTGCCTGCCACGAGGTCGGACGGGCCGGCCCGGGTCGGTCCGAACCCCGTTTCGCGGACGCTTCCGTATGTCGTTCCTCTGGCCGCACCTGCTCTGGGCGCTGACGCTGCTGCCCGCCTGCGTCGTCGCCTACGTCCTGCTGCTGCGGCGACGCAAGGCCGCGCTCCGCTACGCGAGCCTCGCGCTGGTGCGCGAGGCCGGCGCATCGCCCCGCTGGCGCCGGCACGTGCCGCCCGCGCTGATGGCGCTCGCCCTCGGGGCCGCGCTCGTCGCCGCGGCCCGGCCCACGGCGCCGGTGGTGCTGCCCGCGCACCACCGCACCGTGATGCTCGCCGTCGACGTGTCGCTCAGCATGCGCGCGAGCGACGTGCTGCCCGACCGGATCACCGCCGCGCAGGCGGCCGCGCGCGCGTTCGTCGAGGAGCGGCCGCCGTCCACGCGGATCGGCCTCGTCGCGTTCGGCGGTGCCGCGCAGCTCGTGCAGGCGCCGACCGACCGGGCGGCCGACCTGCTCGCGGCGATCGACCGGATCGAGCTGCAGCGCGCGACCGCGACCGGCGCGGGCCTCGCGGTCGCGCTCGAGGCGCTGTTCCCCGGGGAGGACCTGGGGCTGGACGAGATCGCGTCGCGCGGCGCGCCGCCGGGACGGCGGCTGCCGGGACACGGTGCCGGCGAACGTCCGCCGCCCGGTGCGCCGCTCGCCGGCAAGGGCCGGACGGACCCCGCGCGCGAACGGCCGCCGCCGGTCGCGGCCGGATCGTCGGACGCGGGCGTGATCGTGCTGCTGTCCGACGGCCGGCGCACCACCGGTCCCGACCCCCTCGAGGTGGCCCGGGTCGCGGCCGAACGCGGCGTGCGGGTGTACACCGTGGGCTTCGGCACGCCGGAGGGCACCTCGCTGATGCTCGACGGCTTCACCGTCTACGTGCGGCTCGACGAGGAGACCCTGCGCGGGGTCGCCGCGATGACGCACGGCGAGTACTTCCAGGCGTCCACCGCGAGCGAGCTGCAGAAGGTGTATCGGACGCTGAACGCGAAGCTCGTGATGGAGCGTCGCGACACCGAGCTGACCGCGCTGTTCTCGGCCGCCGCCGCGTGCCTCGCGGCGCTGTCGGGCGCGCTGTCGCTCGCCTGGTTCGGCCGCATGGGCTGAGCCGCGCGCCGTCGCGCGGGGCGGCCCGGCTATGATGCCGGGTTGCCCCCGCCCCCGCCCATGCCCCGATCCACGCTGAAGCTCCCCAAGGTTCCCGACGGCACCGTCGCCGCGACGGTGCGCGATCCCGCGCGTCCACCGGTACGGGGCGCGGGCGTGCGCGGCCCGGGCGTCCGGGGCGGCGCGGGCGGGGCGCCCGCCCGGGGGGCCGG
>DASPJX010000119.1:0-4063 GCA_035628395.1 Burkholderiaceae bacterium | reverse complement strand
CGGGTTCAGATCGCCTGGTCGTGCTGCGGATTGACCCGGGGCGCGTCCGAATGCAGCTTGTTCAGCGCGTTCAGGTAGGCCTTGGCCGAGGCGACGACGATGTCGGGATCGGCGCCCACGCCGTTGACGATCCGGCCGGCGCGCGACAGCCGGACCGTGACCTCGCCCTGCGACTCGGTGCCGGTGGTGATCGCGTTGACCGAGTACAGCATCAGCTCCGCGCCGCTGTCGATGCGCGACTCGATCGCCTTCAGCGTCGCGTCGACCGGGCCGTTGCCCTCGGCGTGCGCGGCGTGCTCGACGCCGCCCACCGAGATCGTCACCGAGGCCTGCGGCCGCTCGCCCATCTCGGACGACTGGCGCATCGACAGCAGCTTGAAGTGCTCGTCCTCGTGCGTGACCGACTCGTCGGACACCAGCGCGTGGATGTCCTCGTCGTAGATCTCGGCCTTGCGGTCGGCCAGGTCCTTGAAGCGCACGAAGGCGGCGTTGACCTCGGATTCGGACTCGAGCTGGATGCCGAGCTCCTGCAGCCGCTGCTTGAACGCGTTGCGCCCCGACAGCTTGCCGAGCACGATCCGGTTCGCGGCCCAACCCACGTCCTCGGCCCGCATGATCTCGTAGGTGTCGCGCGCCTTCAGCACGCCGTCCTGGTGGATGCCCGAGGCGTGCGCGAACGCGTTGGCGCCGACGACCGCCTTGTTCGGCTGCACGGGGAAGCCGGTGATGCCCGAGACGAGCTTGGAGATCGGCACGATCTGCGAGGTGTCGATGCCCACCTCGAGCCGGAAGAAGTCACGGCGCGTCCTGACCGCCATCACCACCTCCTCGAGCGAGGTGTTGCCCGCGCGCTCGCCCAGCCCGTTGATCGTGCACTTGACCTGCCGCGCGCCGCCCTGCACGACGCCGGCCAGCGAGTTCGCGACCGCCATGCCGAGGTCGTTGTGGCAGTGCACCGACCAGACCGCCTTGTCGGCGTTCGGGATCTTCTCGCGCAGGTCGCGGATGAACGCGCCGTAGAGCTCGGGCACCGCGTAGCCGACGGTGTCGGGGATGTTGATCGTCGTCGCGCCCTCGTCGATCACCGCCTCGAGCACGCGGTACAGGAACTCGGGCTCCGAGCGGTAGCCGTCCTCGGGCGAGAACTCGACGTCGTCGGTGAACTTGCGGGCGAAGCGCACCGCGAGGCGCGCCTGCTCGTACACCTGGTCGGGCGACATCCGCAGCTTCTTCTCCATGTGGAGCGGCGAGGTCGCGATGAACGTGTGGATGCGCTTGCGCCTGGCGCCGGCGAGCGCCTCGGCCGCGCGCGAGATGTCGCGATCGTTGGCGCGGGCGAGCGAGCAGACGACCGACTCGCGGATGCCGTTGGCGATCGAGCGCACCGCCTCGAAGTCGCCGTTCGACGAGGACGCGAAGCCCGCCTCGATCACGTCCACGCGCAGCTTCTCGAGCAGCTTGGCGATCCGCAGCTTCTCCTCGCGGGTCATCGAGGCGCCGGGGCTCTGCTCGCCGTCGCGCAGCGTGGTGTCGAAGATGATCAGGCGGTCGGTGGACATCTCGCTCTCCTGCAGTCGGGGCCGCGTGCCCCGCGGGACCCCGGGATTGTACGCAACGCGCCGGCCGCGGCGACGGGCCGCGGCGGGTCGCCGCGGTGGACGGGCTGGCGCCGTCGTCGGGGGCGTCGGGGGCGTCGGGGGCGTCGGGCGTCGCGGTCGTCGCGGTCGTCGCGGTCGTCGCGGTCGCCTCGCTCGCTCGCGTGATCGCCGGGCCCGCTCGCCGCGGACGGTCGCCGCCGTCGTCGGGGCTCGGTCAGCCCCCGGCCGCCTCGGGCGCGGGCGGTGCGGGCGCGCGGCGCTCGCCGCCGGCCGCCACGACGATGCCGGCGAGCAGCGCCGCGAAGCCGGCGAGCTGCAGCCCGCCGAAGGTCTCGCCGAGGAAGGCCCACGCGAGCACCGCGGAGCCGACCGGCTCGCCGAGGATGGCGAGCGCGACGAAGGTCGCCGACAGGTGGCGCAGCGACGCGTTGATGATCGTGTGGCCGGCGAGCTGCGGGCCGAGCGCCATCGCCGCGATCGGCGCCCAGGCGGCGGCCGGGATCGCCCAGATCGGCTGTCCGCCGGCCACCGCGATCGCGTTCATCGCGATCGCCGCCGCGCCGTAGACGATCGCCACGTAGGCGAGCAGCGACAGCCGCCGGTTCAACCCGCGGCCCACGAGGAAGTAGCCCGAGATCGCGATCGCGCCGCCCAGCGCGAGCGCGTTGCCGAGCGCGGGCGCCGACCCCGGGCTCGGCGAGCCGCCGCCGAGGTCGGAGGCCACGATGAGGACGCTGCCCGCGATCGCGAGCGCGATGCCGGCCGCGGTGCGCCGCGTCGGCGGCTCGCCGAGCAGCCACCACGACAGCAGCCCGACCCAGACCGGGTTCGTGGTCACCAGCGCGACGCTGCTCGCCACGGACGTGTAGCGCAGCGACGCGATCCAGGTGGCGAAGTGCAGCGCGAGGAAGGCGCCGGCCACCGCCGCGATCATCCAGTCGCGGGACCGCAGCCCGCCGAGCTCGCCGCGCCGGCGGGCGAGCGCGAGCGGCACCACCACCGCCGCGGCGATCGTCAGCCGCCCGGCGGCGACCGCGAGCGGCCCGGCCCCCGCATCGATCGCGAGGCGGATCAGCAGCGCCGCCGTCGAGACGATCAGCACGCCGACGGCGAGCGCGGCGAGGCGCAGCGTCACGGCGCGGAGCGGCTCAGGTCTTGGGCAGCGTGACGCCGCGCTGGCCCTGGTACTTGCCGCCGCGGTCCTTGTACGAGGTCTCGCAGACCTCGTCGGACTCGAAGAACAGCACCTGCGCGCATCCCTCGCCCGCGTAGATCTTCGCGGGCAGCGGCGTCGTGTTCGAGAATTCGAGCGTGACGAAGCCCTCCCACTCGGGCTCGAACGGCGTCACGTTGCAGATGATCCCGCAGCGGGCGTACGTCGACTTCCCGACGCAGACCGTCAGCACGTTGCGCGGGATCCGGAAGTACTCGACGGTGCGCGCGAGCGCGAACGAGTTGGGCGGGATGATGCAGACCTCGCCCTTGAAGTCGACGAAGGACTTCTCGTCGAAGTGCTTCGGGTCGACGATGGTGCTGTTGATGTTGGTGAAGATCTTGAACTCGTCGGCGCACCGGATGTCGTAGCCGTAGCTCGACGTGCCGAACGACACCACCTTGCGACCGTCGACCTCGCGCACCTGATGCGGCTCGAACGGCTCGATCATCCCGTGGCTCTGGGCCATCCGGCGGATCCAGCGGTCGGACTTGATGGACATGGGCGCGCGCTCGCTGCGAGGAATCGAATCCGCGATTGTCGCATCCGCGGCGCAGCCGGCAAGTCGACGGGTCCGTCGCGAGAACCGGCCCGACGCGAGGCCCGGCCGGCCTCGATGACCGGCCCGCCTCGATGACCGGCCCGGCGCGGCGACCGGCCGTCGTGTGGACCGTCCCGTCGTGTGGACCGTCCCGTCGTATAGACCGAGCCTTGGTGTAGACCGACCCGTCGCGTTGACCCAGCCGTCGCGTTGACCCAGCCGTCGCGGCGACCGCCCCGCCGCAACGACCGACCGGTCGCACGGCGCGGCCCTAGCCTCCGCCGCGCTGCGTGTGGTGGTCGAAGCGCTCGATCCACGCCCGGGCGTGCGCCTCGCCCCCGGGCGGCGGGACGAACCGCACCCGCAGCTGCTGCACCGCGAGCAGCGCGATCCGCCGCGGCGGCAGCGGCTCGGTCTCGACGCCGAGCACGCCCCAGTCGAAGCGCAGCTCGGTGCGCCCCGCGGCGGCGATGCCGGAGTCGGCGCCGGTCAGCTCGGCGAGCCAGCGCCCGAGGTCGGCGCGGGTGCAGGCCATGACCCGCTCGAAGCCGTGGAAGGGCATCAGCCTCCGGCGATCGGCGGCCAGATCGCGAGCGCCTCGCCCGGGCCGAGCGCGCGCGTCGCACGATCGGCGGGCGACACGTAGGTGCCGTCGACGAGCACCAGGTGGACCAGCTTCGCGGGCAGCGCGAAGCGGTCGATCACCTGCTG
>DASPJX010000118.1:0-3670 GCA_035628395.1 Burkholderiaceae bacterium | reverse complement strand
ATGCATGCAAGCACTGAGGAGGGGCGGCACGGGATGGTTCAGCGCGGGCACGTCACCGTCGAGCGGTGCGCATGAAGGCCGTGATCCTCGCCGGGGGATTCGGCACGCGCATCAGCGAAGAGACCGAGCGGATCCCGAAGCCGATGGTCGAGATCGGCGGCAAGCCGATCCTCTGGCACATCCTGAAGATCTACTCGGCCCACGGCATCCACGACTTCGTCGTGTGCTGCGGCTACAAGGGCTACGTGATCAAGGAGTACTTCGCCAACTACTTCCTGCACATGTCGGACGTCACCTTCGACATGGCGCGCAACCACATGGAAGTGCACCAGCGCTACGCCGAGCCGTGGCGGGTCACGCTGGTCGACACCGGCGAGGACACGATGACCGGCGGGCGCCTGAGGCGCGTGCGCTCCTACCTCGACGGCGAGGACGCGTTCTGCTTCACCTACGGCGACGGGCTCGGCGACGTCGACATCGGGCGACTGGTCGCGTTCCACCGCGAGCAGGGCCGGCTCGCCACGCTGACGGCGACCTTCCCGCCCGGGCGCTTCGGCGCGCTCGACATGGCGGCCGACGGACGCGTGCTGTCGTTCAAGGAGAAGCCCAAGGGCGACGGCGGCATGATCAACGGCGGCTTCTTCGTGCTGTCGCCGAAGGTCATCGACTACATCGACGGCGACGACAGCATCTGGGAGCGCGAGCCGCTCGAGCGTCTCGCCGAGGCCGGCCAGCTCGCCGCCTATCCGCACGAGGGCTTCTGGCAGCCGATGGACACGCTGCGCGACAAGCTGCACCTCGAGGAGCTGTGGCGCGGCGGCGCCGCGCCCTGGAAGGTCTGGACGTGAACGCGGCGTTCTGGCGCGGCCGCCGGGTGTTCCTCACCGGGCACACCGGCTTCAAGGGCAGCTGGCTGTCGCTGTGGCTGCAGTCGGTCGGCGCCGAGACCACCGGCTTCGCGCTGCCGCCCCCCACGTCGCCGAGCCTGTTCGACGAGGCCGGCGTGGCGCGCGGCATGCGCTCGGTGATCGGCGACGTCCGCGACGCCGGCGCGCTGCGCGACGCGCTGGTCGCCGCGCGACCCGAGGTCGTGATCCACATGGCCGCGCAGCCGCTCGTGCGCCGCTCGTACGTCGACCCGGTCGAGACCTACTCGACGAACGTGATGGGCACCGTCCACCTGCTCGAGGCGGTGCGCGCGTGCCCGACGGTGCGCGCGGTCGTCAACGTGACGACCGACAAGTGCTACGAGAACCGCGAGTGGGTCTGGGGCTATCGCGAGGACGAGCCGATGGGCGGGCGCGACCCCTACAGCAGCAGCAAGGGCTGCGCCGAGCTGGTCAGCGCCGCGTACCGCGCCTCGTTCCTCGCGGCCGGCCCGGCCCTCGCGACCGCGCGCGCGGGCAACGTGATCGGCGGCGGCGACTGGGCGAGCGACCGGCTCGTGCCCGACGTGCTCGCGGCCTTCGCCGAGGGGCGGGCCGTCGAGATCAGGAACCCGGGCGCGATCCGGCCGTGGCAGCACGTGCTCGAGCCGCTGCGCGGCTACCTGACGCTCGCCGAGCGGCTGCACGAGCACGGCGCCGCGTACGCCGAGGCCTGGAACTTCGGGCCGAACGACGCCGACGCGCGCCCGGTCGGCTGGATCGTCGAGCGGCTCGTCTCGCGATGGGGCGACGGCGCCTCGTGGCGGCCGAGCCCCGGCGAGCATCCGCACGAGGCCACCTGGCTCAAGCTCGACGTCTCGAAGGCGCGCGCGCGGCTCGGCTGGGAGCCGGCGCTCGGCCTCGAGGCCGCGCTCGACCTGATCGTCGACTGGACGCGGCACCGCCTCGCCGGCGGGGACGTGCGCGAGCGCACGCTCGCGCAGATCGACCGCTACCGGTCCCTCACCTCCTCCTGACGACATTCCCATGACCTCCGACACCGATTCCCTGCGCCGGCGCATCGCCGAGCTCGTCGACGAGTACGCGACGCTCGCGCTCGCCCCGCAGCCGTTCCAGCCCGGCTCGACCCCGGTCCCGCCGTCCGGCAAGCTGCTCGACGCGGCCGAGCTGAAGGCGATGGTCGAGGCCTCGCTCGACGGCTGGCTGACCGCCGGGCGCTTCAACGACGCGTTCGAGAAGAAGCTCGCCGCCTTCCTCGGCGTCAAGCACCTGATCACCGTGAACTCCGGCTCGTCGGCGAACCTGGTCGCGTTCAGCACGCTGACCTCGCCCAAGCTCGGCTCGCGCGCGATCCTCCCGGGCGACGAGGTGATCGGCGTGGCCGCCGGTTTCCCGACCACCGTCAATCCGATCCTGCAGTTCGGCGCGGTGCCGGTGTTCGTCGACGTCGAGCTCGGCACGTACAACATCGACGCGTCGAGGATCGAGGCGGCGATCGGCCCGCGGACCAAGGCGATCATGCTCGCCCACACGCTCGGCAACCCCTTCAACCTGGAGGTGGTGACCGCCCTGTGCCGCAAGCACGGGCTGTGGCTGATCGAGGACTGCTGCGACGCGCTCGGCTCGACCTACGGGGGCCGCCTGGTCGGCACGTTCGGCGACATCGGCACGCTGAGCTTCTACCCGGCGCACCACATCACGATGGGCGAAGGCGGCGCGGTCTTCACGAACGACGACCAGCTGAAGACGATCGCCGAAAGCTTCCGCGACTGGGGCCGCGACTGCTACTGCCCGCCCGGCAAGGACAACACCTGCGGCAAGCGCTTCGGCTGGAAGCTCGGCAGCCTGCCCGAGGGCTACGACCACAAGTACACCTACGGCCACCTCGGCTACAACCTGAAGATCACCGACATGCAGGCCGCCTGCGGCCTCGCGCAGCTCGACAAGGCGGCCGCGTTCGTGCAGCGGCGCAAGGAGAACTTCGCGTTCCTGCGCGAGCGGCTCGCCTCCTGCGAGGAGTTCCTGATCCTGCCGCGCGCGACCCCGAACGCCGATCCGTCGTGGTTCGGCTTCCCCGTCACGCTGAAGCCCGAGGCGCCGGTCTCGCGGGTGGACCTGCTCACCTACCTCGACCAGAACAAGGTCGGCACGCGGCTGCTGTTCGCCGGCAACCTGACGCGCCAGCCGTACATGGCGGGCCGCACCTACCGGGTCTCGGGCGACCTGACGAACACCGACCGGGTGATGAACGACACGTTCTGGATCGGCGTGCAGCCGGCGCTCGGGCCCGAGATGCTCGAGTGGTCGGCGAACCGCATCGAGACCTACCTGGGCGTCAACTTCTGACGCGCGCCCCGTGAGGATCGTCGACACCCTGCTGCCCGGCTGCGTGCTGCTCGAGGCCCCGCGCTTCGAGGACGCGCGCGGCAGCTTCGTGAAGACCTTCCACCGGGACGTCTTCGCGGAGCTGGGCATCCGGCTCGACGTCGCCGAGGAATACTACTCGGTGTCGCACCGCGGCGTGATCCGCGGCATGCACTTCCAGGTGCCGCCGCACGACCACGACAAGCTCGTGCTCTGCACGCGGGGCGAGGTGCTCGACGTGGTCGTCGACCTGCGCCGCGGCGCCGGCCACGGCCGCGTCGCGTCGACGACGCTGTCGGCCGACAACCGCCGCGTGCTGTTCGTGCCGCGCGGCGTCGCGCACGGCTTCGTCGCGCGGACCGACGAGGCGACGATGCTCTACAAGACGAGCACCGTCCACGCGCCCGAGTCCGATCGCG
>DASPJX010000117.1:0-2234 GCA_035628395.1 Burkholderiaceae bacterium | reverse complement strand
TGAGGATCGTGCCGAAGTCCACCGACGGGCTCACGTCCAGCAGCAACCACGCCGTGATCTCGCGGTCCTCGTCGAAGACCCGGACGTAGGGCGTGTCCATGCGCGCCGTGACGTTCCAGTCGATGTGGCGCACGTCGTCGCCGTACTGGTACTCGCGGATGTCCGCGAGGTCGAGGCCGTGGCCGCGGAACAGCGTGCGGTAGTTACCCTGCAGGAGGCCGTCGAGCCGACGGATCACCGTCCACTCGAGGCGGCGCAGCAGCGCCTCAGGATCGCGCTTCGAGGTCGACATGGGTCTGCAGCGGGCGAGCCGGCTGCGGCACGTGCCGCATGATCCGCTGCACGATCGCGTCGGCGGACAGGCCCTCGGCCAGCGCCTCGTACGACAGCACGAGCCGGTGGCGCAGCACGTCGGGGGCGAGGTCGGCGACGTCCTCGGGCAGCGCGTAGCGGCGCCCGCGCAGGAACGCGAGCGCGCGCGCGCCCTCGACCAGCGAGATCGACGCGCGCGGGCTGGCCCCGAAGGTCAGCAGCCGCTGCGTGTCCTTGATGCCGAAGCGCTCGGGCTCGCGCGTGGCGGCCACGAGGCGCACCGCGTACTGCATCAGCGACGGATCGACGTAGCCGCGCCGGCACTCGCGCTGCAGCGCGCCGAGCTGCTCGGTGGAGGCGACCGGCGAGACCGACACCGCCGCGCCGGTCACGCGCTCGACGATGACGAACTCCTCCTCCTCGCTCGGGTAGCCGACCAGCACCTTCATCATGAAGCGGTCGACCTGCGCCTCGGGCAGCGGATACGTGCCCTCGGTCTCGATCGGGTTCTGCGTGGCCATCACGAGGAACGGGTCGGGCACGCGGTGCGTCTCGCCCGCGATCGTCACCTGGCGCTCCTGCATCACCTCGAGCAGCGCGCTCTGGACCTTGGCGGGCGCGCGGTTGATCTCGTCGGCGAGCAGCAGGTTCGTGAACACCGGCCCGAGCGAGGTGCTGAACTCGCCGGTCTTCTGGCTGTAGATCCGCGTGCCGACCAGGTCCGAGGGAACCAGGTCGGGCGTGAACTGGATCCGGCGGAAGTGCCCGCGGATCGTCGTCGCGAGCGTCTTCACGGTCAGCGTCTTCGCGAGCCCGGGCACGCCCTCGACCAGCAGGTGGCCCTGCGCGAGGATCGCGACCAGCACGCGCTCGAGGAAGTGGTCCTGGCCCACGACCACGCGCTTGACCTCGAACAGGATGCGCTCCATCAGCGCGGCGACGTCGGATCCGGTGTCGGGGGTGTCGTTCATGCGATAGGGGTTCGGCGTTGGGAAGTGGGAGAGGGGGACGATCAGAAGGGGGACATGCCGGCGCCGGCCGCCGCGCTCTCGATCGGCACGGCGAATCCGATGCCGACGAACACGCGCTGCTCGGTGGGGTTGAGGACCGCGGTGACGATGCCGACGACCTCGCCCTCGGGCGTGACCAGCGGCCCGCCCGAGCTGCCCGGGTTCACCGCGGCGTCGAACTGGATCAGGTTGGTGAGGATGCGCTGGCCCTCGGGCGAGCGGAACTCGCGCTTCAGGCCCGAGACGACGCCCGAGCTGACCGACGGGCCGATGCCGAACGGAAAGCCCGCCGCGACGACGACGTCGCCGGGACGCAGGTCGGCCGTCGACTTGAGCGTGGCCGGCTGCAGGTCGTCGGGCAGCGTCTTCGCCTGCAGCACCGCGAGGTCCTGGTCGGGCTGCGCCTGCACGACGACCGCGTCCGACTCGAGGCCGTCGGCGAACACCACCTTGATCGATTCGGCGCCCGAGACCACGTGGAGATTCGTGAGGATCAGGCCGCTCTCGACGACGACCACGCCGCTGCCCACGCCGATGTCCTCGCCCGCCGCGCCGTCCTTGCCGCCCGGGCCGATGCGCCGCACGCGGACCACCGACGGCCGGATGATCTCCCACGCCTTCGCGGCCTGCGACGGCAGCGGCTGCGTGTCGAGCGTGCGCAGCACGGCCGCGTCGATGTCCTCCTGCGTGAGCGCGCGCGCGGCCGGGTTCATCGACTGGTTGAGCGCCATGCCCGCGAGCGCGGCGAGCACGCCCATCGCGACGAGCACCGGACGCTCGGCGCGCGCGAACGCGGCGCGAACGCGAGCGAAGCGGCGCGGAGGCGGCGGTGCCGCCGGGGGCTCGGCGGCGGGGGCGGGCCGTGCGCCGGGCGCCGGGCGCGCCCACGCCGAGCGCCCGTCCCGCGGCGCG
>DASPJX010000116.1:0-10940 GCA_035628395.1 Burkholderiaceae bacterium | reverse complement strand
AGGCGGCGTCGCCGCCGCGCGGCGGCTGCGCCGGTGCCGGACGACCGCCGGCCGCACCGCGCGCCGGCTCGCCCGCGCGGGCCGGAGCCGGGCCGCGCGATCCGGGCGCCGCGCCGCGCGGTGCGCCCTGAGGCGCGCCGCGACGGCCCTGCGGCGGACGCGGCGGACGGTCGTCGTCGATCGTCGAGCGCTGCGACGGCGGCGGCGGCACGAAGCCCTCGGGCGTCGCGCGCGGGATCGGGCGCTTGATCACCCGCTCGATGTCGGCGAGCAGCCGGATCTCCTCGCGGTCGACCAGCGACACCGCCCAGCCCTCGGCGCCGGCGCGGCCGGTGCGGCCGATCCGGTGCACGTAGTCCTCGGGCACGTTCGGCAGCTCGAAGTTCACGACGTGCGGCAGCTGGTCGATGTCGAGCCCGCGCGCGGCGATGTCGGTCGCGACCAGCACCGGCAGCGAGCCGTCCTTGAACGCCGCGAGCGCGCGGGTGCGCGCGTTCTGGCTCTTGTTACCGTGGATCGCCAGCGACTCGATGCCGTCCTTGCCGAGCTGCTCGGCGAGCCGGTTCGCGCCGTGCTTGGTGTGCGTGAACACCAGCACCTGGCGCCAGTCGCCGCGCTTGATCAGGTGCGACAGCAGGTGGCGCTTGACGCCCTTCTCGACCATGTAGGCCGACTGCTCGACGAGCTCGGACGCGGTGTTTCGGCGCGCGACCTCGACGCTCGCCGGCTCGTGCAGCAGGCCGTCGGCGAGCTCGCGGATCTCGTCGGAGAAGGTCGCCGAGAACAGCAGGTTCTGCCGGACCTTGGGCAGCACCGCGAGCACCTTGCGGATGTCGCGGATGAAGCCCATGTCGAGCATGCGGTCGGCCTCGTCGAGCACCAGCACCTCGATGCCCGACAGGTCGACCGTGCGCTGGCCGAGGTGGTCCAGCAGGCGTCCCGGCGTGGCGACGAGGATGTCGACGCGGCCGCGCAGCGCGGAGATCTGCGGATTGATGTTGACGCCGCCGAAGACGACGAGCGAGGTGAGCGGCAGGTACTTGCCGTAGGTGCGCACCGATTCCTCGACCTGCGCGGCGAGCTCGCGGGTGGGCACCAGCACGAGCACGCGCGGCTTGCCCGGCCGGGCGGCGACGGGCCGGCCGTCGGGGCCGGGGCGGGACAGGCGATGCAGGATCGGCAGCGTGAAGCCGGCGGTCTTGCCGGTGCCCGTCTGGGCGGCGGCGCGCAGGTCGCGGCCGGTCAGCACGACCGGGATCGCCTGCGCCTGGATCGGCGTGGGGGTTTCGTAGCCGGCGTCGGCGATGGCGCGCAGCAGCGGTTCGGCCAGCCCGAGGGCGGCGAAGGAAGACACGGAAGTCATGAGGAAGGGGTCCAGGGACACGGCCCCGCCACCCGGGGCCGCGAAGGCCCGCTACGAGGGGGTGGCACCAATCCGGGCGGTCCGCGATGTGCGAGGGGCGTGGCCGGCGGGCGCCGGCGAGGGACGCGCGATCGGTGTGTCGCGTCCGGGGCGGATGGTAGCACGCGCCTCCGGCGGGGCCGTGCGGGCGGACGGACGGCACCGCGGCCTATACTCGGCCGATGGAAGACGGAAAGACCCTCGCCGACCTGCGCAAGACCTACGACCGCGACGAGCTGGTCGAGGACCGCGCGCACGACGCGCCGCTCGCGCAGTTCACCCAGTGGATGCGCCAGGCGCTCGACGCCGGCCTCGAGGAGCCGAACGCGATGACGGTCGCCACCGTCGGCCCCGAGGGGCGGCCGTCGACCCGCATCGTGCTGATCAAGGGCTTCGACGAGCGCGGCATCGTCTGGTACACCAACTACGACAGCCGCAAGGGCCGCGAGCTCGCCGCGAACCCGTTCGCCGCGCTGCAGTTCCACTGGGTGCCGCTCGAGCGCGTGGTGCGCATCGAGGGCCGCGTCGAGCGCGTGACCGACGCGGAGTCGGACGCGTACTTCGCGTCGCGCCCGCTCGCCTCGCGCATCGGGGCCTGGGCCTCGGAGCAGAGCCGCCCGATCGCCTCGCGCGCGACGCTGGTCGCGCGCGCCGCCGAGTACGGCCTGCGGTTCGGCCTCCACCCGCCGCGCCCGCCGCACTGGGGCGGATTCCGCCTCGTGCCCGACTACTGGGAGTTCTGGCAGGGACGTCCGTCGCGGCTGCACGACCGGCTCGCGTACCGGCGTCGCGCCGACGGCGGCTGGGACCGGGAGCGGCTCGCGCCCTGAGCGACGGGGGGCCGCTCGCGCGGCCCGGGCCGGAAGCTGCGACGGCCTCTGCGCCGGCCTCTGCGCTGGGACCTGCGACGGCACCTACGACGCCACCTGCGACGGCACCTACCCCACGATCCGCGGCGGGATCTCCGTTGCGATCTGCCCAGGGATCCGCGACGGCACCTGCACCGAGGCCGCGCTCAGCCGAGCTCGAGCGCGTCGCCGATCGCCTGGATGCCGGCCTTGCCGCACTGGTCGTCCATCTCGCCGCTCGGCGCGCCCGAGACGCCGATCCCGCCGACCAGGCTGCCCGCCGACTGCAGCATCAGCCCGCCGCCGACCATCGCGACGTTCGGCAGGTGGCGGATGCCGCCGTTCGGGCCGCCCGGCGCGGTCGCGCCGACGAGCTCGGTGGTCGCGCCGCGGAAGCTGACCGCGGTCCAGGCCTTGCGCGTCGCGGTGTCGGGCGTGTGCATGCCGGCGAGCGTGTCGCGCAGCACGACCACCGGCACGCCCGCGCGGTCGACCACCGCGACCGCGACCGACGCGCCGCGCTTGCGGCAGTCGGCGAGCGCGGCCTGCGCGGCGGCGAGCGCCGCGTCGTGGGTGATCGTCGGCACGCGGTCCACGGCCTTGAGCTCGCGCGGCTGCGCGAGGGCGCTCGAGGCGGCGAGCGCGGCGACGAGCGCGAGCGCGGCGGGGACGACGACGGGTCGGGTCATGCGGGAGGTCTCCATGAGGAATCGGTCCGCGGCGTCGGCGGGCCCCGCCGGGACGCCGGTTCGGTCAGCGCGCGTCCCCGTCTCGGGCCGGGAAGGCGTCGGCGCCGGCCGGGTCCGCGCCGATCGCGACCTGCGTGCACACCGTGCGGCACAGCGTCGCGACGAACTCGTTCTGCAGCCGGTAGTAGATCTGGGTGCCCTCGCGCCGCCGGGCGAGCACCCCGCAGCGATGCAGCGTCGCGAGGTGCTGCGACATGTTGGGCTGCGTCGTGTCGATCCGCTCGAGCAGCTGCGACACGTTCAGCTCCTCCTGGCAGACCGCGCTGATGATCCGCAGGCGGATCGGCGCCGACAGCAGCGCGAACAGCTCGGCGACGCTCTCGAACACGCGCTCGTCGCCGGCGTCGGCGACCGCCTCCCCCGCGGATCGGGACGCGGTCGCGAGGGCGGAGGCCCGGTCGGGCGCGGCCGTGCGTCGCGGCACCGTCAGCTCCCCGTCGGCGGATCGGCGAACCGCGCGAGCTCGAGCACGTCCTCCTCGAACATCTCGCCGGGGATCTGCTGCACGAGCCGCCCGCGCCGGTCGACGACCGCCGTCAGCGGGAGCCCGTTGCGCAGCCCGAGCCGCTCGCGCAGGACGGCCGCGTCCATCGTCGTCGGGAACGTGTAGCCCTGCTCGCGGGCGTAGCGACGCACCGCCTCGGGATCGCGATCGATCGACGCGCCGATCACCCGGATCGGGCGGCCGGCGACCGCGCGGTGCAGCTTCTCGACGTGCGGGTTGTGGCGACGGCAGAACGGGCACCAGGTCGCCCAGACGACGATCACCGCCGCGGTGTCGCGCCAGGCCGCGGGCTCGATCGTCGGGCCGTCGAGCAGCCGGATCGCCGGCCAGTCGACGACGCGCGGCGCGGCCGCGGGCGACTGCGCGCGCGCCGGGCGCGTCGCCGCGGCGCACGCGCAGGCGGCGAGCGGCGCGCCGAGCGCGCGCAGCAGCGATCGGCGGACCGGGGCGCTCACGGCTCGCCTCCCTGCTCCATCAGCAGATAGGTGTTGTACGCGTTGATCCGGTTGGCGACGCCGAACAGCGGCAGCCGCTCGAAGCGCGACCAGTCGGTGCGGGCGTACGCGTCCTCGAAGGGCTCGAGCTCGCGCGCGGCCCGGGCCATCGACACGCGCAGGTGGCGCAGGTAGTCGCGGGTGGTCTGCAGGTCGGGCACCGGATCGCGCGACACCGGGCCGTGGCCGGGCACCAGCGCGAGCGGCCGGTCGTCGAGCAGCCGGTCGAGCGCCGCGATCCAGCGGCGGCTGTCGGCCTGCCCGACGAACGGGATGCGGCCGCGGAACACCAGGTCGCCGACGAACAGCGTGCGCGTGCGCGGCACGAACACGACCAGGTCCTCGGCGGTGTGGGACGGGCCCGCGTGGCGGATCTCGATGCGCTCGCCGCCCACCTCGAGCACCGCGTCGCCCTCGAGCCAGCGGTCGGCCGGCACCAGCCGGGTGGAGGCGTCGATCCAGGGCGCGAGCTCGTCGCGGCTCGCCTCGAGACGGCGCCGCGCGGTCTCGGAGTTCAGGTACTCGCGCCCGGAGGCGTGCGCGATCACGCTCGCGCCGCGCGCCTTCAGCGCCTGCAGCCCGTAGACGTGGTCGGCGTGGTAGTGGGTGACGATCACGTGCGTGACCGGCAGCCGCGTGAGCCGCTCGATCTCGGCGAGCAGCTCCTCGGCGAGCGCGGGCGAGCCGAGCGCATCGACGACGACCACGCCGTCGCGCGTCGCGACGAAGCCCGCGTTGGAGATGTGGTTGCGGTTGGCCGTCGAGCCGAGCGCCGACTCGCCCTGCACCATCCAGACGCGGTCGGCGACCGGCTCGGCGCGGACCCGCGGCTGCGCGCGCGCGTCGCCCGGCGCCAGCGCGCCGGCCGCGGTCGCGACCATCAGCGCCGCCAGGGCGCGGCCCGCCCGCACCGCGACGCCCGTTCCCGCGCCCATCCGGCTCTCCGTTCCATGCGTGACGACGAATATGTTCAGTCTACAACGCGATAAGCCGGACGAGCGGTTCGCGCCCGGCTCGCGTAGGATGCCGCCACGCTCCACACCACCGACTCCACGGAGACAACGATGAACGCCACCGCCCGCCCGGTCGTGCTCGCCGTGCTCGCGGCGAGCCTGCTCGGCGCCCACGTCGCCGTCCGGGCCCAGGACGCGAACCTCGGACGCCAGCTCGCGGCCACCTGCTCCAACTGCCACGGCACCGACGGCCACGCGCGCGGCGACATGAGCCCGCTCGCGGGCATGCCCGCCGAACGCACGCTCGCCACGCTCGCCGCCTACCGCAGCGGCGCGCTGCCCGCGACGATCATGCACCAGATCGTCAAGGGCTACACCGAGCCGCAGCTCAAGCTCATCGCCGAGCACTTCGCGGCCCAGAAGCCCAAGCGATGAGGAGGATCGCGATGACCGACCCGTCCCTGCTCCCCCCCGCCCCCGCACGCCGTCGCTGGCTCGCCGCCGGCGCCGCCCTCGGCGGCGCGTCGCTCGCCGGCTGCGCGCTGCCCTCGTCCTCGGGTCCGTCGATCGGCCGCGTGGTGGTCGTCGGCGGCGGCTACGGCGGCGCGACCGCCGCCCGCTACCTGCGGATGTGGGGCGGCAACGTCGACGTGACGCTCGTCGAGCGCAACGCCGAGTTCGTGTCCTGCCCGATCTCCAACCTCGTGGTCGGCGGCTACCGCCAGATCCAGGACGTGACCCGCGGCTACGACGGGCTGCGCTCGATGGGCGTCAAGGTCGTCCGCGACGAGGTCGTGGCGGTCGACGTCGCCGGCCGCCGCGTGCGCCTGGCCGGCGGCACCGAGCTGCCGTACGACCGCCTCGTGGTGTCGCCCGGCGTCGACTTCATGCTCGACGCGGTCGGCGGCCTGAAGGGCGCGCTCGACTCGGGCCGCGTCACGCACGCGTGGAAGGCGGGCCCGCAGACCGTCGCGCTGCGCCGCCAGCTCGAGGCGATGCCCGACGGCGGCACCGTCGCGATCAGCATCCCGCGGGTGCCGTACCGCTGCCCGCCCGGGCCGTACGAGCGCGCGTGCATGGTCGCGAGCTACCTGAAGTCGGCGAAGCCGAAGTCGAAGCTGCTCGTGCTCGACGCCAACGGCGAGATCCAGTCGAAGAAGGCGCTGTTCGAGCGCGCGTTCGAGCAGCACTACAAGGGCATCCTCGAGTACCGGCCGAACGCCGAGCTCAAGGAGGTGTCGGGCAACGTCGCGAAGTTCGAGTTCGAGGACCTGCGGGCCGACGTGCTAAACGTGATCCCGCCGCAGCGCGCCGGCGACATCGCGGTGCAGGCCGGCCTCGTGAACCTGAACAACCGCTGGGTCGGCGTCGACTGGCTGTCGATGGAGTCGACCGCGGTCAAGGGCGTGCACGTGCTCGGCGACGCCACCTTCTCGGCGCCCGCGATGCCGAAGTCCGGCCACATGGCGAACCAGCACGGCAAGGTCGCCGCGGCCGCGATCATCCAGCTGCTGAAGGGCGAGCCGGTGAATCCGGCGCCCGTCGTGATGAACACCTGCTACAGCTTCGTCACGCAGCGCGAGGTGGTGCACGTCGCGTCGGTCCACCAGTACGACGGCGCGGACAGGACGTTCAAGGCGGTGCCCGGCTCGGGCGGCGTGTCGGCCGCGGCGAGCGAGCTCGAGGGCCGCTACGCGCTCTCGTGGGCCGACAACATCTGGGCGGACATGCTCGGCTGACCCTCGTCGCGCGGCGCCGTTCGGTGCCGCGCGACGTTCGGTGCCGCGACGTCCGGTGCCGCGACGCTCGGTGCCGCGACGCTCGGTGCCGCGACGCTCGGTGCCGCGACGCTCGGTACCGAGCGCCGTCCGGTACCGCGCGCCGTCCGGTACCGCGCGCCGTCCGGTACCGCGCCGTCCGGTGCCCTGCCGCCATCCGGTGCCGCGTCGCCGCCCCGTCGCCCGGCGACGGGGCCGGCCCGCTCAGGGCCGGATGTAGGCCGCGCCCTGCTTCTGCAGCTTCGCGATGCGGACCACGCCCGAGGGCGTGAACTCCGCCTCCTGGATGAACTGGTCGCGCTTGAGCTCGCGGTTCTGCAGGGTGATCTCGCAGACCTCGAACTTCACGCCGCGCGCGACCAGCGCGGCGACCGTGGCCGCGTACGGGTTGCCGTTGCGGTCCTTCGCGCCTTCCATCAGGAAGTCGACGCCCTGCGCGTGCGTGACGACGGTGATCTTCGCCTTCGGGTCGACGTCGAGGTGGTTGCGCACGTTGCGCAGCCCGCCGAGCGCCTGCTGCGCGGCGTCGGAGACGTGGTAGACCACCATGTCCTGCGCCGACGCGGCGGCGCAGGCGACGGCGAGCGCGAGGCCCGCCACGGCCGATCGGACGGTACGCTTCATCTCGTGCTCCTTCGTGGGCACCGCGTCGGCCGGCTCAGCCGGCGCCGGCGATGCCCGGGTTGCCCGCCGTGCCGATCAGGCGCGGCGCATTCGGACGCCGCGCGTCGATGCGCGGCCCCTTCGCCTTCAGCCAGGTCTCGACCACCTCCCACACCGGCTTCACGCCCGGGGCCGACCTCGCCTCCTCGGCGACCGGCGCCCAGCCGGCGACCTTGTAGCGCTTGCCCGCCTCGATCGGCATGCCGCGCAGCCGCATGTCGGTGATCCGGGCGCCCATCCGCGCGCCCGGCTCGATCGCGTACTCGAGCCCGCCGGTGCGCACCATGTCGCCGCCCTGCTGGTAGTACGGATCGGCGTTGAACAGGTTGTCCGCGACGTCCTCGAGCACCGTCTTGATCGTGTCGCCCGACATCTCGGTCAGCGTCGCGTACGGATAGGTGATCGCGGTCTGGTCCATCAGCAGCTCGCGGGTGATCGCGTCCCCGGGCAGCAGCGTCGTGCCCCAGCGGAAGCCCGGCGAGAACGCGATGTCGGCGCCCTGCACCTCCATCAGCGCGTCGACGATCAGCTGGTCCCAGGTGCCGTTGAAGTTGCCGCGGCGGTAGAGCAGCCCGTCGGTGACGGCGAGGCGCTCGGAGAGCTTCGCCTCGAACGGCGCGCGGACCCGCCGGATCAGCGCGTCCATCGCCGGGTCGGCCGGCAGCGCGTTCGAGAACACCGGCAGCAGCCGGTAGCGGAAGTCGGCGACGCGCCCGCCCTTCACGTCGAGGTCCATGACGCCGAGAAATTTTCCGTTGCTGCCGGCGTTGGTCACCAGCGTCGTGCCGCCGGCGTTCCTCACCGGCACCGCGACCGGCACCCCGTCGTGCGTGTGGCCGCCGAGGATCGCGTCGATGCCGCGCACGCGCGAGGCCATCTTCAGGTCGACGTCCATGCCGTTGTGCGACAGCACGACGACCACCTGCGCGCCCTTCGCCCGCGCCTCGTCGACGGCCTTCTGCATCGACTCGTCCTGGATGCCGAAGCTCCAGTCGGCGACCAGGTAGCGCGGGTTGGCGATCGGCGTGTACGGGAACGCCTGCCCGACGATCGCCACCGGGACGCCGTTGATGCGCCGGATCGTGTACGGCTCGAACACCGGGTCGCCGAAGTCGGCGGTCTTCACGTTCTGCGCGAGGAACTCGATCGAGCCCTTGAAGTCCTTCTCGACGATCTCCTTCACCCGGTCCATGCCGTAGGTGAACTCCCAGTGCCCGGTCATCACGTCGACCCCGAGCAGCTTGGAGGCGTCGACCATGTCCTGCGCGTTCGTCCACAGCGCGGTCGCCGAGCCCTGCCAGGTGTCGCCGCCGTCGAGCAGCAGCGCGCCCGGCCGGCTCGCCTTCAGCTGCCTGACCAGCGTGGCGAGGTGCGCGAAGCCGCCGACCCGACCGTAGCGCCGCGCCGCCTGCTCGAACTCGAGGTGCGTGAACGCGTGCGCGGCCTCGGTGCCGCGCGGCACGCCGGTCGACTTCAGCAGGTGCTCGCCGACCAGGTGCGGTAGCCGACCGTGCATGTCGCCGACGCCGAGGTTCACGCTCGGCTCGCGGAACCAGACCGGCAGCAGCTGCGCGTGGCAGTCGGTCATGTGCAGCAGCGACACGTTGCCGAACGGCGGCAGGTCGTACAGGCCTCGCTGCGCGGCCTGCGCGTCGGCCTCGGCGTGGCGGCCGAGCGCCAGGCCGGCGGCGGCCGCCATGCCCAGCACGTGGAGGAACTCGCGGCGGGACAGGTTCATGGGTCGGTGGCCGCCGATGCGGCGACGGGGGCGCGTCCGCCGTCGGGCGGACGCGCGGGGGTCACTGGTTGACGGGCGACTTCGGGTCGAGGAGCAGCGCCATCAGGTCCTGCAGCTGCTGCTCGCTCAGCAGCCCGGCGTGGCCGAAGCGCGGCATGTTCGAGCACGCGTTGTAGGCGCGCGTGTTCCAGAGCTTGCCCCAGGTGTACTCGACGATCGGGCGCGCCGCCGGGCTCGCCGGATCGGCGACGCCGCGCAGCTTGCCGTAGTTGTGGAGGCTCGGGCCGATCGTGCCGTACGAGATCTCCTCCTTCGACAGCTGGTGGCAGTTGTAGCAGTTGCCGCCGTTGCCCGCCGGCGCCGCGCTCGCGTCGGTCCAGGTCATGCCGCGGCCGCTCTGCGCGAGCGTCTCGCCGCGCTTCCAGTCGCCGAGGAAACGGCCGTCCGACGGCATGCGCACCGTCTTCATGTTCGCCTCCTCGATGCGCTTGGCGACCTCGGCCGGCAGGTCCTTGCCCTCGGCGTCGGAGCACGCGCGGTTGGCGAGGTCCTGCTCGAGCCGGTCGACCTTGGCGATGCCCTGGTCGCGGAACGAGGTCTTCATCATCTCGGCCATCCGGGCGTCGAGCGGATCGCCGCCCGACATCGCGGCGCAGCCGGCGCCGAGCAGCGCGACGGCGGCGACGCCGAGGACGGTCTTGTGCGGGGTCTTCATCGGTCCGGTTCCCTCGTCAGCGCTTGATCGACGGCGCGATCGACTCGGCGCCCTTCGCGTTCACGCCCATGTACGTGCCGAGCGCGACGGTCACGTCCGACGCGTAGCCGGGGAACGGGAAGCGCTGCTGGCGGTAGCAGTCGTTGAGCCGGCGCTGCATGCTCCAGAGCTCGCCGCTGCTGACGCGGTACGCCGGCCACGCGGCGAAGCCGACGCCGTCGCCGGGGTTCTTCGTGAGCTGCGGCAGGTCCTGCAGCCGGATCCGCTTGCCATCCTCGGCGTGACACGACGCGCAGGCGAAGTCGTGCGAGCCGGCGCGATAGAAGAACGCGCGCTTGCCGAGCTCGTACATCGCCTTCTCCTCGGGATGCGCCTGCGGCAGGTCGAAGCGCATGCCGCGCGACTCCGAGGCGATCCACGCGACGAGCGCCTCCATGTTGCGCTGCTCGTCGCGGCCGAACGGCGTCTTCGCGATCTCGGCGGCCGACAGCCCCTGCAGCGACTCGATGCAGGTGAGCAGCCGCGACTCGAGGTCCTGCACGCGCTTCGTGTCGGCGAACCACCGCGGCAGCGTGACGAACGCGCCCTTCACGACGCCCGGCCCGCGGCCGAGGTCGCAGCGCTCGAGCGACGCGTTCTTCGGCCCGCGCCTCGTCTTCCAGAGCTCCTCGCCCCGGGCCTCGAACAGCTCGGCCGGGTTGCCGTCCTCGAGCATCTTCCGGTACTCGGCGATGCCGTCGGCCGTCGAGCGGCCCTGCGCCGCCAGCGGCGGCGCGACGATCGCGGCGGCCAGCGCCAGCGCGATCGGGGAAATGTGTCGTCTCATGTCGGTCTCGTCTCCTCGCGCGGGGACGGGTCGCGCGGTGCGCCGCCTGCGCGGCGTCGTGCCGGGTCGCCCGTCCGTCCATCGGGGTGGGCCCGGCGGGTCGCCGGTCCACCGAACCCCGTCCGACCGTCCGCCGACGACCCGCCCGATCCGGGGAGCCGCCGGTCGACGGTCCGCGGGACCGTCAGCTGACGGTCGCCTCGTCGGTCCGCTTCTCGCCCTTGTTGTCGACCCAGGTCACGCTGATCTTGTCGCCGGCCTTCGCGCCC
>DASPJX010000115.1:0-11832 GCA_035628395.1 Burkholderiaceae bacterium | reverse complement strand
TTCTTCGTGACCGGCAACCACGAGTACTACTCGGGCGCCCACGCGTGGATCGCCGCGCTCCGCGGGCTGGGCATGCACGTGCTCGTCGACGCGCACGCGGTGCTGCCGGTGCGGGGGCACGCGGTCGTGCTGGCGGGCGTGGCCGACTTCTCCGCGCACCGGTTCGATCCGTCGCACCGCGGCGACCCGGCGGCGGCGCTCGCGGGCGCCCCGGCCGACGCGGCGGTGCGCATCCTGCTCGCGCACCAGCCGCGCAGCGCCGAGGCGGCCGCCCGCGCGGGCGTCGACCTGCAGCTGTCCGGCCACACGCACGGCGGGCAGTTCCTGCCGTGGCGCTTCTTCGTCCCGCTGCAGCAGCCCTGGGTCGCCGGCCTGCACCGGCTCGGGCGCACGTGGATCTACGTGAGCCGCGGCACCGGCTACTGGGGCCCGCCGAAGCGCTTCGGCGCGCCGTCCGAGATCACGCGGGTGCGGCTGGTCGCGGCCCCCGCCGGCCGCGACGCGCCGCCGGCGCCCGACGGCCGCGCCGGAATCCGCTAGCATCCGGGGCCGCGCCGCGGCGCCGCTCCCGGCGCCGGCGCCCGATCGGTCCGCCGTCCCATGCCCGCCCGTCCCGACCTCACCCTCTTCGACCTCGACCACACGCTGCTCGACGGCGACAGCAACCAGCTCTGGCTCGCCTGGCTGGTCGAGCGCGGCGCGGCCCCGCCCGAGCGGCTCGCGGCGCAGGCCGACCACTACGCGCGCTACCAGGCGGGCACGCTCGACATCGACGCGTATCTCGCGTTCCACCTGTCGCTGCTCGTCGAGCGCGACGTCGCCGGCTGGACCGCGCTGCGCGACGCGTTCGTCGCCGAGCGGATCGCGCCGCGGATCGGCGCCGCGGCGCGCGCGGCCGTCGCGCGGCACGTCGGGCGCGGCGACGCGGTCGCGGTCGTGACGGCGACGCACGACTTCCTCGCGCGCGGCATCGTCGGCCTGCTCGGGCCGATCGAGCTCGTCGCCACCCGCTGCGAGGTCGTCGACGGCCGCTTCTCCGGGCGGGTCGACGGCACGCCGTGCTTCGCCGACGCGAAGCCGGGCCGCGTGCGCGAGTGGCTCGCCGAGAGCGGGCGGGACTGGAGCTCGTTCGGGACGGTGCGCTTCTACAGCGACTCGGCGAACGACCTGCCGCTGCTCGAGGCGGTCGCCGAGCCGATCGTCGTCGATCCCGACCCGCGCCTCGCCGCGATCGCCGCCGCCCGCGGCTGGCCGGTGCAGCGCTGGTCGGCCGCCGCGCCCGCCTGAGCCCGGCCGGGCCCGCCGCGTTCCGGGATGCGCGTCGCCGCGCCCGGGCGTCGCCGCCCCCGCCCGGTCCGGTGTCGTACGATCGGGCCCTGAACGGAGGAGCGCGATGAAGCAGAACTGGATCGGCGGCACCTGGGTCGACGGCGCGTCCGCGGGCCGCAACATCAATCCGTCCGACCTGTCGGACGTGATCGGCGAGTACGCGCAGGCCGACGCCGAGCAGACCGGGCAGGCGATCGCCGCGGCGCGCGACGCCTTCCCGAAGTGGTCGCTGTCGACGCCGCAGCAGCGCTTCGACGCGCTCGACGCGGTCGGCACCGAGATCCTCGCGCGCAAGGCCGAGCTGGGCGACCTGCTGGCCCGGGAGGAGGGCAAGACGCTGCCCGAGGCGATCGGCGAGGTCGCGCGCGCCGGGCAGATCTTCAAGTTCTTCGCGGGCGAGGCGCTGCGGATCCCCGGCGAGAAGCTCGCGTCGGTGCGCCCGGGCCTCGACGTCGAGCTCACGCGCGAGCCGGTCGGCGTGGTCGGCATCATCGCGCCCTGGAACTTCCCGATCGCGATCCCCGCCTGGAAGATCGCGCCGGCGCTCGCCTACGGCAACTGCGTGGTGTTCAAGCCCGCCGACGCGGTGCCGGGCAGCGCGTGGGCGCTCGCCGAGATCCTGAGCCGCAGCGGCCTGCCCGCGGGCGTGTTCAACCTGACGATGGGCCGCGGCTCGCAGGTCGGGCAGGCGCTGCTCGCCGACCGGCGCGTCGACGCGATCTCGTTCACCGGCTCGGTCGCCACCGGTCGCAAGGTCGCGCTCGCGTGCATCGAGCGGATGGCGAAGTTCCAGCTCGAGATGGGCGGCAAGAACCCGCTGGTGATCCTCGACGACGCCGACCTCGCCACCGCGGTGAGCGTCGCGGTGCAGGGCGGGTTCTACTCGACCGGCCAGCGCTGCACCGCGTCGTCGCGGATCGTCGTGACCGAGGGCATCCACGACCGGTTCGTGGCCGCGACCGTCGAGGCGATGCGCAAGCTGAACGTCGGCGACGCGCGCGCGAAGGGCACCGACATCGGGCCGGTCGTCGATCGCGGCCAGCTCGACCAGGACCTCGAGTACATCGGCACGGCCCGCGCGGAGGGCGGGCGGCTCGCCTTCGGCGGCGAGGTGCTCGAGCGGCCGACGAAGGGCCACTACCTGCAGCCCGCGCTGTTCACCGAGACGACCAACGCGATGCGCATCAGCCGCGAGGAGGTCTTCGGCCCGGTGTGCAACGTGATCCGGGCGAAGGACTACGACGAGGCGCTCGCGATCGCCAACGACACCGAGTTCGGCCTGAGCGCGGGGATCTGCACGACCTCGCTCAAGCACGCGTCGCACTTCAAGCGCCACGCGCAGGCCGGCATGGTGATGGTCAACGTCCCGACCGCCGGGGTCGACTACCACGTGCCCTTCGGCGGGCGGAAGGGCTCGTCCTACGGGCCCCGCGAGCAGGGGCGCTACGCGGCCGAGTTCTTCACGACGGTGAAGACCGCGTACACCTTCCCGGGCTGAGCCCCGCCGCGCGGCGCCCGCGGCTCAGGCCGCGAGCGGCCCCGGCGCCGTCCCGAGCGGCCGGCCCTCCAGCTCGGGCGCCGGCGGCAGGCCGGTGACCGCGAGGATGTCCCGCTCGTCGAGCGTCTCGCGCTCGAGCAGCGCGCGCACCAGCGCGTCGAGCGCGCCGCGGTGCTGCGCGAGCAGCCGCTTCGCGTCGGCGTGGCAGCCCTCGATGATGCGCGCCACCTCGACGTCGATCAGCCGGGCGGTCTCGTCGCTGAACGGCCGGTCGGCGCCGTAGGCGGAGGCGCCGCCCAGGTACTGGTTCCCGCGCGGCGCGAGCTGCACCATGCCGATCGCGTCGCTCATGCCCCAGCGGGTGACCATCGCCCGCGCGAGCCCGGTCGCCTGCTCGATGTCGTTCTCGGCGCCGGTGGTGCGCGTCCCGTACACCACCTCCTCGGCCGCGCGCCCGCCGAGCATGCCGACGATGCGGGCCCGCAGGTAGGCCTCCGGATAGTTGTAGCGGTCGGTCTGCGGCCGCTGGTAGGTCACGCCGAGCGCCTGGCCGCGCGGCACGATCGTCACCCGGTGCACCGGGTCGGCGCCGGCCACCACCAGCCCGAGGATCGCGTGGCCGCTCTCGTGGTACGCGATGCGCTCGCGGTCCTCCGGGCCGAGCAGCAGCGGGCGCTCGGGCCCGAGCACGAGCTTCTCGAGCGCGTCGAGCAGGTCCTGGTGCCGCACCGCGTCGACGCCGCGCCGCGCGGCGAGCAGCGCGGCCTCGTTGACCAGGTTCTTCAGCTCGGCGCCCGAGAAGCCCGGCGTGGCCGAGGCGAGCTCGGGCAGGTTCGCGTCCGGGGCGAGCGGCACGCGGCGCGTGTGCACCTTCAGGATCGCCTCGCGCCCGGCGCGGTCGGGCAGGTTCACCACGACCCGGCGGTCGAAGCGCCCGGGCCGCAGCAGCGCGCGGTCGAGCACGTCGGGCTGGTTGGTCGCGGCCAGCACGATGATCCCCTCGCGCCCGGAGAAGCCGTCCATCTCGGTCAGGATCTGCTGCAGCGTCTGCTCGTGCTCGCTCGAGCCGCCGAGCGACATCTGCCCGCGCGCCCGGCCGATCGCGTCGATCTCGTCGATGAAGATGATCGCCGGCGCGTGCTCGCGGGCCTGCTTGAACAGGTCGCGCACGCGGGCCGCGCCGACGCCGACGATCATCTCGACGAACTCGGCCGCGCTCATCGAGAAGAAGGGCACGCCGGCCTCGCCGGCGACCGCCTTCGCGAGCAGCGTCTTGCCGGTGCCCGGCGAGCCGATCAGCAGCACGCCCTTGGGCGCGGTGCCGCCGAGCCGGGTGTACTTCGACGGATCGCGCAGGAAGTCGACGACCTCGACCAGCTCGCCCTCGGCCTCCTCGATGCCGGCCACGTCCTCGAAGGTCACCCGCGTGTCGGCCTCCTGGTCGTAGCGGCGCGCCTTGCTCTTGCCGATGCCCATGATGCCGCCGGCGCCGCCGAGCCCGCCGCCCTGCGACGCGCGGCGGTACATCCACACGTAGAAGCCGATCAGCAGCAGCGCCGGGCCGAAGCCGAGCAGCAGCGTGCCCCAGGCGCTGCCCTGGCGGATCGGCACCGCGCTGATCTCCACGCCCTTGTCGATCAGGAAGCGCTCGAGCCCCTCGTCGACGAAGGCCGGCAGCTCGGTGGTGAAGGTCGCCGCGGTGCGCGGCTCGACCGCGGCGCCGGGCGCCTTGCCGTCCTTCGCCTTCGCGTCCTTCGACTCGCCGCCGGGCGCGTCGGCGGGCGGCCAGGTCACCGCCTCGGCGAAGCGGCCCTCGATGCTCGTGCCCCGGCTGTAGATCGACACCACGTTGCCCTGCGCCGCCTGGGCGCGGAACACCGTGTAGGGCACCGTGACCGGCGCGTCCGGATCGGGGAACAGCGCCTTCACCAGCAGCCAGTTCGCGAACAGCAGGCCGAGCAGCAGCGGCCAGCTGCGCCGCGGCGGCACGGCCGAGCCGGGCTTGTCGGGCGTGCCGGCCTTGCCGGGGGGCGCGGCGGGCGAGGGGCGGGCGGTCTGGCGGGCGGGCGGCCACGGCATGGCGACGTCCTGTCGAGGTGGAGGGCCCGTGGCGACGCGACCGGGCAGCGGGCGGGCGTGACCGCGTGCCGTCGGCCGGCCCCGCTCGGCGGCCCGGCCCCCGCGACGCAAGCAATCGACGTGCCGACCGGGACGCGAGGTTGACCGCCGGCTCGCGGCGGACCCACCATCGGGCCCGGACGACGGGTCCGGAACGCACGAGGAGCGCGACAGATGGACGTGAAGGCGGCGGTGGCCTGGGAGGCCGGCAAACCCCTGACGATCGAGACGGTCAGGCTCGACGGCCCGAAGGCCTTCGAGGTGCTGGTCGAGATCCGGGCGAGCGGCGTGTGCCACACCGACGAGTTCACCCGCTCGGGCGCCGACCCCGAGGGCCTGTTCCCGGCGATCTTCGGGCACGAGGGCGCGGGCGTGGTGGTCGACGTCGGGCCGGGCGTGACCTCGCTGAGGAAGGGCGACCACGTGATCCCGCTCTACACGCCCGAGTGCCGGCAGTGCAAGTCGTGCCTGTCGAGGAAGACCAACCTGTGCACCGCGATCCGCGCCACGCAGGGCCGCGGCGTGATGCCCGACGGCACGAGCCGCTTCTCGATCGACGGCCGTCCGATCCACCACTACATGGGCTGCTCGACCTTCTCGAACTACACGGTGCTGCCCGAGATCGCGCTCGCGAAGATCCGCGAGGACGCGCCGTTCGAGAAGGTCTGCTACATCGGCTGCGGCGTGACCACCGGCATCGGCGCGGTGGTCAACACCGCGAAGGTCGAGCCGGGCGCGAACGTCGTGGTCTTCGGCCTGGGCGGCATCGGCCTCAACGTGATCCAGGGCGCGCGGATGGTCGGCGCGAACATGATCGTCGGCGTCGACATCAACCCCGCGCGCCGCGCGATCGCCGAGCGCTTCGGCATGACCCACTTCGTGAATCCGAAGGAGGTCGGCGGCGACCTGGTCGCGCACCTCGTCGAGCTCACCGGCGGCGGCGCCGACTACTCGTTCGAGTGCATCGGCAACGTCGACGTGATGCGCCAGGCGCTCGAGTGCTGCCACCGGGGATGGGGCGTCAGCGTCGTCATCGGCGTGGCGGGCGCCGGGCAGGAGATCCGCACCCGGCCGTTCCAGCTGGTGACCGGCCGCACCTGGAAGGGATCGGCCTTCGGCGGCGCCCGCGGGCGCAGCGACGTGCCGAGGATCGTCGACTGGTACATGGACGGCAAGATCGACATCGACTCGCTGATCACGCACGTGATGCCGGTCGAGCGGATCAACGACGCGTTCGACCTGATGCACTCGGGCGAGTCGATCCGCTCGGTGGTCACCTTCCGATGACGCTGCAGAAGGTCTCCGAGAGCCGCTCGTTCGGCGGCGTCCAGCAGGTCTGGTCGCATCCGTCGTCGGTGCTCGGCTGCACGATGCGCTTCGGCCTGTACCTGCCGCCGCAGGCCGCGGCCGGCCGCGTGCCGGTGCTCTGGTGGCTGTCGGGGCTCACCTGCACCGAGGAGAACTTCGTCGCGAAGGCCGGCGCGCAGCGGGTCGCCGCGGAGCTCGGCCTCGCGCTGGTCGCGCCCGACACCAGCCCGCGGGGCGTGCCGCTGCCCGGCGACGCCGAGAGCTGGGACTTCGGCGTCGGCGCCGGCTGGTACGTCGACGCCACCGAGGCGCCGTGGTCCCGCCACTACCGGATGCGCGCCTACCTCGTCGACGAGCTGCGCGCAATCGTCGAGGGCGGCTTCCCGGTCGACGGCGCGCGCACCGCGATGTCGGGCCATTCGATGGGCGGGCACGGCGCGCTCACGATCGCGCTGTCGCGGCCCGACTGGGTGCGCTCGGTGTCGGCCTTCGCGCCGGTCGCCTCGACGACGCGCTGCCCGTGGGGCGAGAAGGCGCTGTCGCGCTTCCTCGGGGCCGACCGCGCCGCCTGGGCCGCGTACGACGCGAGCGAGCTGGTGCGCTCGCGCGGCTGGGCCGGTCCGCCGATCCTGGTCGACCAGGGCGGCGCCGACCCGTTCCTCGAGAGCCAGCTGAAGCCCGAGCTGCTCGAGCGCGCGTGCGCCGACGCCCGGGTGCCGCTCGAGCTGCGCCGGCACGACGGCTACGACCACGGCTACTTCTTCGTCTCGACCTTCGTCGAGGACCACCTGCGGCGGCACCGCGCGGCGGTCTGAGCGCGGCGCCCGGGGCGGGCGCCGATCGCGTCGGGGATCCGGCCGGGCCGCGGCACGCATCGGCGTGGTGCGTTTCTTGCCCGCCCGGACGGACCGTCCGTCGCCGGAGCCCCGATGCGCCACACGACCGTCCACGCGTTCCTCGAGCACGTCGCCGCCCGCAACCCCGGGCAGCCCGAGTTCCTGCAGGCCGTCACCGAGGTGATGGACAGCCTGTGGCCGTTCATCGCCGCCCATCCCCGCTACGCCGAGCGGTCGCTGCTCGAGCGGCTCGTCGAGCCCGAGCGGGTCGTGACCTTCCGCGTGTCCTGGGTCGACGACGCCGGCGAGGTCCAGGTGAACCGCGGCTACCGGATCCAGCACAGCTCGGCGATCGGCCCCTACAAGGGCGGGATGCGCTTCCATCCGTCGGTGAACCTGTCGATCCTGAAGTTCCTCGCGTTCGAGCAGACCTTCAAGAACGCGCTGACGACGCTGCCGATGGGCGGCGGCAAGGGCGGCGCCGACTTCGACCCGAAGGGCCGCAGCGACGGCGAGGTGATGCGTTTCTGCCAGGCGCTGGCGACCGAGCTGTTCCGGCACCTCGGCAGCGACACCGACGTGCCGGCCGGCGACATCGGCGTCGGCGGGCGCGAGGTCGGCTACATGGCGGGCATGGCTAAGAAGCTGACCAACCGCGCCGACGCGGTGTTCACCGGCAAGGGCCTGAGCTTCGGCGGCTCGCTGATGCGGCCCGAGGCGACCGGCTACGGCACCGTGTACTTCGCCGAGCAGATGCTGAAGCGGGCGCGCCGCAACTTCGAGGGGCTGCGCGTCGCGGTCTCCGGCTCGGGCAACGTCGCGCAGTACGCGGTCGAGAAGGCGATGGCGCTCGGCGCGCGGGTGGTCACCGTGTCCGACTCGGGCGGCACCGCGATCGACGAGGAGGGCTTCACGCCGCAGAAGCTCGCCGAGCTGATGGAGGTGAAGAACCGGCTGCAGGGCCGGGTGGCCGACTACGCGAAGCGCGTCGGCGCGCGCTTCGAGCCGGGCATCCGTCCGTGGGGCGTGCCGGTCGACGTCGCGCTGCCGTGCGCGACGCAGAACGAGCTCGACGCCGAGGACGCGGCCGCCCTGATCCGCGGCGGCGTGACCTGCGTCGCCGAGGGCGCGAACATGCCGACGACGATGGAGGCGGTCGAGCGGTTCGAGGCGGCGGGCGTGCTCTACGCGCCCGGCAAGGCGAGCAACGCCGGCGGCGTCGCGACCTCCGGGCTCGAGATGAGCCAGAACGCGATGCGCCTGAGCTGGCCCCGCGAGGAGGTCGACCGCCGGCTGCGCGACATCATGTGCGGCATCCACGAGGCCTGCCTGAGGCACGGCACCCGCGCCGACGGCACGGTCAGCTACGTCGACGGCGCGAACGTCGCGGGCTTCGTCCGGGTCGCCGACGCGATGCTCGCCCAGGGCGTGACGTGAGCGGATCGCCGGACGGCGGTCGCGACGCGCGCGTGGCATCCTAGCCGGGATGGAGACCCGCGCCTCGGCCGCCCTCGTCGGCTCGCTCTGCTACCTGTTCGCGAGCGTGTTCTGGGGGATGAACATCCCGCTCACCGCGGCGCTGCTCGAGACCTTCGATCCGTTCTGGCTGACGCTCGCGCGCTACCTGGTCGCGGCGGCGCTGCTCGGCGCCCTGGTCGCGTTCGGGTCGGGCGCGCGTCGGCTCGCCTCGCCGATCCCGCTGCCGCGCGTCGCGGTGCTCGGGCTGTGCGTCAGCGGCTTCCTGGTCTGCTTCACCGCCGGGCTGCTGCTCACGCATCCGATCACCGCGGCGGCGCTGATCGCCGGCGCGCCGGTCTACGTCGCGATCGTCTCGCGCCTCGTGACCGGCGCGCCGCTCGCGCCGGGCTTCGTCGGGGCGACCGCGCTGACGATCGTCGGCGCCGGGATCGCCATCGCGGGACGCGGTGCGGGCGACGCCGGCGGCGCGCGGCTGCAGGGCGGCGAGGCGCTGATCGTGCTGGCGATGTGCAGCTGGACCGTCTACTCGATCTTCGCCCAGCGCTGGTTCGCGCCCGAGGTGCCGCAGCTGCGCCGCACCTGGCTCGGCGCGGTGGCCGCCGTCCCCTGGCTGGTCGCCGCGTGGCTCGCCGCGCGCGCGCTCGGGCTCGTCGGCGAGCCGAACCTGCGGCCGGATCCGCGCTCGCTCGCCTACCTGCTCGCGACGGCGGTGTTCAGCACCGCGCTCTCGACGGTCGCCTGGAACATCGGCGTGTCGCGGCTCGGGGTCGCCGTCGGCGGCATGTGGCAGAACACCGTGCCGGTCTTCGCGGTGCTGATCTCGCTCGCGTTCTTCGGCATCGTCCCGACCGGGCAGCAGGTGCTCGGAGGCGCGGTGGTGCTCTCCGGCGTGCTCTACATGCAGTGGCACGCGCTGCGCGCGGCGCGCGGCCCGGCGGCGGTCGCGGGACGATGAGGCCGCGGCGCGGTCCGTCGCGCGGCCGCCGGCCGCCGACGCGGCGGCACGCGAGGCCGCCGCGCGACGCGACGACCGGGACTCAGCGCGTCGCGCGCCGCGCGCGGCCGCGAGCCGGCGCGGGCGCCGCCGCCCGAGCGGCGTCGCGGGGCAGCGGCAGCGCGGTCTCGTAGCGCACCTGCTTCAGCGTGAAGCTCGAGCGGATCTTCTCGACGCCCGGGATCGGCGACAGGCGCTCGAGCACGAAGCGCTCGAGCGCGCGGATGTCGGGCACGACCACCCGCAGCAGGTAGTCGGCGTCGCCGGTCATCAGGTAGGCCTCCATCACCTCGTCGCAGGCGCCGATGCGCCGCTCGAACTCGGCGAGCGTCGCGGTGTTCTGCTCGCGCAGGCTGATCGAGATGAACACCGAGACGCCGAGGCCCACCGATTCGGGGTCGACCAGCGCGACGTAGCGGCGGATCGTGCCGGCGCGCTCGAGCGCGCGCACCCGCGCGAGGCAGGGCGACGGCGACAGGTGGACCCGGCGGGCGAGCTCGACGTTGCTGAGCGAGCCGTCGCGCTGCAGCTCGGCGAGGATGGCGAGGTCGGTCGGATCGAGCGGCATGTCGTGCTGCGAAGCCCCGTGTGGGAAGCATCCCATGCTGCCACGCGGTCTTCCGGCAGCCAAGTTCGGCACCATCGGCGGCCCGAACGGGCACAGAATCGGCCGTCGCCCCTCCACCGTCGTCGCCGCACGGGCCCGCCATGAACGATCGTCTCCGACTCGACCTGCTCGCCGCCTCCGCGCCCGGCGCCGCCACCCCGCCCGGGGCGGGCTCCGCGTCCGGCGACGGCGCTCTACCCGGGTCCGGCGCCGCGCCCGACGCCGACCCCGGCGAGACGCGCGAGTGGATCGACGCGCTCGCGGCCGTGGTGGAGGCGGCCGGGCCGGCCCGCGCGCGCCAGCTGCTCGACGCGCTGCAGCGCCACGCCGCGCGCGGCGGGCTGGGCTGGCGTCCGGCGATCGGCACGCCGTACGTGAACACGATCCCGGTCGCCGAGCAGCCGCCGTTCCCCGGCGACCTCGAGCGCGAGCGCGAGCTGTCGGCGCTGATGCGCTGGAACGCGCTCGCGATGGTGGTGCGCGCCAACCGGGCGTTCGGCGAGCTCGGCGGGCACATCGCGAGCTACGCGTCGGCGGCCGACCTGTTCGAGACCGGCTTCAACCACTTCTTCCGCGCGCGCCGCGGCGACTTCGCCGGCGACCTCGTCTACGTGCAGCCGCACTCGGCGCCCGGCGTCTACGCGCGGGCGTTCCTCGAGGGCCGGCTCGAGGCGCGCGACCTCGAGCACTACCGGCGCGAGCTGCTCGCGCCGCGCGCCGGCGCGCGCGGGCTGTCGAGCTATCCGCATCCGTGGCTGATGCCGGACTTCTGGCAGTTCCCGACCGGCTCGATGGGCATCGGCCCGATCAGCGCGATCTACCAGGCGCGCTTCATGCGCTACCTCGAGCATCGCGGGCTGCTCGCGCCGGCGGGCTTCGACGGCGCCGCCGGGCACGCCGCGCAGCGCAAGGTCTGGGGCATCTTCGGCGACGGCGAGATGGACGAGCCCGAGTCGATGAGCGCGCTGACGCTCGCCGCGCGCGAGCGGCTCGACAACCTCGTCTTCGTGGTCAACTGCAACCTGCAGCGGCTCGACGGCCCGGTGCGCGGCAACGGCCGCATCGTCGACGAGCTCGAGGCGCTGTTCCGCGGCGCGGGCTGGAACGTGATCAAGCTGGTCTGGGGCAGCGACTGGGACGGGCTGTTCGCGCGCGACGCGCACGGCGCGCTGATCGACGCGTTCGAGGGCACGGTCGACGGTCAGTTCCAGACGTACGCGGCCACCGACGGGCGCTTCAACCGCGAGCGGTTCTTCGGGCAGAACGAGGCGCTGCGCGCGCTGTCGCAGGGCATGACCGACGAGCAGATCGACCGGCTGACCCGCGGCGGGCACGACCCGGTGAAGCTGTACGCCGCGTACCACGCCGCCGCGCGCCACGCCGGCGCGCCGACGGTGATCCTCGCGCACACGAAGAAGGGCTTCGGCATGGGCCGCGCGGGCCAGGGCCGGATGACGACGCACCAGCAGAAGAAGCTCGACGGCGACGCGCTGCGCGAGTTCCGCGACCGCTTCGGGCTGCCGCTGACCGACGCGCAGGCCGAGGGGCTCGAGTTCGCGCGGCCGCCCGACGACGCGCCGGCGATGCGCTACCTGCGCGAGCGTCGCGCCGCGCTCGGCGGGCCGCTGCCGGTGCGGGCCGCCGAGGTCGCGCCGGTGCCGGT
>DASPJX010000114.1:0-20379 GCA_035628395.1 Burkholderiaceae bacterium | reverse complement strand
ATCGCCTGGTTCTCGGACAGGCAGTGCATGAACAGCTCGACGACGCCGCGGTTGCGCGCGTGCAGCACGCCGCGCTCGAACATCGCGGCCGCGATGCCGCGCCGCCGATGCGAAGGGACGACCGACAGGCCGAGCTCGGCGGCGCCCTCGAACAGCGCGACGTGGGTCACGCCCACGAGTCGCGTCCCGTCGCGCACGCCGAGCACCGAATCGCGCGCGAAGTCGATGCCCTCGACGTACAGGCGCAGCCATTCGGCGTCGGGCCGACGGCCGAACCGCGTCCGCAGGTCGTCGTCGGCGAGCGAGGCGAAGTGGTGGTGCAGGGCCTCGCGGTCGACGATGCCGAGGACGTGGACCAGATGCGGCATGAGGGTTCCTTCGCCGGCGAGCCGGACCGTACGGATGGGCAGCCCGATGCTGCAGTGCAATATGACCGGCATCGACCGTGCCCGGGTCCGGGCGGAGGCGACGCCGCGGCCGGGCCCGCCGCCCGCGACCTAGAATCGCGGAGCGACCGCCTCCGGAGACCCGCCGCCATGCCGAACCGCCCGAACCCGTACCGCCTGGGTCTCGACCGCAACGAGGCGAACCACGTGCCGCTCACGCCGCTGTCGCTGCTCGACTGGGCGGCCGACGTCTACCCGGAGCGCTGCGCGATCGTGCACGGCGCGCTGCGGCGCGGCTGGCGCGAGCTGCGCGAGCGCGCGAGGCGCCTCGCCTCGAGCCTCGACGCGTGGGGGCTGGGCGAGGGCGACACGGTCGCGGTGATGCTGCCGAACACGCCGCCGATGATCGAGGCGCACTTCGGCGTGCCGATGTCGGGCGCGGTGCTCCACTGCATCAACACGCGCCTCGACGCGGCCACCGTCGCGTTCGTCCTCGAGCACTCGGACAGCGCGGTGCTGATCGTCGACCGCGAGTTCTCGGCGACGGCGGGCGCCGCGCTCGGGCTGCTGCGCGAGCGCGGCGCGCGCGTGCCGCGCGTCGTCGACGTCGACGACGCGCTGCGCGACGGGCCGGGCGAGGCGATCGGCGAGATCGAGTACGAGCGCTTCGTCGCCGCGGGCGATCCCGGGTTCGCCGGGCGCCGCCCCGCCGACGAGTGGGACGCGATCGGGCTCAACTACACCTCGGGCACCACCGGCAACCCGAAGGGGGTGGTCGTCCACCACCGGGGCGCGTACCTCAACGCGGTCGGCAACGTGCTCGCCTGGAGCCTGCCGCGCCATCCGACGTACCTGTGGACGCTGCCGATGTTCCACTGCAACGGCTGGTGCTTCCCGTGGACGATGGCCGCGGTCGCGGGCACGAGCGTCTGCCTGCGCCGCGTCGAGGCCGAGCGGATCTTCGCGCTGATGCGCGAGCACCGGGTGAGCCACTACTGCGGCGCGCCGATCGTGCACTCGGCGCTGATCGCCGCCCCGCCGGCGCTGCGCGCGGGCATCGACTGGACGGTGCACGCGATGGTCGCGGGCGCCGCGCCGCCGGCCTCGATGATCGAGGGCATGGCGACGATGGGCTTCGACCTCACCCACGTCTACGGCCTGACCGAGGTCTACGGCCCGGCCGCCGCGTGCGCGCGGCACGACGACTGGTCGTCGCGCCCGCTCGCCGAGCGGGTCGAGCTGAACGGCCGCCAGGGCGTGCGCTACCAGCTGCAGGAGGGCTGCACCGTGGTCGATCCGACGACGATGCGCGAGGTGCCGCGCGACGGCACGACGATGGGCGAGGTGGTGTTCCGCGGCAACGTCGTGATGAAGGGCTACCTGAAGAACGAGGCGGCGACGCGCGAGGCCTTCGCCGGCGGGTGGTTCCACACCGGCGACCTCGGCGTGCTGCATCCGGACGGCTACGTGAAGCTCAAGGACCGCGCGAAGGACATCATCATCTCCGGCGGCGAGAACATCTCGTCGATCGAGGTCGAGGACGCGCTGTACAAGCATCCGGCGGTGATGGCGGTCGGCGTCGTCGCGCGGCCCGACCCGAAGTGGGGCGAGACGCCGCTCGCGTTCGTCGAGCTGCGTCCCGACGCGCGGCCGGCCGACGCCGCGGCCGAGCGCGCGCTCGCCGACGCGCTGATCGCGCACTGCCGCGCGCACCTCGCGCACTTCAAGTGCCCGCGCGAGGTCCGCTTCGTCGAGCTGCCGAAGACCTCCACCGGCAAGATCCAGAAGCACGTGCTGCGCGCGCAGGCGAAGTCCGCCGACGCGATCGGATGACGGCCCCCGCTCGCAGCGGCCGCGGCGGCCGGCGGGCGATGTCGCGGGCCCGTGCTTTCCCGGACGAGGGGAAGCCGCAACGTCCGGCGCGGCCGGTGCCCGCGCCGGGCGCGCCGGTGGCAGAATCCGCCGTCGCCATGGCCGCTCTCCGACTCACCCGGGACTCCATCCTCGACGGCTCGCTGCACGCCGCGGTGCGTGCCGTGCTCGGCCCCGAGGTGCGCTTCATGACCGACGCCGAGCGCGCGCGCCAGATCGACGACATGCTCGCCGCCGCGCCGCGTCCGGGCCGCGTCTGGGTCTTCGCCTTCGGCTCGCTGATCTGGAACCCGGCCTTCCACCACGTCGAGCGGCGGGTCGCCCGCATCCACGGCTGGCACCGCGAGTTCTGCCTGTGGGTGCGCGCCGGCCGGGGCAGCCCCGAGCGCCCCGGGCTGATGCTGTCGCTCGAGCGCGGCGGCAGCTGCACCGGCGTCGCGTACCGGCTGGCGCCGGGCACCGAGGCGACCGAGCTCGACGTGCTGTGGCGCCGCGAGATGTTCACGATGTCGTACCGCCCGGTCTGGACGACCGCGCACACCCCCGACGGCCCGGAGCCCGCGATCGCTTTCGCGGCCGACCGCACGCACGAGCGCCACGCGCCCGACCTCGACGACGACACCGTCGCGCACCATCTCGCCACCGGCTGCGGCGTGATCGGCCGCTGCGCCGACTACCTGTTCGACACCGTCGCGCACCTGCGCGAGCTCGGCATCCGCGACCGTCGCCTCGAGGCGCTCGAGGCCGCGGTGCGCGCGCGCTGCACGCCGTCCTGAGCGCCGGGCCCGCGATGCACGCCAACGGTCCCGCGTCGGTGTTCGAGGCCGGCGACGTGCCGCTCTCCTCGGGCCGCACGCTGCGCGGCGCGCGGCTGTCGTACCGGACCTACGGCACGCTGTCGCCGGCCCGCGACAACGTGGTGCTGTACCCGACCTCGTACGCCGCGCAGCACGTCGACACCGAGTGGCTGATCGAGCCCGACGGCATCCTCGATCCGCGGCGCTGGTTCGTCGTGATCCCGGACATGCTCGGCAACGGGCTGTCGTCGTCGCCGAGCAACACGGCGCCGCCCTTCGACCGCGGCCGCTGCCCGACGTTCTCGATCCTCGACAACGTGCGCGTGCAGCGACGGCTGCTGCGCGAGGTGCTCGGCGTCGAGCGGATCGCGCTGGCGTACGGCTGGTCGATGGGCGGCATGCAGGCGTACCAGTGGGCGTCGAGCTTTCCCGACGAGGTCGAGCGGATCGCGGTCGTCTGCGGCGCCGCGCGCTGCGCGCCGCACAACCACGTGTTCCTCGAGGGCGTGAAGGCGGCGCTGACCGCCGACCCGGCCTGGCGCGGCGACGGCTTCGACGGCCGCCCCGAGCGCGGCCTGCGCGCGATGGGCCGCGTCTACGCGGGCTGGGCGCTGTCGCAGGCGTTCTATCGCGACCGGCTGTGGACCGCGCTCGGGTACACCTCGCTCGAGGACTGGCTGGTCGGCGCCTGGGAGGGCAACTTCCTCAGGCGCGACGCGCACGACCTGCTCGCGCAGATCCACACCTGGCAGCACTCGAGCATCGCCGACGACCCGGCGCACGGGGGCGACTTCGAGCGCGCGCTGCGCGCGATCTCCGCCGAGGTGCTGCTGATGCCGGGGCGCACCGACCTGTACTTCCGCACCGAGGACAACGCCGCCGAGCTGCGGCACCTCGCGCGCGGACGGCTCGAGCCGATCGAGTCCGACTGGGGCCACCGCGCCGGCAACCCGACGCACCGCGGCGCCGACCGGGACTTCGTGCGCGACCGGGTCCGCGAGCTGACGGCGCGCTGACCCGGCGCGGCGCGTCAGCGCGCCTCGACGATCCGCCGGCTGAGCGACACCACGTACGGCGCCGCCCGCCCGAGCAGGATCGGGTCGGACGAGGGCTCCACGCCCGCGGGCAGCGCGATCGGGTTGAACGTGACGTCCGCGCAGGCGCCGCCCGGGCCGGCCTCGACCTCGCGGATCACGAGCCGTCCCGCATTCACCTTGCGCCGACCCTCGGGCAGGGGCACGACCGCGCTGTCGACCCGGTCGCCGGGCTCGGCGAGCTGGATCATGAAGTCGAACGCGATCGGGCCGGCGGCGACGCGCCGGCGCAGCTCGTCGATCAGGAACTCGGTCGGCCGCGCCTTCGCCTCGTCGTCGCTCAGCCCCTGCGTGCCGCCGACCGGCTCGAAGATCCACTTGCCGAACCGCCGCTCGCCCTTCGCGTCGACGAAGGCGAACGCGTTGACGCCCCAGTAGTTCAGCGTCGCGTAGCTGGCCGGCACCGGCTGCGAGGCCAGGTACCGGCCCTGCAGCAGCGTCTCGGGGTTGGCGTCGACGAAGGCCTTGACCCGGTCGGCGTCGGGGCGACCGGTCGCCGGATCGGGCCGGCGCGCCTCGAGCCCGGCGAGCAGCTGCTCGGGCGAGGCGGCGCCGAACACCGGCGCCGAGATGTTCGCCATCTGCCAGGTCTCGCCGCCGGGCAGCTCGAACCGCAGCGAGAGCCCGCGCACGCCGCGCGCGTTGTCCGGGGCCTTCGGGTTGCCGCCGCCCACCGAGAAGCGCGCGATCACCGGGACCGGGCGGCCCGAGAACGCCGAGGCGCTCGACAGCGCGCGGCCCTCGGCGGAGCCGGTGAACTCGCCGCTCGCGCAGACGCCCTTGGCGCCCGATCGGCGGAAGCCCGCGTGCTTGCCGTTGACGGCCTCGAACGCGTCGACGACGCGCGAGGGATCGAGCTGCGCGGACGCGGGCGCGGGCAGCACCGAGAGCGCGAGCGCGGCGACGGCGAGGGGACGGACGAGGGCGAAGGCCTGGGGCACGGGACGTCTCCGTCGCGAGGAGGGCGCGCGATGCGCCGGGATGCCGCACCGGACGGGGCGTCGGGTCGGCGAAGCAGTATACGGTCGGCGGCGTCGGCCGGACGCGTCCGCCGGCGAGGCGCGCACGGCTCCGGCGCCGTCCGGCCGGGCCGCGCCTCAGGCGAGCCAGCGCCGCAGCCGGTCGAGGACCTCGGGCCGATCGAGCAGGTCCCAGTGACCGGCGCCGTGCACGACGACCCGGTGCGACGCCGGCAGGCCGAGCGCGCGACGCGCGTCGCGGTGCTCGCCCAGCGCGCTCGCCGTCGGCACGAGCCCGTCGCCCACGCGCGCGCCGCGCGCGCCCGACGACCGGCCGGACAGCTGCGCCGCGATCGCGTACGCGCGCACGCCCGACGGCAGGGGCACCGCGTCGGCCGGCTCGGTCTCGCCCGGCGCCGGGTCGACGACGCGGCCGTGCCGCAGGTCGACGATGCCGGCGCTGCGCACGCCGGCGAGCCGCGCGAACGTCGAGGCGTACGGCAGCGCGGCGAGCAGCCGCTCGAGCCGGTGCCCGCCGCGCTCGAGCGGCGCGCCCAGATGCGGCGTGCCGAGGAACACCAGCGTCGACAGCCGTCGCGGCCAGGCGTGGCCGGCGACGGCCGCGGCGCGGCACGCGCTGCGCGCGACCAGCCCGCCCATGCTGTGGCCGACGATCGCGATCTCGTCGACCGGCGCGGTCCGTCCGGCGAGCAGCCGCTCGAGCGCGTCCGCGAGCTCGCGGCCGTTGTCGGCGACGCGACGGCCGCTGCAGTAGTGCAGCCGCAGCGTCGTCCAGCCCGCGTCGCGCGCGAGCGCGTCGCCGTGGTCGGACCCGCCGCGCGTCCACTGCAGGTCGTTCATGCACAGCCCATGCACCAGCACGAGCAGCCGGCGTCCGGTGCCGGACGCGTCCCGCCGCGGATCCACCGGGCGTCCGCCCGCACGCAGCGCGGTGCGGATCGCGAGCGGATTGCCGGCCTCGTGCAGCCGGTCGCCGACCACGCCGTTCAGCGCGGCGACGATCGCCTCGCGGCGCACCGACGGCGCGTCGTCGACGTCCGCGTCGGCCGCACGCTCGAGCGTGCGCAGCGCGAGCTCGAGCGCGACGCCGACGCCGCGGGCGGTGCCGCGCACGCGGCGGTAGACGAAGCCGGAGAGGCCGCCGGTGCGCTCGCCGCGCGGCGCGAACGGCAGCACGGTCCGCAGGATCGAGGCGTGCAGCGCCTCGGCGAGATCGGCGACGCCGATCGTCGCGTCGACCGCGAGCGCGGCGGCGCCGCGCAGGTCGGCCGCGCGGGGCAGGGCGAGGCGGTGCCGCGGCGGCATGTCGGGCGGGTCGGGGGCGTCGGCGTCGGAAGGCGCGACCTTACGCGAAGCGCGGGCGGGCGACCAGCCGCCCCGCCCCGCCCGTCCCGCAGCGATCAGTGCAGCGTCACCGGACCCGGTGCCGGGTCGATGTTCAGCGGCACCGTCGGATCGTCGTCGTCCTCGTCGCAGTCGTCGGACTCGATCGCGGTCTCGACCTCCTCGAGGTACGACGCCCAGCGCGCCGCGGCGTTCGCGCACACGCGGCGCAGCGGATCCGACACCGTCGCGTGATTGCCGATCAGCGCGAGGTTGTCGAGCAGCTTGTGGCAGATCGCCGGCTGCGGGCACTGGTACCAGGTGGTCATCAGCGCGAGCGTGCCGGCGAGCAGCCGCTCCAGGTCGGGGGCCATCGTCCGGGTCGGTTCGTCGTCGTCCACGTCAAGCTCCATGTCGTGTCGCGGGCCCGCGGGCCGCGGATGACCGAGGGCAAGCAAGCATCGATGCAGGGGCGTGCCGCGGGCCGCCGGGCCCGCGGCCGCGCCTCAACCGGGCCTCAGCCGCGCGAGCCTTCGCCGGAGGCGCCGGTGCGCGATGCGCCGACGGACGCGCCGCCCGACGGACCCACCGACGCGCCCCCGCTCGCCGCCGCGTGCTCGACCCGGCTGCGCGAGCGCTCGCGGTCGCGCTCGACGATCGCCTTCTTCTCGCGGCCCTTCGTCGCGTTCCGGTTGCCACGGCCGTGGATCGCGCCCGCGCCCGCGAGCGTCGCCTCGCTCGGCCGCTCGAGCGCGCCCAGCGGGTCGGCCGGCGGCTCGGCGCGCTGCTGGCGGCCGATCTGCAGCTTCATGCCGACGTCGGCGAACAGCGGCGCCATCCTCGCGGTCATCACGTTGAAGCTGGCGCCCGCGCCGACCCGCACGTCGCGACGCGGCGTGGTCGCCGCGTCGAGGATCGCGTCGGCGACGCGCTCGGGCGCGATCATCGGCGTCGGCAGCTTCGGCTGGGCCGACATCAGGTTCTTCGCGTGGTCGGGGAACGGCGTGTCCACCGCGGTCGGCTGGATCAGCGTCACCGAGACCGGATTGCCGATGTCCTCGATCTCGAGGCGCAGCGCCTCGGTGAAGCCCTTGACCGCGTGCTTGGTCGCCGCGTAGATGCCCTGCAGCGGCACCCACGTGTCGGACACCTCGCTGCCGACGTTGATCAGCGCGCCGCCCTGGCGCGCGAGCAGCGGGACCGCGACGCGCGAGCCGTGCCAGACGCCCCAGAAGTTGACGTCCATGATCCGGCGCGCATCCTCGTCGGACACGTCGGTCAGGCGCCCGTAGATCGAGACGCTCGCGTCGTTGACCCAGGTGTCGACGCGGCCGAAGCGCTCCATCGCGACCTGCGCGATGCGCTCCACGTCCTCGCGCTTCGAGACGTCGGCCGGTACCGCGACCGCGCGACCGCCGTGGCGGCCGATCTCGTCCGCGATCAGCGAGAGCGTCTCGGCGCTGCGGGCGGCGAGCACGACCGATGCGCCGTACGCGGCGGCCGCGGCGGCGGTGGCGAGACCGATGCCGCTGGAGGCACCGGTGATGACGACGACCTGGCGATCCAGGGGCTGCAGACGCATGCGCATGGGAAACTCCTCGGGGGCCACGACACGGCCCGGTCCGTCGCGGGGAGCAAGGCGCGCGCCCACGCGGCGGCCGCGCTCGGCATTCCCTGCGCACGCCGCGTCCGCCGCGCTCGTCGATCGCGTGCCCCGTGCACCGCTCGGCGGGCGCGGCGGCCCGTGCTCGCGTGCGTCGCGCGACTACTGGTGCTCGCGGCCGCGGTCGCGGGCGCGCTCGCGCTCGAATTCATGGTGGCGCTCGCGCTCGAATCAACGGTGGCGCTCGGGCTCGCGGCCGCGTCGCTCGCGCGACGCGCTCGCGCCGCCCGCCGCGGCCGCGTCGGCGCCGCGCGCGAGCGGCCCGGAGCCGCGCCGCCCCGCGGCCTCGCCGCACGAGGTGGACGGCGCGCCGTCGGGGCCGTACCCTCGCGACGGTCGAGCCGCCGACCTCGCGCGGCCCGACGCACCGACCCGATGAGAGCCCATCGCCCGATCCACGACCGAGTCCGCCCGGCCCCGTGCCGACGGACGGCCCGCGCTTGAGCCGTCCGCGCGCACGCCCGTTCCGGCGGCTCGCGTTCGCCGCGCTGCGCCGGCTGATGCGCGGCTGGGTCGACGTCCAGGCGCAGGGCGCCGACGCGCTGCTCGCGCGGCTCGATCGCGGCGCGCCGGTGTGCTGGGCGCTGCAGGTGCGGCAGCTGTCGGCGCTCGTCGTGCTCGACGAGCAGGTGCGCCGGCTCGGCCTGCCGCTGCCGCTCGCGCCGCTGGCCGCCGCGGGCGAGGGCGACGACGCCGCCGGGCCCGCGGACGCGCTCGAGCCGCACTCGTTCTTCTACCTGACGCGCGACGGCCAGCCCTCGCCGCTGCGGCGCGCGCCGTACCGCTACGCGCCGCGCCTCGCGCGTCTCGCCGCGGCCGCGCGCGCCGACGCCGCCGCCGACGTGACGATCGTCCCGGTGCACGTGTTCTGGGGCCGCGCGCCGCGCAACCAGGACTCGATCCTGAAGGCGCTGTTCGCCGAGGGCTGGGCGCTGCCGGGGCCGCTGCGCCACGTGCTGCGCGTGCTGATCCACGGCCGGCAGACGCTGCTGCGCTTCGGCGAGCCGATGTCGCTGCGCGCGCTCGTCGACGGCGCCGAGGACGACGAGCACGCGACGCGGCGCGCCGCGCGGCTGCTGCGCGCCTCGTTCCGCCGCGAGCGCGAGCGCGTGATCGGCCCCGACCTGTCGCACCGGCACGTGCTGATCAACGCGGTGATCGACGCCGAGCCGGTGCGCCGCGCGATCGAGGCGGACGCCGGCGCCCGCGGCGTGGGGCGCGATCGCGCCGAGGCGAGCGCGCGGCGCGCGGCCTGGGAGATCGCGTCCAACTACTCGTACCCGTTCATCCGCGCGTACGACCTCGCGCTGCAGCTGCTGTGGAACCGGCTCTACGACGGCATCGAGGCGCACCGCCTCGACACGCTGCACGCGCTGCCCGCCGACGCGACGCTCGTCTACGTGCCGTGCCACCGCAGCCACATCGACTACCTGCTGCTGTCGTACCTGATCTGGCAGCAGGGCCTGCCGCCGCCGCACGTGGCCGCGGGCGCGAACCTCGACCTGCCGGTGGTGGGCGGGCTGCTGCGGCGCGGCGGCGCGTTCTTCCTGCGCCGCAGCTTCCGCGGCGACGCGCTGTACGGCGCGGTGTTCGCCGAGTACCTGCACGCGGTGATCGCGCGCGGCTTCCCGGTCGAGTACTTCGTCGAGGGCGGCCGCAGCCGCACCGGCCGCACGCTCGCGCCGCGCGCGGGCCTGCTCGCGATGACGGTCGAGAGCTGGCTGCGCTCGCCGCAGCGCCCGCTGGTGTTCGTGCCGGTCTACGTCGGCTACGAGCGGCTGCTCGAGGGCGAGAGCTACGTCGCCGAGCTCGCCGGGCGGCCCAAGCGCAAGGAGTCGCTGACCGGCCTGCTGCGCTCGCTCGGACGGCTGCGCGAGCGCTTCGGCCGGGTGCACGTCAACATCGGCGAGCCGATCGCGCTCGGCCCCTTCCTCGACGCGCACGCGGCCGCGGGTCCGACGGCGCGGGGCGCGCGGGGCGACGCCGCGCGCGACGCCGCCCGGCGCGCGGCGATCGACGCGCTCGCGCACCGCGTCGTCGCGAGCATCAACGACGCCGCGGTGGTCGCGCCGGTGAACCTCGTGTCGGTCGCGATGCTCGGGGCGCCGCGCCACGCGATGGACGGCTCGGAGCTCGCCCGCCAGCTCGACCTGCTGCGCGAGCTGCTCGCGCGCGTGCCCTACTCGTCGCGGATGGAGCTGACGCCGCTGGCGGGCGAGGCGATCGTCGCGCAGGCCGAGCGCACCGGGCTGCTCTGGCGGATCCCGCATCCGCTCGGCGACGTGCTGCAGGTGCCGGGGCCGCAGGCGCCGCTGCTCGCGTACTTCCGCAACAACGTGCTGCACGCGTGGGCGCTGCCCTCGCTGCTCGCCGCGCTGCTCGCGCAGCATCCGGGCGTCGAGCGCGACCGGCTCGAGGCGCTGGCGCGCCGCGTGTTCCCGTTCCTGCGCGCCGAGCTGTTCGTCTCGTGGCCGCCCGAGGCGCTGCCGGAGCGGGTCGCGGCCTGCCTCGACGCGTTCGCCGCGCTCGGGCTCGTCGGCCGCCCGCCCGGGGCGCCGGGCACCGCCGCGCTGCACGCGCTCGCCCGGCTGATGCGCCCGACGCTCGAGCGCTACTTCATCGTGCTCGCGGTGCTGGTGGGGCAGGGCTCCGGCACGCTCGCGCCGCACGCGCTCGAGGACCTGTGCTTCCTGCTCGCGCAGCGGATGGCCTTCCTGCACGGCGCGGGGCAGGCCGAGCTGCTCGACCGCGCGTCGTTCCGCGCGATCGTCGGCACGCTGTCCGAGCTCGGCTGGGTCCGCGTCGCCGACGGACGGATCGCGTTCGACGCGACGCTGCGCGAGGCGGCGGACGACGCCGGGTGGCTGCTGTCGGCCGAGACGCGCCAGGCGATCGCCCAGGTCACGCGGCTCACCGACGAGGACGTGGCCCGGGCGCGCGTCGCCTTCGACCCGGCGGCGCAGCGGGGCGCCTGAGCCGGGCGCGCGGGCGCCTCACTCGTCCGCGGTCACCCGGTCCCGCCCGTCGCGCTTCGACGCGTACATCGCCCGATCGGCGCGCGCGACGAGCTCGTGCGGCGGCTCGCCCGGCCGGCGCTCCGCCACGCCGGCCGACACCGTCACCTGCGCGATCGGCGTCTCGCCGTCGTGGCGGTGGATGCGGCTCGCGGCGACCGCCGCGCGCACGCGCTCGGCCACGCGGCGCGCGCCGTCGAGCGCGGTGCCCGGCAGGATCAGCGCGAACTCCTCGCCGCCGTGGCGCGCGGCGACGTCGCGGCGGTGGGTGAGCGCGACGAGCGCCTGCCCGACGCCGCGGATCACCTGGTCGCCGAACGGATGGCCGTAGGTGTCGTTGACGCGCTTGAAGTGGTCGATGTCGACGACCACGAGGCTGAGCGTCGAGCCGGTCTCGTCGGCGACGCGGCACGCGCGCATCAGCTCGGCGTCGAAGCCGCGCCGGTTCAGCACGCCCGACAGCGGGTCGAGCGAGGCCTCGGCGCGCGCGCTGCGCAGCTCGGCCTGCAGCCGGGCGACCTCGCGGTGGCCGGCCTCGAGCCGCGACTCGAGCACGCCGAGCGAGCGGTTCATCCGGCCGACCACGTCGCGCATCGCGCCGACCCGCTCGTGGACGTCCTCGGTCGTCGAGGCGCTCGACAGGTCCTGGTCGAACGCGGCGAGCCGCGCGTCGAACAGCGTCGCCTCCGCGCTCGCCGCCTCGACCGAGCTGCGCACCCCGTGCATCAGCTCGATCAGGCCCGCGCCCGCGACGCGGACCGATTCCTCGGCGCGGTCGGCGAGGTGCTTCTGGTGCAGCTCCCAGGTCGTCGCGTGCGTCAGGCGCTCGCTGCGCGCGACCAGCCCGTCGATCTCCGCGCGCAGCGCCGGGTTGCCGCCGCGCGCGTACTCGTACCAGACCGCGTACGAGTCCGGCGCGTAGCCGGCGGCGTGCCTCGACATCAGCGGCAGCGTGCGGCGCAGCACGTCGGCGCTGCCGTCGACGCTGCGCGCGGTCGACGCGTGGAGCGCGTCGATCGAGTCTCGGGTCGCGGCGGCGGTCGGGGCGAAGGCGTGCATGGCGGGCTCGTGCGGTGGGGCTCCGGATCGGCTCCGGACGGAGGGCGCGCGGATCTTCGTGGAAAACCCGTACGACCCGCAGGATGCCGTCGGGCTCCCGCGGCGCATCGGCCGATGAGGCCGGGGGACGCGCCGCAGTTCGCGCCCGGGCGCCGCTCGCGCGCCGGCGCCGACCGCCGGTCCGCCGCGCCGGGCGGATCGGGCGGGCGGCGCGCTCAGCGCGACAGCGCGCGCCGCGACAGGTACGAGGCGAGGTCGACCAGCGCGACCAGGGCCATCATCGCCACCAGGATCGAGCTGGTCTCGCGCATCTGGAAGAGGCCCATGTGGAAGGCGAGCATCTGCCCGAGGCCGCCGGCGCCGACCACGCCGAGCACCGCCGCCGCGCGGATGTTGTTCTCCCACCGGTACAGCGTGTACGACAGCAGCTGCGGCAGCACCTGCGGCAGCGTCGCGTACAGCACGATCCGGCCCTCGGGCACGCCCTGCGCGCGCAGCGCGAAGCCCGGGCCCGCCGGCGCGTTCTCGATCGCCTCGGCGAACAGCCGGCCCAGCACGCCGGCGGTGTGCAGCGCGAGCGCGAGCGTGCCGGCGAGCGGCCCGAGGCCCGCCGAGATCAGCAGCAGCGCCGCCCACACCAGCTCGGGGATCGAGCGCAGCACGTTGAGCACCAGCCGGGTCGCGCCGCGCAGCCGCGCCGGGTCGTCGCGGTGCGTGCGGCTCGCCGGCACCGCGAGCGCGAAGCCGAGCAGCGCCGCGATCAGCGTGCCGACCGCCGACATCGCGAGCGTCTCGAGCGCGGCGAGCGCGAGCCGCCCCAGGAAGCGCGGCTCGCCCGAGGGCTCGAGCAGCTCGCCGACGAAGCGCGCCATCCGGCCCATCGCCTCGGCCGAGAAGAACCTCGCCCACTGCAGGTCGAGCGACCAGAAGCTCGCGACCACGAGCGCGACGACGCCCGCGGCGAACCAGCAGGCGCGGCAGCGCGCGTGCCACATCGGCGGCGGCACGCGGTACGGCTCGTTGGCCGCGGGACCGGGCCGCGCGCTCATCGGAGCGACCCGCGTAGGTCGCGATGCGGGGCGCTCATCCGAGCGACCTGCGAAGGTCGCGAAGCGAGGGCGCTCATCCGAGCGACCTGCGAAGGTCGCGAAGCCGGGGCGCTCATCCGAGCGACCTGCGAAGCGACGCGCTCGCCGCGTCGGCGAGCCAGACGAGCACGACGAACACGACGAGCATCGTCGCCACCTCGGAGCCGGCGAACATCTTCATCGAGGTGTCCATCTGCTGGCCGAGCCCGCCCGCGCCGACGAAGCCGAGCACCGCCGACGAGCGGATCGCGCACTCCCAGCGGTAGACGGTGTAGCTGGTCAGCTCGGCCGCGCCCTGCGGCAGCAGCCCGTACAGGAAGGCCTGCAGGCGGCCCGAGCCGTTGCGCAGCAGCGAGGCGGTCGCGTGCTGCTCGCCGCTCTCGAGGATGTCGCCGTAGACCTTGCCGAGCATGCCGCCGTAGGTCAGCGCGATCGCGAGCACGCCCGCCGTCGGTCCGAGGCCGACCACGCGCACGAACACCAGCGCCCACACGAGCTCCGGCACGCTGCGCAGCACGATCAGCAGCCCGCGGACCGCGCCGCGCAGCGCGGAGGGCAGCGCGCCCATCCGTCCGGACAGCGACGAGACCGACAGCGCGCCGGTCGACAGCAGCGTGAGCGGGATCGCGATCGCCAGCGCGAGCGCGATGCCGGCGGTCGCGATCGCGACCGTGCGCCAGGTCTCGCGCGCGACCATCGCGAGGAAGGCGGGCTCGAGCTTCGGCGGGAAGAAGTCGGCGACGAAGGCCCGCGTCACCTTCAGGTTCGCGGGCTCGAGCAGGATCCAGGGCCGGAACTCGACCGCGACCAGCGCCGGGGCGAGCAGCACCAGCGCGACGAGCGTCCACGACACGCGTCGCGTCCACGCGGGATCGCGCCGCGCGGGCGCCTCGAGCGGAAGGCCGCGGGCCGCCATCGACGGCTCAGCGGCAGTGCATCACCGCCGGCGGCGGCGGCTCGGACGGCGGGCGGTCCTCGAGCGGCGGCCCGCCGGCGAGCTCGTGCTCGTGCTGCGCGTACAGCGCGGCGAGCCGCTCGCGCGTCACCTGCCGGGCCGGCAGGTCGAACGCGAGCGCGCCGTCGCGCAGCCCGATCACGCGCGGGAAGCGCGAGACGGCGACCTCGACCTGGTGGAGCGTGACGACCAGCGTGGTGCCGCGCTCGCGCGCCGCGGCCGTCAGCGTCCCGACCGCCTGCGCGGCGCGCGTCGGGTCGAGCGCCGACAGCGGCTCGTCGACCAGCCACAGCGACGCCGGCGACAGCAGCGCGCGCGCGAGGCTCACGCGCTGGCGCTCGCCGCCGGAGAGCCGGTCGACGCGGTCCCAGAGCTTCGCGGCGAGGTCGAAGCGCGCGAGCGCCGCCTCGGCGCGGCCGATGTCCGTCGGATACGCCAGCGAGCGCAGCGACTCCCACAGCGACTGCGCGGGCAGCCGCCCCGCGAGCACCGCGGTCACGACCCGCTGGCGCGGCGGCAGCGGCGGCACCTGCGGCGCGAGGAACAGCCGGCCGCGCAGCCGGTGCAGCGCGGCGACCGGCAGCGACCACGGGTCGGTGCCGTCGATGCGCAGCGTGCCCTGCACCGGTCGCAGCGCGCAGCCGAGCGCGTGCAGCAGCGTCGTCTTGCCCGCCCCGGACGGTCCGATCACCGCCACCTGCTCGCCCGGCGCGACCGCGACGGACAGCGGCCGCAGCGCAGGCGGCGCGCCGGCGCGCGCGGCCGGATGGCGCGCGGCGAGGCCGTCGAGCGCGATGCGCGCCCCGGCCGCCGCGGCGCCGTCCGCGTTCACTTGATGAGCCCCGCGCTGCGGCCCGCCGTCTCCAGGCCCGCGTAGTTCTCGGGCTTCGTCGCGATGTACCGCGTCGCGCGCGCGAGGGCGAGGATCTCCCTGCCCTCGGGATCGGCGGGCGACAGCTCGAGCAGCGCGGCGGTGATCCGCTCGCGCTGCGCCGCGGGCATGTCCGCGTGCACCGACCAGTTGTAGTTGAAGTACGGCGGCGTCGTGTGGAACACGTCGACCTTCGAGGTGTCGACCTTGCGCTCCTCGACGAACTTGCGCCAGACGGTGATGTCGAGCGCGGCGGCGTCGACGCGGCCGCTGACGACCGAGGCGATCGTCGCGTCGTGGGCGCCCGAGAACGCGACGCGCTTGAAGTCGCGGTCGGGATCGACGCCCGCGGCGAGCAGGAAGCTGCGCGGCATCAGGTGGCCCGAGGTGCTCGACTGCGACCCGAAGCTCACCTGCCTGCCCTTCAGGTCGGCGAGCGTGCGGATGCCCGAGTCCTTCTGCGCGATGAACACCGAGCGGAACTGCGTGTCCTCCTCGCGCTGGGCGATCGGGATCACCTTGCCGCCCGAGCGGATCCGCGCCTGGACGTGCGTGAAGCCGCCGAACCAGACCAGGTCGACCTGCTTGTTGACCAGCGCCTCCACGGCGGCCGGATAGTCGTTGACCGGCACGAACTCCACCTTCGTCCCGAGCCTGCGCTCGAGGTACCTGACGAGCGGGCCGAACTTGCGGATCTGCTCGCTCGCCGCCTCCTCGGGAATGGTGGTGACCTTCAGCACCGGCTGTGCCCGCAGCGCGGGCGCGCCGAGCGCGAGGGCGGCGAGAAGGGGGAGGGCGGCGGCGAGGCGGCGGCGGGAGGAGAGGAGCATGGGCACGGCCGTTCGATCGGGGAACCGGTCAGTATAGGTCGACCGCACCCGCCCTGCCGGCGGCGGGGCCATCGGCGCGCCCGCGCCGCCCGTATCATCGGGCGATGCGGATCGGCCTGATCTCCGACACCCACGGCCTGCTGCGTCCCGAGGCGATGGACGCGCTGCAGGGCTGCGACCGGATCGTCCACGCCGGCGACATCGGCGATTCCGCGATCCTCGAGGCGCTCGCGCGGATCGGCCCGGTGGTCGCGGTGCGGGGCAACAACGACCGGGACGGCTGGGCCGACGCGCTGCCGCACGCGGCCGGGCTCGACGCGGAGGGCGTGCGCGTGCACGTGATCCACGACGCGGCCGACCTGCGCGGGCATCCTCCGCCCGCGGACGCGTCGGTCGTGGTCGCCGGACATTCGCACCGGCCCTCCGTCGTCGAGCGCGACGGCCGGCTGCACGTGAACCCGGGCAGCGCCGGGCCGCGGCGCTTCTCGCTGCCGGTGACGGTCGCGCTGCTCGACGTGGAGGCCGGACGCGCGAGCGTCACGATCGTGCCGCTGCCGATCGGCCCGGCCCGACGCGCGCGCGCCTGAGCGGCGGGATCGGCCTCGCGCCGCGCGGCCGCGCGCCTCAGGCGCGGCGCATCACGAGGAAGAGTCGCCGGAACGGGAACGGCGTGCGCCCGTCGGCGCGGCGCGGGTACGCGACGCGCAGCCGGGCGGCGTAGTCCGCCTCGAAGGCGGCGCGCTCGGCCTCGTCGGCGATCGCGTCGAGGAAGGGCCGCAGGAAGGTGCCCTTCGTGAACTCCTTGACCGGATCCTCGCCGTCCAGCAGCTGCAGGTACTCGGTCTCCCAGACGTCGAGCTCGGCCGCGAACGGCGCGAGCGCGTCGAGGTAGGCGGCCGGCGCGGCCACCGGCGGCGGCGCGAGCAGCGGCTCGAGCCGCGCGCGCCACGGTCCCGAGCGGACCGTCTCGCCGACCAGCGCGTGCGAGGGCGCCTCGAAGTTGCGCGGCATCTGCACCGCGAGCACGCCGCCCGGCGCGAGCGCGCGGGCGAGGCGCGGGAACAGCGTCGCGTGGTCGGGCAGCCAGTGCAGCGCGGCGTTCGACCACAGCAGGTCCGGCGGCGCGTCGGGCGTCCAGTCGGCGATGCCGCGCTCGACCCACCGCAGCCGCGGCAGCGCGGCGCGCGCGCTCGCGAGCATCGCCGCGGAGTCGTCGACGCCGGTGATCGACGCGTGCGGCCAGCGCTCGTGCAGCAGCCGCGTGACGTTGCCGGCGCCGCAGCCCAGGTCGACGACGTCCCGCGGCGCGTCGAGCGGCACGCGCGCGAGCAGGTCCGCCGCGGGACGCAGCCGCGGCGCGGCGAACTTCAGGTACTGCGCCGGGTCCCAGACCATCGCGTCGCCCGCGCCGCGCTCAGCGCGCGAGGTAGCCGCCGTCGACCGCGAGCACGTGGCCGGTGATCGACGCGGCCGCGTCGCTCGCGAGGAAGAGCACCGCCTGCGCCACGTCCTCCGGCGTCGGCAGCCGGCCGAGCGGCGTGTGCGTCATCACCGCGGCGAGCTTGTCGGCGTCCGAGAAGATCGCCTGCGTGAGGGGCGTGTCGACGTAGTTCGGCGCGACCGCGTTCACGCGGATGCCGCGCCCGGCCCACTCGATCGCGAGCGCCCGCGTCAGGTTGACCACGGCGCCCTTGCTCGCCTGGTAGGCCGCGTTCGGGAAGATCCCGCCCGACAGGCCCATGACCGAGGCGAGGTTGACGATCGCGCCGCCGGCCGCCATCCGCCGCGCGGCGAGCCGGTCGCAGAAGAACAGCCCGTTCAGGTTCACGTCGACGACCTTCTCGAAGTCGCCCGCGGGCACGTCGAGCGCCGGGCCGCGGATGCCGATGCCGGCGTTCGCGACCATCGCGTCGAGCCCGCCGATCGCGTCGACCGCCCGCCCGAGCGCGCGATCGACGGCGTCGTGGTCGGCGACGTCGACCGCGATCGTGCACGCGGGCGCCTCGCCGTCCGCGCCCGCCTCGGCCGCGAACGCGGCGAGCGCCCCGGCGTCGAGATCGAGCGCGGCGACGCGGGCGCCGGCACGCGCGAAGCCGCGCGCGATCGCGGCGCCGAGGCCGCGCGCGGCGCCGGTGACGACGACCGCGCGGCCGTCGAAGCGCCAGGCGGGGAGGGTGTCGGGGCGTCGGGTCATCGGTTCGCGTCCAGCCATTCGCGCACGCGCCTCAGCGCGGGCGGCGGTTGATCGATGCCCGCCGTCGCGGCCGATGCCGTCGGCGACGCGGGCGAGCCTGGGAGCGGGTCCGCACACGGCCTCGTGCGGCATCGAGCCTCCGCGTCCGGCGATCGACACGCGGACCGTCGGGGAGCGCAGGCGGCGCGTACGGGAGACTCCCGAACGAATGGTGAACGAGTCGACCGAAACCGGGAACGGGCGGACGGACGACCCGCGTCGGAAGATCCCGGGGCGGCATCCGATACGATCGGGAAAACCGATCGAGCCGCCCGATGAATCCCGTTGGCCGGCTGTCCCGGGCATCGGCCACGATGACGCCGTCGAACACGCCTCAAGGAGGAACCGCCGTGAAGATCGCCACCTACGCGACGATGCACCTCGGCGTCGCGTTCGGCGTCGCCTGGGCGCTGACCGGGGATGTCCGGGTCGCCGGCGCGATCGCGCTGGTCGAGCCCGCGGTGCAGACCGTCGCCTACGCGGCGCACGAGCGCGCCTGGCGCGACCCGCGGGCGATCCGCCGCGGCGCGGCGCGTGCCGTCGCCGCGATGCGCCGCATCGCGACGCCGCCGCTCGCGGCGATGGCCGCGGCCGACGCGCGCCCGGGGCGGCTCAGCCGATCGTGACGGAGCCGGCGGGCGTCTCGAGCCGCGCGCGCAGCCGCGGCGTCGCCGCCTCGATCCATTCGATCGGGAACGGTGCCGAGACCGCCGGCCGGCGCTCGAGCGTCGCGGCCGGCCCCTCGATCGAGACGCCGGCGAGCCGGACGCCCGCCTCGGGCAGCCGTCCCGCCGGCCGCTCGCCGGGCGGCACGTCCCAGGCGATCACCGATGGCAGCAGCCCGTCGCCCGCGGGACGGCCGTCCGCGGGCAGCGTGATCCGCCAGCGCAGCGCGCCGCGCGTCATCGCCGAGGCCGGGCCGGGCGCGTAGCGCAGCGCCGCCAGGTCGCGATCGAGGTCGTCCGAGCGCACCAGCCAGTGCACCAGCGCCGGGGCCTCGCGCAGCCGTTCGCGCATCGCGGGCTCGTCGAGCATGAAGGGGCGGGGCGAGGCCGGCTCGGGCTGCGTCGGATCGGCGGCGATCAGCTCGAGGTACGCGCCGCCGCCGAGCTGGAGCACCCGGTTGTGCGTGCCCCAGCCGACGTGCCGCCCGCCCGCCGCGAGCGGCACGCCGAGCCGTTCGCGGAGCCAGGCCTCGCCGCGGTCGAGGTCGGCGCAGGCGATGACGATGTGGTCGAGCTCGAGCATGTCGACTCCGGAGACGCGGACCGATGCGCGGCGCCGGGAGGCGGGGGCTCGGCCAAGTAGAATGCGCGGCATGTTATCCGAACAGAAGCGGCGCCTCGCGAGCGCCTTCGAGGCCGCCGCGGCGCGCCTCGCGCAGGCCGGCGGCGATGCGCAGGCCGTCGAGGCGGTCGGGCGCGCGAAGGCCGTGCTCGAGCGTCCGAAGCAGGCCGACCACGGCGACCTCGCCTGCAACCTGGCCCTGCAGGTCGCCCGGCCCCTGAAGCGCAACCCGCGCGAGGTCGCGCAGGCCCTCGTCGAGGCGGTGCTCGGCTCGGAGGCCGGGCCGCTGCTCGAGTCGGCCGAGATCGCCGGTCCGGGCTTCGTCAACCTGCGGCTCGCGCCCGCGGCCAAGCGCGAGGTCGTGCGCCGCGTGTTCGAGTCGCGCGAGCGCTTCGGGCGCCACGACGCGGGCGCCGGGCGCCGGGTGCTCGTCGAGTTCGTGTCGGCCAACCCCACCGGCCCGCTGCACGTCGGCCACGGCCGGCAGGCGGCGCTCGGCGACGCGATCGCCGCGCTGCTCGAGGCGGGCGGCTGGTCGGTGCAGCGCGAGTTCTACTACAACGACGCCGGCGCGCAGATCCAGAACCTCGCGCTGTCGGTGCAGGCGCGCGCGCGCGGCATCGAGCCCGGCGACGAGCGCTTCCCGAAGGACGGCTACCGCGGCGACTACATCGCCGACATAGCGCGCGCCTACATGGCCGGCGAGACGGTGTCGGCGCTGCGCGTCGAGCCGGTGACCGGCGCGAGGGACCCCGAGGACCTCGAGGCGATCCGCGCGTTCGCGGTCGCGTGCCTGCGCCACGAGCAGGACCTCGACCTGCAGGCCTTCGGCGTGCGCTTCGACGCCTACTTCCTCGAGTCCTCGCTCTACGCCGAGGGCAAGGTCGCGCAGGCCGTCGACGCGCTGGTGGCCGCCGACCGCACGTA